>CAYRWE010000128.1:0-13986 GCA_964427655.1 uncultured Solibacteraceae bacterium | reverse complement strand
GGAGGTCTGCCCGGTCAAGATCGAGATCCCCGAACTGCTGCTGAGCCTGCGCGGCGAAGTCCGCAAAGCCGAGGCACGCGACCGGAAGAATCTGCTGGAGAGGCTGTCTTTCCGCCTGTTCGCCTGGATCATGACCCACCCTCGCCTGTACGAGATGGCCGGGCGCGTGGCCGCCGCCACGGCGCCATCGGATAACGGAGCCTGGATTAGCAAGGTTCCCGCTCTGATGAACTTCGGCCCGCTGCGAACCTGGCTGAGCCAGCGCGATCTGCCGCCCGCGCCGCGCAAGAGTTTCCGCGAGTTGTGGAGGCTCCGCTGATGTCCCGCGATCATATCCTGCATCGCATCCGCACGGCGCTCGGCCGCAGTCCCGGACAGGCGGCACCGGAGTTGCCCGCGCCGCGCATCCGCATCCCGTTGGTCGATATGGAAAGCCGCATCGCGAGCTTCCGCACGCGCCTCGAGCAACTGGCCGGCCGTGTGCATCTCGCCGCCACGCCGGAGGAAGCCCGCGCCTTCGTGGCGGACGCCATCGCCGGAAAGTGCGCGGTGGCCTCGAACGCGCCCTACCTGGTGGAATGCGGGATCGCGGCGCTGCCCGAGGTTCGCTCGGGCGTCACGGACCGCGCCGAACTGCGGGAACTCTGCGCCACCATGAATTTCGGCATCACCTCGGCCGATTACATCCTGGCCGACACCGGCACGCTGGTCATGATCTCGAGCCCGCGCGAGGCGCGCATGATCTCGCTTCTGCCGCCGGCGCACATCGCCGTGGTGCCGCGCGAGCGCATCCTGACCGGCCTCGACGAGCTGTTTTCGCTGCACCCCTGCCCTTCGGGCGAGACCAGCTCGATGGTGCTGATCACAGGGCCCAGCCGCACGGCCGACATCGAGCAGATCCTGGTGCGCGGCGTGCACGGGCCGGGCGAAGTGACCGTCGTGATCGTCGGGTAGCCGCCGCCGCGCAGCCATTTCGCTGGTCGCCCGTTCAGAGGATCCCCCCGCCTCGTCCTAAAGCGCGACTCTTGCCAAAGGCAGGGCCGCCGTACTTTCGAATGCGGTTGTGCTATGCTCACGAATAGGATGAACCGTCTAGTAGTTCTAGTACCAGTCGTCCTCGGTTTGACTGCTTTCGACGCTCACTGCATTCTGCGACTGCTGAAGGAAAATCAAGAGCTCCAGGCAAAGGTTGGATCTCTCAGTGCACCAAAGCTGCCCTCCCGGAAACTCGCCGCCGTCGAGAATTCCAACGCTGAAAATGAATGTGCCCGGCAAGCCCGCCAGGTATTCGGGATCGAAGCCGCCGAGGGAGGATGGCCGAAGTCAACCACTCTCGACTATAGCTATCATTACAACGCACGGCTCAACAAGTGCTTCGTCAAGATTGACAGCCGCCAGTTTATCGCCCCCAATAGCGCCGCCCAAGGCGTTTTCACGGTCGGCACCCACATTTTAGATGCCTTTGCGAATAAACAATATGGCTACTGTTACTACACGCTCCTCTCGGACACCGCGACAATGCCTTGCTTTGTGACACTGGCTTCCGGGCAACAGAAATCTGTCCGTTCCCCCGAGGAGTTTCTGGGGCTGATGACGGACTACATTATGAATTAGCCGGCCAATGCCAGCGCGCCTCACAGCGCCTGCCGGATGGTCTCGCGCAACGCGCCCTCGGGCGTGAAGCCTGCGAAGCGCTTGACCTGTTTGCCCGAGCGATCGAAGACCACGGTGACGGGCAACTCATCCAGACCGAATTGTTTGGTTACGGCGTCCGACCCCAGCGCCACGGTGTATTCCATGGGGTGCTTCTTCAGAAACGGCGCCACGCGCGCGGCGCCTTCCTCATCCATCGAAACGCCCACCACCGCGACTCCCTTCGCCGCCAGATCGCGATTCAGCTTGTTGAAGCTGGGGATCTCTTCGATGCACGGCACGCACCAAGTGGCCCAGAAGTTCACCACCACGACTTTGCCCCCGAAAGCCGACGGATCGAGCGGGCGGCCATCGAGCGATGTGACGCGCGGCAGCGCGCCCGGCGTCGCGGCAGGCGGCTCAGCCGGGGCCGTCGCGGCAGGTGCCCCGGCCGGCGCCTTTTTGAGAAACGCCAGGAATTCGGCGGGATCTTTAGTCAGCCCGGCGAAAGTGGCCACGACCTTCTCGTCCGGATCCAGTATGGCGTAGAACGGGATGGCCACTGTGTTGAACTTGGCCAGTTGCAGCTTCTGGTTGGCTTCCGAGACCGCGTCCGTGCCATCGGTATACAACTCCAGCAGGACGAAACCCGGGAGCGCCGCGGCGATCTCCGGGCGCGTGAACATGTTGGCGCGCATCCAGTGGCAGTTGGCGCAGGCGTATCCGGTGAAATCGATAAATACCAGCTTTCGCTCGCGACGCGCGCGGTCGAGCGCCTCGCGATATTGATCCTTCATCCATGCGAGAGTTGGCTGCGACGCCCCGACGCCTCCCCCGATCGCCGTCCCGCCGGCCGACGCGGGAACGTAGGCATCCAGCTCGCCCAACTGCCCGCCGAACATACCCGGTAACAGGCTGATGGCGAAGACCAGAAAAGCCATCCCGATCAGCAGCCGCCCCAGCCCCATGCGGTCGTCCGCGTTAATGCCTTCCAGGCGCAGGAAGCCCAGCAGGTACAGGCCCGCCATGGCGAAGAGCACGATCCACGCCGCCAGGAAGCGCTCACGCGTGAGCAGGTTCCAGCGCAGCACCTGGTCGAGGCTGCTCAGGTATTTCAAACTGGCGGCCAGGATCACGAAGCCCATCACGACCTTGACGCGGGCCATCCAGCCGCCGCTGCGAGGCAGCCGCTTCAGATACGAGGGGAACAGCGCCAGTAGAAAAAACGGCAGCGCTAGGCCGGTAGCGAACGTCACCATCCCGGCCAGGGGCCGCGCGCCGCCGCCGGTCACCGAGGCCGCCAGCAGCGTGCCCACAAACGGCCCCACGCAGGCGAAAGAGGCCAGCGAAAACGTCAGGCCCATGAGCAGCGTGCCGGCAAAGCCACCCCGGCCGGAGGATTGGTTCAGGCGCGTGAGGATGGTCGACGGGATGGTGATCTCGAAGGCTCCCAGGAGGCTCAAGCCGAAGGCGATAAAGAGCGCCGCGATGAAGCCGTTGACCCAGGGATTCGAGCCGAGCTGGACCACCCCAAACGGCCCCAGAATCGCGGTGATGGCGAGGCCGATGCCCGAGAAAAGCACCACGATTCCCAGACAGAAAACCACGGCCTGCCGCACGCCATCGGCGCGGCCGCCCGCTTCCCGGTTCAGGAAGTAGGACATGGTGATGGGAATCATGGGGAAGACGCAGGGCGTGAAGATGCTGGCCAGCCCGAAGCCGAATGCCACTAGCAGGAACGTGCCCCAGCTCTGGGCCGGCGCGGTAGCGGTCGCGGAACCGCTACTCGGCGGGGCGGGCGGTTTCGCCTCCGCGTATCCGGCAAAAATCGGAACCGAGTCGTGGGCCGCCGGGTCCACCGTGAACGCCACCGTCCCCGACCACCGCGACGGCACGCACTGCGTCTCGTTGCAAACCTGATAGCGCGTGTTGACCGTCAGCTCCACCGGGCCGGCCGGGGCGTCCTTCTTCAGCCGCAATACCAGCAGGAAAACGACCTGACCCTCGTAGGTCTCGGTGTCCGCTTCAAAATTGGCGTCGTAGGCGCGCCGGGGAGGCGACTGGAGGACGCGCACGCGCTCCACCACCGGATTGGACGCCAGTTGGAAGGAAGTGGGAATCCCGGCCGGCGTGGAGGCCGAATAGAGATGCCAACCCGGCTCGATCTGCGCTGCGGCCCGGATCGCCAGGCTGCCGCCCGGAGGCGCCGTATTCGGTTCGGCCGCGAGACTCCAGCGCACCAAGTCGCTGCTCTGGCTCCAGGCGGCGCCCGTCAGAAGGAGCAGAAGCGGCCCAACCGCCCGCATGGGATCAGTCTCCGGCTACGCGCTGGCGTCCGCGCAGCTCTTCCTCGATACCTTGGTTGACGTTTCCGACGGAGAACTCCGCCGCCACACGAATGGCGTTCATGATGGCATTGGCGTTGGAACGCCCATGGCAGATAATGGTTCCCCCGCGCACTCCCAACAGCGGCGCGCCGCCGTATTCGGAGTAATCCAGGCGCCTGCGGAAATCCTGGAAGGCCGCCTTGGCCAGCACGTATCCGAGCTTGCGCTTGATGTTGGCCTCGAGCGATTCCTGGAGCAGGCGTTTGACCATGTCGCCCAGGCCTTCACTGACCTTGAGCGCCACGTTGCCGATGAAGCCGTCGCACACGATCACGTCCACCTGGCCGCCGTAGATGTCGCCGCCTTCCACGTTGCCGATGAAGTTCAGGTTCAGCATTTTCAGCAAAGGTGTGGCCGCGCGCGTCAGCTCATTGCCTTTGTGCTCTTCCTCGCCGATCGAAAGCAGACCCACGCGGGGCTTGGGCCGGCGCAGGACGACGCGCGAGTAGATCTCGCCCATCACCGCAAACTGGCACAGCATGGCAGGCGTGCAGCCCACGTTGGCGCCCACATCCACCAGCACAGCGGGCGAACCGCTGGCCGTGGGCAGGATGCCCACCAGGGCCGGCCGGTCCACTCCCGGCAACACGCCCTGCACCATCTTGGCGGTGGCCATCACAGCGCCGGTGTTTCCGGCCGATACGAACCCCGCCGCCGAACCATCGCGCACCAGACGCGCGGCCACCCGTATGGAGCTGTCGCGCTTGGCGCGGAAAGCCTTGGCGGCGCTGTCTTCCATGGTGACCACGTCGCGGGCGTCCACTATGCTGATGGGAAGGTCGCGGCGGTCTTCATGCAACTCCAATTCCTGGCCGACGACTTCCTGCCGGCCCACCAGGATGACCTTGACTCCCAGGTTCCTGGCGGCGCGAACCGCACCCTCGACTTCCACTTTGGGGGCCCGATCGGCGCCCATTGCATCGACCGCAATGGTGAGCATGTCTCGCGCCGGGCTTATTCCTGCGCTACCTCGACTACTTCGCGGCCCTTATATTGGCCGCAGTGCGGGCACACCCGGTGGGGCAGCTTGGCCTCATGGCAATTGGGACACTCGGAAACGCCCGGTGTCTTCAGCGCGTCGTGCGCGCGGCGGGTACTCGTCCGCTTTTGGGAATGTCTGCGTTTCGGATTCGGCATATCTCTACCTCAGCAAATCTCATCCGCGTGTGCGGTGTCAATACCGGAATGGCTCAGAGATCCAGCTTGCGGAGCGATTCCCAGCGGTCGCCGGCGCTGGCGGCCCTACAATCGCACGCGGTCTCGTTTCTGTTTCCGCCACAAACCGGACAAATTCCTTTGCAAACTACGCTGCAAACCCTTTGCATGGGCAAGGCCAGCAATACCTGCTCGCGGAGGATATCCTCCAACTCCAAGCCGCCACCCTGGTAAAAACCTATCTCGGTATCGCCCTCATGGATCTCGACTTCTTCATCTCGCGCGATCACCGAGACCGGCCGGTAATACAAATCGAAGCTGGCCTCCAGCGGAAACAGCGCGTCTCCCAGGCAGCGGTCGCACTGGCTCCGCATCTGGACGCGATAACTTCCGCGGATCTCCACTTCCCCATCCGAATGCGCCATCAATTCGGCCGTTCCGGTCGCGCACAGGGGGGAGTTCTGCTCCACTTCCTCGCCCGAAAAATCGATCCGTCCCGGCGGGAAGGTCTCGTCGAAACGGACCTTCCGAAGTTCCATCTCTTTGACACTGAGGAACATAAAGGTATTCTGAATGGCCTGGGCGGAACGAGTCTATTATAACAACATCGCCGCCCCGCGTAGGGCCAAACGGCAGAAATCGGGCGACGGAGGCGGTCTCAAAGGTCGAAGGAGCGGCCCTCGATCTCGGCGATCCGGCCGCGCGTCTCCGCGGGCAGCGGCACGGATTTGCCCGCCCCGTAATCGAGCACCACCAGGACGGATTCCGCCTCCGCCGCCAGGCGGTTCAGCTTGCGGCTCACGATGCGGTGTTCCATGCGAAAGCTCGCGGTGCCGATGCGCGTGACGCGCGCGCCCACTTCAACCGTGTCCGGGAAGGTGAGCGGCCACTTGTAATCGCATTTCAGGCTGGCCAGGATGGGGCCCGTGGCGGTGGGCGGAAGCGGCGGGAAGAACCCGATGCGGCAAAAATACTCCACGCGCACGCTCTCGCACCAGCGCAGGTAAGTCACATTGTTGACGTGGCCGAAAGCATCCTCATCCCCCCACAGGATCGGAATGGCGGTCACGACCGGGAAGCCCTCAAGTAAAGGATGGCAATCGCTCATGGAAAGAAGAGCTTAGCACGGGCAAGTCGACCCTAGCGGCGGCCTGACCGGGAGGGTCCGGCAAGGCCGCGCGGGGTTGCGTCTCGAGCGGCGGCAGGGCGCCGCGCCTACGCCAGGATCTCTTGCGCGCGGCTGACGCGCTCGCGCACGTGGACGCCGTTGGGGCAATCGACCGAGCAGGTGGCGCAATCCTCGCAGCGTATGGCGCGCACATGCTCGGGCAATTCCAGGAAGCGCTCGCGGGCGAGGGGGAACTGGCCGTAGCCTTCGGCGTACGTCAGGAAGCGCAGTACGTCGGATACCGGCACGCCCTTATCGCAGACGCCGCCGCAGGAGCCGCACATGCGGCAATACCGCGGACCGATGTAGGCCAACTGCCGGGCCAGCAGCTTTTCGTCGGCTGCCGAAAACGGCTGCGCCATGGCGCGCACATTATCGTCGAGCTGATCGGAATCGGTCATGCATACGATGGCCGTATCCACCGACTCGTTCTTGAGCACCCACCGTATGGCGGCCACCGGCACACCGGGGTGGCTGAGCGTATCGGCGAGCGCGCGCTGATCGGCTCCGTAGAGGCGGTCGCCGCGCCCTACGCGCGTCACGCCGCCAGCCAGCGCTTTCATGACCACAATTCCAACTCCGGCCTGCCGCGCGGCGCGGATGGCCGCGGTCATATCCGATTTGGGCGCCTGGGCGTTGGTGTTATTGGCGGAATCCACCGAGTGCATCGCGAAGTTGTAGGTGGTCAGGATGACATCGGTCTGCCCCAGTTTGACGATATAGGGCAGCATCTTATCCATGTTGTAATGCGTGCTCACGCCGGCGAAGCGGATTTTTCCGGCCTTCTTGGCGATGCGCTGGGCTTCCAGCAGGTCATCCCTCACATCGGCCGGTTCGTTCTTCATATGCAGGTACCAGATATCCAGGTAGTCGGTGCCCAGTTCCCGGAGGCTGGTATCGAGTTGCGCCAGGGCTTCCGCCTTGTCCACGCCCTCGGTCTTGCTCGAAAGGACTACCTTCTGCCGCTTGCCCTTCAGGGCCGCCCCTACCATGCGCTCGTTATTCCCGTTCTGGTAGCTGCGCGCGGTATCGAAGTGAATGATGCCCATATCGGCGGCGCGCTCGATGACCGTGCCGTCCGACGTGGTCATGCAACCGAAGGAAAGCGAGGTCACCTTGAGACCCGTCTTGCCGAGGGTTCGATAGGTCAGCTTGACCTCTTTCGATGCCGGAGATGCCGTGGACGCGGCCTGTTGAGCGTTTGCCAGCCCGGCGGCGGGGAGTGCCAGCCCGGTGGCGAGAAAGTTGCGGCGAGACGATGGTTTCATGGCGGATTTCGGACTCCAGCATCGATTATAACCGGTTGCACCGCTGAATCGAGCGGCTTTAAGCAAGCGGCTTGATGAAAATATTGCGGTAGCGGCAGACCTTGCCGGGGCGCCAGCGCTCGCTCCCCAGCCACAACTCGTCGGGGCTGTTGTGGACCTCCAGCGCGATGTGGCCCTGGCGGCCCAGCAGGCGGGCCACGGCGTCCCGGTCATAATGCGGGGTCTCGAGCGTGGCGGCATCCAGTTCCGCCATGTGGGTTCCGTTGAGCCATGTATTAATGCGCGGGTAGCGGCCCTCACAGCGTATGCGCAGGCTGTTCCAGTCGCCGAATTTCCAGATCTTAAAGAAGGTATCGGGAGGCGCGGCCCAGGAGAGCAGCTTGCGCTCGGCCTCGGCATCGGGATTCTCCGCCGGCTCCAGGCCGATGGCTTCGCCGTTCTCATCGAGCTTGGGCTGGTAGGCGTACTGGCGCGCGCGGAACGGCCCGATGCCGTTGCCGTAGAAGGTGGCCACGCTGCCCCGGTAGCGGTAATCCAGATGCACCTGGAAGCCCTGGCCGCCGATATCGGTGGCGCGCAGGTAGATGCCGCTATCGACGCTCCACTGGGGGTTGACGTCGATGAGCATCTCGAAATCGGCGAAGCGCTCCTCGGTGATGAGGTAGGCGCCCAGGCGCGATCCCACGGGGTCCTGCTGCGCCACGATGGCGCCATCGCGGACGACCCAGCTTCCCTTGCTGGTGAGTGCGAGCCGGTATTCCTCGCCGTTCGGATCGGGTTCCGGCGCGCCGGGGTAATCCGCCACGGGGACGCGCGGGATGGCGCGCCAGCCGGCGAGCGTCCGGCCATCGAACAGCGAGCGGAAGCCGGCGGGCGCCTCGGCCGCGCCGAGAGGCAGGCCGGCCAGCGCGGGCCACGCCGCCATGGTTTTGAGAAGCTGACGTCGGGAACTGCGGTTCACGGGAATCGAGACCTCGCTGTCCAGTATTCCGGGTTGGGCGGGGCGGTGTCAAACGGGGGGAGGGATCGGGGCGGGCGATGTGTTATCATGAGACCGGGTTGGTGATAACATGATCCGGACACAGATCAGTCTCGATGAGCAAGAGTACGCCGTCGTAAAAGCGGAAGCGAAATCGCTGGGCGTCTCGGTGGCGGAATTTGTGCGGCGGGCGGTGCGAGAGGCTCTCCCCGCCCGCGGAGAAGGCCCCTGGATGAAGTTCGCGGGGTTCGTCGAAACAGGCGATGCGCGTTCCAGCCAGTCGATCGACGAGATCGTTTATGGCCAAAAGGACTGAGGCCTACGTAGACACCTCGGCCTTCATTGCATTCCTCGATCGCTCCGACAGCTTTCACCCGCTATTCCGTCGCCTGTTCTCAGAACCGCCGCCGCTCGCCACCTCTTCGCTGGTCATCGCCGAAGGGCATGGATGGTTCTTGCGGCGCTACGACCGGCAGAGAGCCACGCAATTCCTGGCCTTCATCGACGCGTTGCCGGAACTGACAATCCGGGGCTTCGACGGCTCCGAACTGGCCAAGGTGGGACAGATCGTCAAAAAGTTCGCCGATCAGAATCTGACCCTGGCGGACGCTCACGGGCTTTCGATCATGCGGGAACTGCGTGTGCGATGCTGTTGGTCCACGGACCGGCATCTGGGTCTGGACGGGGCAGCATTGGTGGGAGCCACCTAATAGAGGTCGTATGGACGATAGCGAGCGGCGCCTGTTCCGCCGCAAGTAGGTGGACCGAATGAAGAAGAAACTCCCTTCCGCGAAGACGCCCCTGCCGAGATTCCACTCGGATCAGGAGGCTGCCGATTACTTCCAGACGCACTCCGTGTCGGACGTGTGGGATCGTCTACCCGAGGCCAAGCCGGCGAAGGCGACAAAGGCGCTGGAAAGGTCGATTCGGGAACGCCATGCGGCGGCGAACTCCCCGATCTCAATTCGATTGGGCTCCGAGCAGATTGCCGCTGCCAAGAAGATCTGCTAAGTCAGTCGGCTACCAGACGCAATTGCGGGGAACTGCGTAACGATTTTGACGATTGTGAAGAGGATGCTGAAGCACGTGAAGATGTGCTTGATAGTCTTCGCCTTATGCTTTGTTACCCCGAACCATAGATCATTTAGAGACTGCATCTTGGAGCGACCTGCGGCCCTCCTGCTGCACTCCGAAGTACCGCACGCAACCTTTCGATGGGATGTATTATTGTACACCCTTCCGACGGAAGGACTCATGAGCGAGCACTTGGGCTGTCGGGTCGGGTAACATCGATCCCGAATCCCGATGCACCCGGCGCTACAATATGCCGTGATCTCATGCCCGACGTGCCCCTAAGCGAAATCCGCAAACTCGAAGATCTCCAGTTCAACAAGCGCCTGCAGAGCCTGCTTGAAGAGAAACGAAAGCGAGACCTCGCCACAGATGCGGACATGACGAAGCGCGGGTATTACCGATCTGGATCTCGAGGGAAGGCCCTCCTGGACAGCCAGGCTCAATTCACGCGCGACCTGATTGACGGAGCGATCACGGCGCGGCGGGAAATGGCCGCGAAACTGCCGACGCTCGGAGCGCCAGCGGAGTTGGAGGCGCTGCGTGTAAAGGTCCAGAAATGGGTGGACGGATTCGGGAAGCCGCATGTTCCTCCGGGCGTGCCCGAGGATCGAGAGCAGCGCAGGATGGCTCCGGCACGGGAGCAGGAAGCGCACCGCCTGACGGCTCACCTGAAATCCGAGGTCGAAATTCTGAAGCAGGAATTTGCGTTGAACCTACATGCGATACCCGCCGCGGCGCCAGCCATCTCGGTGAACACTGGTGGGGGTCCGGCGATCGTCAACCTAGGCGAGATCCGCGGCGACGTCCAGCAGGTGGTCGGAACGTTGAACGCGGCCGGCCACGCAGAACTTGCGGGCCTGCTCGATCGGCTCGCGGCCGGCATCGAGGCGCTTACGGAGTCAGGCGAGGAGCGCGCGGCCTACCTGGAGCAGGTTCGGTTTATCGCGCAGGAGGCGGTCGCGCCCGAAGAGAAGCGTCAGGCCAGCGTGGTGCGGGCGGTTTTCGAATCGCTCCGTGGGCGCCTCCAGGACACAGCAAATCTCGCCCAAGTGCTCGCGCTCGCGGGGCCGGCCATCGCCCGGCACTTCGGGATTCACTGGCCCTTCTAAATCCGCGCGGCGGCCAGGGGCCCCTCGCCGGCAGCGAAGTAGGCTATTGGCTCTGTTGCTCAAAAAGCCTCTGGATCGTCTCGAGCGGTGGGAACCATGAATCGCCCGGACACAGAATGGATTTCGTCAGGTCGTCCAGGCCGGAGAGAGTGACAAACTCGATGTGGGAAATGGTCAGGTTTGAGCCTCTCACCCTGTCCCCCGCCTCATAGTCGCGCCCGATAAAGAAGCTACATCGATCAACCTGCACGGGGTCACTGTTTCGCGCCCCGTCTTCACAATAATCAACCTTCCAGAGTGCCCCATCGGGAACCACGAGGATTGGCAGGACCAGCGAAATGAACGCACTCTCGTGCGTCTCGCCATCGCACGCCGCTTCGTCCGCGAGGTCGCTTGCGGAGGCCAAAGCCTGGGACCATTTCTCGAATACCTCGGCATCGTTGGTGATCAGCGTTCCGTCGCTGGCTCGCCCGATCTGCGCCAGGCTCTTGCCTACGGGCGACTGGGCTCTGTATTCGGACAGATTGTGGTCGACGCGAATCGCCTGGCAGATCTTGCGAAACGCGGGTACATCGAACCGACCGGAACGCGGCATTTGGTCGGGGTCGAATGAGAAGAGGAGTTCATGGAAGCTCTCTCCCCGTGCGCGGGGCACGCACATGACAAGGAGCGGAAAAGCCTTTGTGAGGTTCTTGCACTCTATAGCGCATCGGACGCGGAGCAGTTGCCGATCATCATCTTTCCTGGCGCGGATATCGAACTGCCGGGCCTTCTTTGTAACGGGGTCCGTGTAAGACCCTCCGTGTTGGCAGCTGAATCCAAGTTCCGATAGCCGGTTGACGCAGGTGAGCTCGAACGCAAAGTCTGATGACGTGTCCAGAAACTCGATCATGTCGGCCGAAGCGATGGGATCGTTTTTGAGTTTCGCCACGCGCGCCCCGTTCCCAATTGTAATCGGCGTCGGCCTGGCACGGATACCCATGTCGTCCCCCAAACGGCGTTCGAGGAAGTGTGCCGGATTGGGAACGGTAAGTCGGCGTTGATCCGCTGGAGCGAAATGGTTTGAGCTCGTGCTCTTGCTGGTCGGCGGAGATCTTGCGACAATGGGCTATCGGGACAGAGATGACAAGTTTTACGCGTATCACAGTTGATCCCGCGCAGATGGGCGGAGTCCCATGCGTGAGACACTTGCGAATTCCTGTCGCCACCGTGCTGCGGCTGCTCGCCGGGGGCCGGTCCGAGCGCGAAATCGTCGCTGAGTATCCGGATCTTCAGACTGAAGACATCCGTGAGTGCCTGCGGTTCGCCGCATCCTCCGTGATGGAGCGGGAATTACCGCTGCCGCGCTCCGCGTGAAATTCCTCATCGACAACGCCTTGCCGCCGGTCCTGGCGGATTTGCTCCTCATCTCAGGCCAGGACGCCGTACACGTCAGATCGTACAACATGCAGGCGGCCAGCGACGACGCCATCCTGGCAAGAGCGCTGGCGGAGGACCGCGTCGTGGTCTCGGCCGACACCGATTTCGCGGCGATCCTCGCGAACCAGCAGGCAGACCGCCCGTCTTTCATTCTGTTCCGCGAGCCGAATCTGCTGGTCGCATCCGATTACGCCGCAGTGCTCATTCCTGCTTTGAGCCTTCTCGAGCCCGAACTCGCCAGCGGCTGCGTCGCCGTTTTCCGCAATGGGAGGCTGCGAGTTCGAAGACTGCCGCTGGCCTGACTACGCCGCCCAAGCCCGCTCGCGGCTGCCTAACTCCGGATAACGCGTGATCCAAGACGAGTCCTGTGCCCGCACGCGTGTACGCCGACAGGCAGGCGCATCCGCAGAGCGTCGCAGCGTGATTCCTGCTCCCTCGAGAAAAGCTACAATGATTCGAGCGTTAACTCTCAGAGAGAGGGCCATGAAACGGGTCGTGAAGGTTGCGTTATTGCTCGGCGCGCTGGGCGCGGCTTTCCTGCTCGGACAGAGCACACGTAACTTCGATAAGTGGTGGACACCGGAGAACGACGCTCTCGCCGCAGCGCCACAAAATCACAAGCTCCTGTTCGAAAACGATGACGTGAGAGTTTTGGAAGTGACCGTCCCGCCTGGCCTTCGCGAGCCGCTCCATGCCCACCGGTATCCGAGTGTCCTGTACTACATCTCCGCTGCCCATATGAAGGAATACTCACCAGGTGTGCCTGCGGTGGATCGGGGCCACAAAGATGACGGGGAGGTCATCTTTCTGCCCGTCGGCCCTCCGCATCAAATGGAGAACCTGGAGAGCGGCAAACCCTTGAAAGCCATCCGGGTGGAGTTGAAGAAAGCTCGTTGAACCCGGCTTCCAGAGGGTGTCGGGAGCATGTCTCCCCGAATCGCTCCTCGCCCCTCTCCCCCACCCGTTCCAGTACTCCTCCTCCCCAGCCTCCACCCCGCGCTGCGTTATATTGTCATTCGGGAGCGAATGCCTAATTTCAGCGGATGGAGTCATAGCCGGCACGCACGCCGCGATCCGTGGCTTCCGGATGCCCGCACGGCGGAGACCGGGCGGGATAGGGGCGCACCCACGCACCGGGAAATCGCGGAACTGGCTTATTTCTATTGGGAAGCGCGCGGACGGCTACACGGATCGGACGCCGAGGATTGGCTGCGCGCGGAACGGGAATTGACGCCCCGCCGGGAGCGGCGGGGCGCCGCCATCAGCACACCAGGTACGGACGCCCCGCGTCGTTCTGAACCATGAGCGCGTCCGCGACGGCTTTGCGGTATTTGCGGGCCTTGCGGTGGCGGCGATGAGTCCAGATCAGGAGCGCGGAGAGCGAGAGGAAGAGGCTCAGCGCGAATCCGAGTTCTTGTGCGAATTCCATTAGTACTATTTCACGTCAAAACCTTGAGGCTTAACAGTACCAGAAGTACTATACAGGTACCGACCGGAGCTGCGTCCGGTCTTCACCGGTTATGGTAGAGTGAACCTCGGGAATCACCGCTGCGCCCATGATCGAGATGCGTGGAATGTACGTAGCTGCCGTCACGCCCCGGGGACGGGAGGGGGACATCGATTTCGGAGCGGTGTTCGAAATCCTGGACCACCTGTGCGCGGCCGGCGTCGATGGCATCGTGCTGTTCGGGGCGGCGGGCGAATACCCGGCGCTGGAGGCCCAGGAGCGCTCCCGGCTGGTCTACCTGGCGGTGAAGCGAAGCCGCGTGCCGGTCCTGGTCGGGGTGGGAAGCGC
>CAYRWE010000127.1:0-14218 GCA_964427655.1 uncultured Solibacteraceae bacterium | reverse complement strand
GCCGCCAGGTTCACCGTGGCCATGATGATGCAGTTGAAGAAGAGGCCCAGGTAGAGCGCGCGAAATCCGCGCACCGCGCTGGCCGCCTTGCCGGAGTAGCGCAGCTCGTAAAACTCCAGGTCCGTGAGGACGCCCGAGCGGCGCCACAAGCGCGCGTAGAAGAAGACCGTGGCCACGCCCGTCAGCGTGAAGGCCCACCATTGCCAGTTGCCGGCCACGCCCTGGGTGCGCACGAAATTAGCCACCAGGTTGGGGGTGTCGCTCGAAAACGTGGTGGCCACCATCGAGAGGCCCGCCAGCCACCACGGTACGGCTCGGCCGGAGGCGAAAAACTCAGCCGTGCTCTTCCCCGAGCGCTTCCCGAAAAACAGCGCCGGGATGAAGCAGATGGCTACCGAGGCCAGCGCGATGATCCAATCCAGGGTATGCAGCCGCATAAGAACATTACCGAGTTTACGCTTCCGGCGCCTCCAGCGCGCCCGCTCCCGGACGCGCGTCGATCAGGTGGCGATCCGCCTGAAATTCGGAGCGTCCCGCGTAGAAGCGCTCCACGAGGCCGCGCCGCACGCCGGGCAGTCTATCGGCGCTCGTCAGCACTACCGCGCAGCCGCCCAATCCCGCGCCCGTCAGCCGCGCGCCCAGCGCACCGGATTCCACGGCGATCGCGACCAGCCGGTCGAGCGCCGTGCAGCTCACCTTCAGCCGTTCGCGCAGGCTGGAGTGCGATTCCAACATGAGTTGTCCGAACGCGGCCGCATCGCCGCGCTCCATCGCGTCCACGGCGCGCCGCACGCGCGCGGCCTCCGATGTGACGTGCAGAAAGGCGTCCCGCTCGGGTCCCGCTTCCAGGCTGCCGGCGTCCACGTTCCGTTCGATGGCCTCGCGATAGCTCGCCACTCCCAGTTTCGCCAGCGCCTCCGATCCCGCACGGCGCCGCGCGTTGTACTCGTCGCGCGCGGCGCCCGATTTTTCGGCCACCTGCAGGCTGTGCGCCACCAGGAAGCTCCAGCCGGCCGGCACCGGAATGGCCCGCAGCGCGAGCGGCGCAAACTCGATGGCGATGGCGCAGCCGCGGCGCGAGCCGAGCGAGGCCGCGTGATCCATGGCGCCGCCGCGCGTGCCCACGTACTGCTCGCCCTCGGGCAACACTTCCATGAGATCTTCGAACTGAGGCCGATGCCGGTTGGCTCCCAGCAGCGCCAGCGTAAACGCCACGAGCAGCGCCGACGAGGAGGCCAGGCCGGCCGCCTGCGGAAGATCGGAAGTCACCGCCGCATCCACACCGCGCGCCAGCTCCCATTTCCGTCCGGCCGCCAGAACCGCCGCGCGCAGGTAGTTGCTCCAGTGGCCGCGCGACGCGGGCGCGGGATCGTCCATCGCGAACTCCGTGACGCCGTAGCCCTCGCTGACCGCCCTTATGCGCCGGTCCGCGCGGGCGCGATAAGCCACCCGGATGCGCCGTTCGAGGGCCATGGGCAATACCGCCAGGCCGTGATAATCGATGTGCTCGCCGATCAGGTTCACGCGCCCCGGCGCCGCCACCGTTTCCACCGCGCCGCCGCTGTTCCCGAACGGCCATTCCCGCACGCCACCTGCTTGCATTTGAAATCGCTCCCGATCACGATACCACTATGATGCCGGCGCGCATCCCATTCGCGATCCTGGCGCTCGCTCTGGCCCTGCCAGCCGGCCCGCTGCCTTCGCCCGCCTTGCTGGTGGTGAGCCGCGAAGGCTCGCTCGCCATCGTGGATCCCGCCGCGCGCCAGGTGGTGGGGCGCGTCCGGACCGGCGAAGGCCCGCGCGAAGTTGCGGTTTCCTCCGATGGCCGGCTCGCCTTCGTGAGCAACTATGGCTCTCCGGAGGCGCTCGGCCGCGCCATTTCGGTGATCGACCTGGCCGCCGAAACCGAAATCCGCCGCATCGATCTCAGCCCGCTGAGCCGCCCGCTGGGCCTGGCCTTCGCGGCCGGGAAACTCTACTTCGCCGCCGAGGCCGACAAAATCATCGGCGCCATCGACCCCGCCGCCGGCCGCGTGGACTGGCTTCTGGGCACCGGCCAGAACGCTACGCGCACGATCTGGGCCAGCCCGGACGCGTCACGAATCGTGGTCGCCAATCGCGATTCGAACAGCATCGGCATCTTCGACCGCACCGGCGTGGCGGACTGGAACCAGACCGTCATCGCAGTCGGCAAGGGACCCGAAGGCTTCGACGTTTCCCCCGATGGCGCCCAGTTGTGGGTGGCTAATTCGCGCGACGGCACGGTTTCGGCCGTCGATCTCGTCTCCAAGCGCCTCATACGGACCTTCGGCGTGCAGACTAGCCGCTCCAGCCGCTTGAAATTCACCCCGGATGGCCGGCTGGCGCTGATCTCGGACGCGGAAGCCGGCGACCTGCTGATCTTCGAGCGCGCCACCCGCAAGGAGTTGAAGCGCATCCCCCTGGGGCACGAACCTTCCGCCATCCTGATAACGCCCGATGGCGCGCGCGCCTACATTTCCGTGACCGACGACAACGATGTGGCCTCGATCGACCTGCGCACGTTCGATCTGGCCGCTCGCATCGCCGCCGGCAACGCGCCCGATGGCCTAGCCTGGGTGCCGGCGCTATCCGGCGGCCCTAGGCGGTAAGGGCGGCAATCTCGGCGGCCACCAATTCGGGCGATTCCATGGGGATGTAGTGATTGCGCCCCGCCAACAGCCGCTCGCGCCCGCAAGCGAAGCGCTCGGCCAACCGCGGCCATGTGGGCGACGCGCTCAGATCGAAGACCCCCGGCGCGGGCCGTGCATCCGCGCGCAGCACCGTCACGGGAATTCGTATACGCGGAATGAGCGGGTAGAGGTTGGCCTCCGGCGCATTCCCCTCGGCGTAAATCGAGGTCTCGATCCGGGGCGGGCAGGCCAGCGTGTGATGGTCCTCTTCGGGCAGCAGGCCAAACCGGCAGTAATCCCGCAGCACGGCCGGATACCAGCCGCCGAAGGGCGGGCGCCCATGAAAGCGCTCGAACATCTCTTCCGGCGATTTCCAGACCGCGCGCCGGTGCTGGATGAACGAAGCATTCGGCGGCGGCGCCGTGTAATACTCGGGCGGAAAGATCACCGGGTCGATCGCCAGCAAGGCGCTGAACGCCTCCGGCTGTTGGGCCGCCGCCCATACCAGCGAGTGCCCGCCCATCGAGTGACCCACGCCTAACGCGCCGCGCAAATTCAACTCCGCGGCCACCGCCAGAACGTCCTCACCGAAGCCCGGCCAGCGGTAGGGAGGCTCTGGCTTGCCACTGCGGCCATGGCCCCGGAATTCGATCGCTAGCAAACGGCGTCCGGGCAGACGGCGCGCCACCTCGTCCCAGATGCGCCCGTGAAATCCGGTGGCGTGCGCCAGCAGCACCGGCGGCCCATCGCCCGGCCACTCCCATACCGCGAGCCGCGGACCCTCCCGCTCGACGAACGTGAGGCGCGGCTCTTCGGAGGCAGGTCGGATTTCCACTTCCGCATTGTCCCAGAATCATGGGCCGGCGCGGCTGGTAAGATGTGAGGCATGGATTCCGCAGAGTCCGGCGCCACACCTGTACCCGTGCCCGATCCTGCGCCCGCGCCCGAAGCCGAGGCCCAGCAGCATCCGGCCTGGCAGCGTGTGCAACTGGCGCGCCACCCGAATCGCCCGCACTCCCTCGATTACATCGAGCGCATCTTCACCGGCGTCCAGGAGATCCATGGCGACCGCTTCTTCGCGGACGACCCCGCCATCGTCTCCGCCATGGCTCTCTTCGAGGGCCGCCCGGTCATGGTGGTGGCCGAACAGAAGGGCCGTAGCACCAAGCAGAAGCTGCACCGCAACTTTGGCATGCCCAAACCGGAGGGCTACCGCAAAGCCCTGCGCACCATGGAACTGGCCGCCAAGTTCGGCCGCCCGGTGATCACCTTCCTGGATACTCCGGGCGCCTACCCGGGCATTGACGCCGAGGAGCGCGGGCAGGCCGAAGCCATCGCCCGCAACCTGCGCGAGATGGCCCGCCTGGGCGTTCCCGTCATCGTCATCGTGATTGGCGAAGGCGGCAGCGGCGGAGCCTTGGCGCTGGGCGTGGGCAACGTTGTGCTCATGCTCGAAAATGCCGTTTATAGCGTGATTTCCCCGGAAAGCTGCGCCAGCATCATCTACCGCGATTCCGGCAAGGCCGAGCAGGCCGCCGGCTCCCTGCGGCTCATCGCGGAAGACCTTCTGTCGTTCGGGCTGATCGATGGCGTGGTGCCGGAACCCCCCGGTGGCGCGCAGGAAGATTGGGACTCGACCGCCGCTGGCATCAAGACCGAGATCCACAAGCGGCTCGAAGAGTTGGCTCCCCTCAACCCGCAGCAGTTGGTCGAGCACCGCTACGAGAAGTTCCGCCGTATGGGCAACTTCTTCGTCTAAACGCTAATCCAGCCTTCCCCGGGACGTCCCTCAAGCGAGGCCTTGGGGGCGGGTTCGACGGCCGAGTGGGTGTAAAATAACAATGAACTCCCGCCAGTCGATTAGCGTCTAAGTTCTTCGGAGATCGGGGAGACTTTCCGTCGTGAAGCCTAAGTGGAAGATAATCATTACTCTTGGGGCGCTACTGTTGGCCGGCGCCGGTGTCTATGCCAGCACCGTATATAGCAAACGCGGCGTGGTCACGGTGCAGTCCGGGCTTGTTGTACGCCAGGATCTGACCAGCATCGTCACCGCTTCGGGCGAGATTAAACCCAAGAACTACATCAACATCGGTGCCAACGCGATGGGCGATCTCACCGAATTGCTGGTGAAAGAAGGCGATCACGTCCAAAAAGGCCAGTTGCTGGCCAAAATCGAGGACGTGCAGCCGCAGGCCGATGTGAAGGCTCAGGAAGCTACCCTAGCCTCCGCCGAGGCCGATTCCAGCGCCGCTGAATACCAAGTCAAAGCCGCCGCTGACAACTTGGTCACCATGCAGGCCGGCGTAGAGCACGACAAAGCCGATCTGGAGCGCATGAAGGCCGACCTGGATCGCTCCGAATCCTTATTCAAAGAAGGACTTGGCCCCAAACAGGACTACGAGCTGAAGAAGTACACCTACGCCGCCCAAGTGGCCGCCATCCAGCAGTCCGAAGCCCGCGTCACGCAGGCCCGCGCCCAGCGCGAGGAGCAGGCCGCCAATCTCGCTTCCATGCAGCGGCGCATCGCCATGGCGCGCGCCAACCTGGTGCGCATCAATGACATATTGCACAAGCACAACTCCTACGCCCCGCTCGATGGGGTGGTCACCAATCTTCCGGTCCGCGTAGGCGAATCGGTCGTGCCAGGGCTGCAAAATCAAACCGGAACCCTCATCATGACCATCGCCGATATGTCCCTCATCACGGCCGAAGTCAAGGTGGATGAGACGGATATCGTCAACGTGCAACTCGGCCAGGTGGCCGAAATCTCGATCGATGCGATTCCCAACAAGACCTTCAAGGGGCACGTCACCGAAATCGGCAACACCGCCATCCTGCGCTCCACCGGCGTAGCCGCCTCGCAGAGCGCCATCTCCAGCCAGGAAGCCAAGGACTTCAAGGTGGTCGTCGCCATGGACAGTCCACCCGATGAAGTCCGCCCCGGACTTTCTTGCACCGCCAAGATAACCACAGCCACCCGTCAGAACGTCTTAACTATTCCGATCCAGGCACTGACCGTCCGGCAGAAGGGCGACCTGGAGCCGAAATCCTCCGGTTCGAGTTCTGGCGCACAAGCGGCCAGCAAGACGGATCCGGCAGCCGAGAAGGCTCGCAAGGAAGAAGTGCAAGGGGTCTTCGTAATCGGCAGCAACGGGCAGGCCGCTTTCCACAAAGTGGAGACGGGTATCACCGGCGCCACCGATATCGAGGTGCTGAGCGGGCTAAGGGAGAAGGATCAGATCATTACCGGCACGTACCAGGTGATCCGGACCATACGCAACGAAGCGCAGATCAAAGTGGATAACAAGAGTCCGGAGCAGCCCAAGAGCTAAACGGGACGGCTGAGAAGCGAGAAACCATCCGATGGCGGTTGCACAACAATCGAAACGGGAACTCCTCGAGCAGGGCGAGCAATTGAAGCGGGACGGCATCGTCATCCGCTCCTATAATCTCTGGAAAACCTATGTCATGGGCGATACCGAGATTAACGCCGTGTCCGGAGTGGATATCCAGATCAAGCGCGGCGAGTACGTCGCGATCATGGGACCTTCGGGATCGGGCAAATCGACCCTGATGAACCTGATCGGCTGCCTCGATACGCCGTCGAGCGGGCAGTACTACATCAACGGGAACCTGGTCAGCAACATGACGGATGACGAGCTGGCGCGCATCCGCAACAAGGAAATCGGCTTCGTTTTTCAGACCTTCAACCTGCTCCCCCGGGCCACCTCGCTGCACAACGTGGAGTTGCCGTTGATCTACGCGGGCCTCCCTTCGGATAAGCGCATGGAAATGGCTCGCAACGCCATGCGGCAAGTCGATCTCGAAGCCCGTATGTATCACAAGCCGAACGAGTTATCAGGTGGCCAGCGGCAACGCGTGGCGGTCGCGCGAGCGCTCGTCAACAACCCCTCGATCCTGCTGGCCGACGAGCCCACCGGGAACCTCGATACAGCCACCGGCAACGAGATCATGGCGCTGTTCGAGCGGCTCTACCAGCAGGGCAACACGATTATTCTGGTCACGCACGAGCCGGATATCGCCATGCACGCGCACCGCATCATCCACATCCGCGACGGCAAGATCGAGCGGGACGAGCAGATCAAGAAATAGGGCCCGAGCCTGCCCGCCATGTCCGACAAGCTGCAGCTTTCGCCCGAGGAGATCCGCGCCATGGGGCGCGCCGCCTTCGAGTGGGTAGCAGAATATTACCGCGGGCTGGAGGCTCGCCCGGTCGTGGCGCCCACGACTTCCGAGGCGCTGCGCGGCCTGCTCGAAGAACCCCTGCCGCAAACCGGTGCGGACTTTGCCACCCTGCTCGAAACCGTCAACGGCACCATTGCCGGCTTCACGCGCCATAACGCCCATCCGCGGGCCTTCGGCTACGTGGCGTCGCCGGGATCGCCGGTGGCCTCGGTGGCCGGGCTGCTGGCCTCGACTTTGGCCTCCAACGTAACGGGCTTTCGCTCGGCCGCGGCTCCCACCGAGCTCGAGCACGTGGTGATCAACTGGCTCAAGGAGATGCTGGGCTATCCGCGCGAGGCCGCCGGCCTGGTGGTGAGCGGCGGCTCCATGGCCAATTTCGCCGGCCTGGCCGCCGCCCGCAGCGCCAGGGCCCCCGGCAACGTGGTGCGCGACGGCCTGGCCGCCTGCGGCCGGCGCATGTGCGCCTACGTCTCCGAGGAGGGCCACTTCTCGCTCTCGAAGGCTGCTGGGATGCTGGGCCTGGGCGAAGCCAACGTGCGATCCGTGAAAACCGACGCCCGCTTCCGCATCGACCTCGACCACCTGGAGAGCCTGGTGCGCCAGGACCTGGATGCCGGCCATCTGCCCTTCTGCGTGGCGGCCAACGCGGGCACTACCGCCACCGGCGCCTTCGACCCGCTCGCGGAGGTGGCCGCCGTGGCGCGCCGCTACAACCTCTGGCTGCACGTGGATGCCGCCTATGGCGGTTTCGCGGCCCTGGCGCCCTCCGCCCGCCATTTTTTCGCGGGCATCGAGGCCGCCGATTCGGTGGCGCTCGATCCCCACAAGTGGCTCTACCTGCCGGTGGGATGCGGCTCGGTGCTATACAAGGACCCGGCTACGGCGCGCGCCGCCTTCTCCCACGCGGCCGAATACACCCGTCCGCTGGGCCTCGAACGCGATGAGGCGTTTGCGTTCTGGGATTACGGCCCGGAGCTTTCGCGCCCCTTCCGCGCCCTCGAGATCTGGATGCAGATCAAGTTCGCCGGAGCGCGCCGTCTGGGAGAGGCCGTGGAAGAGAACTTAGCCTGCGCGCGGTACTTTGAGGAGCTGATCCGCGCGACCGCCGATTTCGAGATGCTGGCGCCGGTGGAGCTTTCGGTCTTCTGCTTCCGCTATGCCCCAGCGGGCTACGCGGGCGATCTGGACGCCCTCAACGAGCGAATTCTGCTCGCGCTGCAGCGGGCCGGCGGAAGCTATCTCTCGAACGCCCGGGTGCGCGGCCGTTTCGCCCTGCGCGGCTGCGTGCTGAACTACCGCACGCGCCGGCGCGATATGGAAATCCTGCTCGAAGATGTGCGCCGGGCGGTAGAGGAAGTCCGGGCAAGCTAAGCATGCCCCACCTGCAGCAGCTTGCCCTGCGGACGCTCGCTACCGCTCCGTCACCGTCGCGGCTCGGTCCGAGCCGCGACGGTGACGGAGCGGTCTTCTACTCGATGGCCACCACTTCGTGATCCGAGATGGACTCGATGCGGAACATGGCCCAGCCTTGCGCCACGCTCGGCGCGGCGCTGCCGCCGGCCACCAGAAATCGCGCCTGCCGTGCTCCCACGCCCGTGGGCAGCCGCAGTTTAATGGTGAAAGGCCCCACGGGCAGCAATTCCTCGATCGGCCCGCGTGTGGCCGAGTTCGTGAGGTTCGCGGCGTGCAGAATCACGCGCCCCGGCTGCGTGTAGAGGTTGCAATCGATCAGGCCATGCCCGGAAACTTCCAGGGGGAGCGCGCCGGCGGCCGCCCAGCGCACCAGGTTCGCCAGCAGGTCGCCATGGTCCGGCCAGGCTTCGCGCGCGAAACGGCGGTCGATATCGGCCGCGAGATACGCTACCTTGCCCTTCAGCACCAGGCCCGGAATATCGGTCTTGGGCACGTGCATAAAAGACGTCTCCGGCGGCATGATGGGAAACGGCGGAACGAAGGTCAGCGGGACCACCGTCCCCGGGTCCAGCCGCAGGGATTCCAGCACGCCGCCGAAGGCCATCAGGTCCGTCTCGTCGAAGCCCCGGAGCACGGGATGGCGCTCGCCCGCAGCCGGCGGCTCGCCGGGAGCCTTGGGTCCCCAGACCTGCGCGCGCAACTCGGGAGCGAGGCGCAGATAGCTGTGAGCCGTCTCAGCCGCCCATTTCCGCTCGGGAGCCTCGGCCGTTCCCAGCTTGCCGCCCGCCAGGTGCGCTCCGAATAGATCCGCCAGCGCGAAATCGCGGCGCGCGTCGCCCCACTCGTCGTAGAGGCTGGTCACGCCGGTCGCGATCACCGCACCGCCCGCCGCGACGAAGCGGCGCACCGCCTGGCATTGCTCGTCAGACATGACTGCGAGATTCGGCAGCACCAGCACGGCCAGCGACGCGCCCTCGCGTGCAATGTGATCCGCATGCACCGGCACGTAGGGGATGCGCGCGCGCACCAGCGCCTGCATGAAGCCGTTGTAGGGATCCTCGGCCAGCGGCCCGCTATCGTTCTGGCCGTAGAAATCGATATTGCGCTGCGACCACACTAGTCCCACCGTCGCCAGCGGTTTGCGATTCACCAGGTATTGTTCGTTGGCCTTGTGCCACCGCATGATGGGCTCGGCCGTGTGGTACGCGCGGCGATCTTCCTGGTACGCGCCGATGTGATGCCACCACGGCTCGATCCCTCCGGCGAAGCCCTCGATCATCCACATGCGCGCTTCCGCCGCTGGCTTGGCGGACACGCGGAACTGGTAGCGCGCGTTCTGGTACATGGCCATGCTCTCGGGGATCAGCTTGTCCCAGCCGATCAGGCCGTGAATCAGCTTGCCCGCTTCGGCGTTCTGCTGGAAGCCCTGGGCGCCGCGCGACTGGTGATCGAGCATGATGATCTGGGCGCGCTCTCCGATGGCCCGCCAGTCGCGGAACGAGCGGCTCTGGCTGGCTACATTGCCGCTGTTCATGCCGATCCACAGGCAATCCGGCCCGCCAGCGGCCTTCGTAGCGCGGTTGTTGAGATCCCAAATTTCGATGCGCCGCGCGTAGCTCCACTCGATCCACTGGCGGTAAGCGGCCTCTTTCCAATCCTGCTTACGCGGCAGTTCGCGGCCCGTTTTGGCGCGAAATTTGCGCGCGCAGTTATCGCAATAGCAGATGCTCTCCCGCCCCAGGCCGCTCCAACTGTTGTCGGTGAAGCCCTCTGGATGCGAACGCTCGACGATCTCGGCCATCACCGCCGGCAGGTATTCGTCGTAGTAGAGGCTGTTGACGCAGGCGATGTACTTATCGGCGTTGCGGTAGGGCTGGCCCGCGGCATCGCGCGCGAACCAATCGGGATGCGCGCGGAAAAAATCCTCCGCCGCGCGGTTGGAATCCATGCGCGCCAGCACCACCAGGCCATCCGCATGGGCCGCCTGCGACAGCTCACCGAACAGGTCGCGATCGCCCAGGGTCTCGGCGCGATGCTGCAGCGGAAATTTGCTAGGATAATAGGCCACGATCCCGCCGGCATTCAGGATGACGCCCTGGACCGCGGTGCGCTTCCAGAACTCGCGCCACCACGGGATGTCGTAGCGTGCCGGGTCCGCCTCGGTGATGTTGGTTTGCCCCCAGCGGTAGGTGCGCCGGTACCAGGGCGCCGCCGCCGGCTGGGCCGCCAGAGGGGCCGCGGCCAGAGCCGCCGCCATGCTTTGTGCCAGGAATTCGCGCCGCGTTTCGGGCATTTATTTCTCCGGACTCACGCGATACAGGCCCGAGCCGTGCGGCTGGACCTCGAACGTGTACCCGCCCTCGATGGTTCCCATATCCTTGTGCTCCCACAAATCGCGCAGACGGCATTTGGCGGGCAGACGCAGGGCTGGCCAGTCGACGCGCACGTGCGCCGGTCCGCCATCGCCCACGCTAAACACGCCCACGTAACGATCCGGCGATCCCACGGCATCCGCGATCCACACGATGCTGTCGCCGGTTTCCGAAAGCACGCGTCCGTGGAGGCCTTTCTGATCGACCGCCAGGACTTCATCGTTGGAGATGAGCGCGCGCGTGAACTCGTCGTTCTCCGGCAGGTCGCCGCCGAACATGAGGGGCGATTGCGCGATGGACCAGAGGCTCATCACGGTGCGCTGCTCGACGGGCGTGAAATTGGTGCTGCGCGGTTCGCCCCGCTCGGCGCGCAGGCCCAGACGGCCCAGGGGAAGCATGTCGGCATCCGGCCATGCGCCCGGTATTCCCATGCCGCTCCAATGGGATAGCAGGGTGAAGTTCTGGCGCAGCAGCTTCCACTCGTCCCAGAAGTCGCCGGAAATGCGCCACATATTGGCGTTCTGGCGGAAAAAGTCGCGATCTTCGACCGCCGCCGGCCCGGGCGAAAGGCTGAGCACGATGGGCCGCCCGCTCTTGCCGATGGCCTGGTGCAGGGCGGCGATCTCCCCGTGGTGCGCGGGCCGCGCGATATCGTCGGCCTTAATGAAATCGACGCCCCACGCGGCGTACATTTTCACGATGGAATCGTAGTAATCCTGCGCGCCCGGGCGGCTCATATCGAGGCCGTACATGTCGGTGTTCCAGCGGCACAGCGAGTTGCGGTCGGCGATATCGGCGGCGCGGACCTTCGAATCCGCCACCGGCAGATTGGCCGCCACCGCGCGCCGCGGAATGCCGCGCATGATGTGGATGCCGAAGCGCAGGCCCAGTCCGTGGACGTAATCGGCCAGCGGCTTGAAGCCGTGCCCGCCGGCGGCCGAGGGGAAGCGGTTGGGCGCGGGCTGCAGCCGGCCATAATCGTCCATGACCAGGGTGGTGTTGGGGCGGTAGCCGTGCGTCTGCGGATTCGGCTCGGACCATTGAATATCCACCACCACGTATTGCCAGCCGTGCGGCTTGAGATATTTGGCCATGTAATCCGCGTTGGCCTTGACCTCGGCTTCGGTCACGGTGGTGCCGTAGCAATCCCAACTGTTCCAACCCATAGGCGGCGTGGCGGCCAGGGCAGGCGCCGCGGCCGTCTGGGCTGGCGCGGTGGTGAACAGGATAGCCGAAGCGGCGCATACCAGCGCGGCCCCGGCGGCAAGTCGCCAAGCGGCAGAGGGCTTCATGGAGATAACCGCCATTCTCGCACGTGGGGCATGCTTTAGCTTGCCCGGCGGGACGACGCGTATTGGCCCGGACTCGATCTTAAACTCTGCGCTGCCCGCCGCAATCGGAGAAGTCATACGAACGCGGATGGCTCGAGGCAGGCCGCGAGGTTCCGCGCGTCGGCGGCTTTCTTCCGTAGCGGGTGGCGATCCCGCACCGGGATTGGGGGATAATATGCTCATGGCCGCTGCTGACCGAGCCGATCTTTCCCGAATCACCGTTGTACCGGGTCAGCGCTCGGGCCAGCCGTGCATCCGCGGCCTCCGGATAACCGTATGGGACGTGCTCGATATGCTCGCGTCCGGCATGGCCGAGGACGAGATCCTGCGTGACTATCCGTACCTGGAGAAAGCCGATTTCCCTGCGATCTACGCCTACGCCTCCCAAGCCGGACGTGAGAGCGTTTCGCGTTGAAACTTCTATTTGACGCGAATCTCTCGCCGCGGCTCGTCGGCCGTATGGCGGAGCTCTTTCCCAATTCCGTCCACGTTTTCGACACAGGTCTCGCTCGGTTCACGTCGGACGAAACGATTTGGGAGTACGCAGGTGAGCACGGATTCACCATTGTTACGGCAGACTCCGACTTCATCGACCTCGCCGGATCCCGAGGCGCGCCGCCTAGGGTGGTCCACCTTGAAAACTGCAACTACCGGACGCCGCACGTTGAAGATCTGCTGCGCCGGCATGCAATTTTGATCGCGGAATTGGAACAATCCTCGCGCGCAACTCTCGTTATCCGAAACACGACCTGAGTCGGGACCACAACTCAGGTAAGGCGACTTTACGTCCAAGCGACCTAATTGCGGACAGCTCGCGAAGACAAACGTGGGATGATGAACTCGTCGAGGTTGGCCAATGAAACTCGAGCTGTGCTGTGACGCTGCTTCCAAGATCCTTCTGGCCGCGGAAGTCATTTTCGAAGAGGCCGACAGGACGTATACGTTCTCTCCCGGGACCGATGGCACATTGAGCAAAGTGAGTATTGCGGCGAGGATCAAACATCCTGACCGGTTCATACGAAGGTTTGTACCAGGGGGTTTCCTAGAGCAATTTGATGGCGAGCTTTACGACAGCCTGATTCGGGAGCTGCAGTACCTGGAATCCGTCCTTGCCTTTACTGGCGAACTGGAACATATTCGTTGGGATGCGCCGACGACCAATCTGATCTACGAAGCCGACGCCGAGCGTGCCAGCGTCGTCTCAGGATCGTTGCGTTTAGAGAAGAAGTGGCGCGTGGTGCCGATCAAATTCGCCGCGGACAAACTCCAAGCCCTCATACGCGACCGCCATATAATCGAAACCGCAATGGTCGTGCAAGGGTTTTTCCGGGAAGGGAAGAACGAGCTCCACCAATATCGCTTTATCAACGCCTTCTATAATTTTTTCTTCGTCTTGGAAGGTCTCTATGGAAACGGGAAGACGGGCACCGATAAACTACGCGACGAATTCTGGAGAAGCGCCGCTTTTAGCAAGGTCGTCAGTGAGTGCGGGGATTTCCTTTGTTCTGACGACGCGTCCGTGGCGAAGCAACTACTCGAGGAATTAACTGAGCGTGGAAAGGAGCATACCCTCAACAACGTGGTTGACTTGCTCATTGATACTCGCGGGAGTACGCATCACTTCTCGGTTAAGAGTACCAAGGAACAGGGTACGCCCTTCAGGCAGAGCGAGTACGAGGCGATCGCCTGCTTCTCTTACATCCTCGCAAGTAACGCTATTAACGAGGAAGTGCATCGCCTACACGCCACCTATGAAGCACAGCAAAGGGCAAACCTCCCTGCAAGCAATTTGGAACGCCCGGACACTAACGACCGTTCCGGTCCGGCACTCTGACGGAAAACGCTCTATCTGCGGATCTGCCCGTGTGGTCCGGATGACCATTCGGATGCCGAAAGCTCCGAACCTATGTCGCAGTGTCCGACAAATTGAACTCTCGTCCCCGTGCCCGCCAGGTTCAAGCCGACACAGCCTACGCTTCTTCCCAGTTCAGGATCACCTTGCCCGCGCAGCCCGAAGCCATCACTTCGAAGGCCCGCTCGAACTCGGTGTAGTGGCAGCGGTGCGTCACGATGGGGCCGATGTCCAGCCCGGATTGCAGCATCACCGTCATCTTGTACCAGGTCTCGTACATCTCGCGGCCGTAAATGCCCTTGATGGTGAGCATGTTGAAGATCACGGTGCGCCAGTCGATCGACATCTCGCGCGTGGGAATGCCGAGGATGGCGATCTTGGCGCCGTGGCTCA
>CAYRWE010000126.1:0-14255 GCA_964427655.1 uncultured Solibacteraceae bacterium | reverse complement strand
GCCGGCGAGATTCTGGAGCTCAAGAAGCAGCGCCGTGCGATTCTGCTGGCGCACCACTACCAGGAACCCGAGATCCAGGAACTCGCCGATGTAATCGGCGACAGCCTCGAACTGGCCCGCAAGGCACGCGATTACGAGGGCGACGTGATCGCCTTCTGCGGAGTCTGGTTCATGGCTGAGACGGCGAAGGTGCTGAATCCAGGCCGCATCGTGGTAGTGCCGGATCGCGAGGCGAGTTGCAGCCTGGTGGAGACCTGCCCGGTGGAGGCGGTGCGCCAGTTCCGCCGCACGCATCCCGATCACGTCATCGTGAGCTACATCAACACCTCCATCGAGGTGAAGGCCGAAAGCGACATTCTGTGCACCTCGCGCAATGCCGTGAAGGTGGTCAATTCGATTCCCGCCGATAAGCCGCTCCTGTTCCTGCCGGACCGCAATCTGGGCGAATACGTGCGGAAGCAGACGGGCCGCCGGGACATGGACGTATGGCAGGGCGCCTGCATCGTGCACGCCACCTTTCCCGCGCGCCGGCTGGCCGAGGCGCGCCTGGAGCATCCCGAAGCCGAGATCGTGGCCCACCCGGAGTGCCCCGAAGCCGTGCTGGCCATGGCGGATTTCGTCGGCTCGACCTCGGCGCTGGTGGAATATTGCGCCCGCAGCCAGGCGCGCGAGTTCATCGTCATGACCGAAAGCGGCATCCGCTTCTCGCTCGACCGCGCGGCGCCCGGCAAGCGCTTCTACTTCGTGGCCAACGAGCAGTGCAATTGTAGCGAGTGCCCGTACATGAAGCTGAACACGCTCGAGAAATTGCGGGACTGCCTGCTCAACCTGGAGCCCCGCGTGGAACTGGCCCAGGAAACCATCGAGCGGGCGCTGGTACCGCTCGAGCGCATGCTGGCGCTCAAGTAGGCCATGGCCGCCGAACCCCTCACCGATTCCTTCGGGCGGGTTCACGACAACCTGCGCATCAGCGTCACGGATCGCTGCAACATCCGCTGCTTCTACTGCATGCCCGAAACGCCCGTGGCATATGAGAAGCGCCCCGAGATCCTGAGCTTCGAAGAAATCGAGCGCTTCGCGCGTATTGCCGTGGGCCTGGGAATTTCGAAGGTGCGCGTGACTGGCGGCGAGCCGCTGGTGCGCCGCGACCTGCCCGTGCTGATCCGGCGACTGGCGGCCATCCCGGGCGTAAGCGACCTGGCGCTGACCACCAACGGCGTGCTGCTTCGGGAACTCGCCGCGCCGCTCTATCAAGCCGGCCTGCGCCGCCTCAACGTCCACCTGGATACGCTGGACCGCGAACGCTTCGCGCAAATCACGCGGCGCGACGAACTGGACCGCGTGCTGGAGGGCCTGGAGGCCGCCCGGCGGGCCGGATTCGCCATCAAGCTGAATGCCGTGGCGGTGAAGAACCTGGTGGAGCCGGACATCGTGCCCTTGGCGCGATTCGCGCGCGAGCACGGCTTCGAGGTGCGCTACATCGAGTTCATGCCGCTCGACGCGCAGGGCCTGTGGGATCGCAGTAAGGTGCTGCTGGCCGACCGGATCATCGAGATGCTGTCGAGCGAGATTTCGCCCCTGCTGCCGGTGCCCGATCCCGATCCGCGCGCTCCGGCTTCGGAATACAATTACGCGGATGGCGGCGGCCGTGTAGGCTTCATCGCCTCGGTGAGCCGGCCCTTCTGTCTGAACTGCAACCGCATACGGCTGACCGCCGATGGCAAGCTGCGCTATTGCCTGTTCGCCCTCGAGGAAGACGACGTCAAAGCGCTGCTGCGCTCGGGCGCGCCGGACCAGGAGATCGCGGCTCTGGTGCGCCGCAACGTGGCGGGCAAATGGCAGGGCCACGAGATCAACTCGGGGAAATTCGTGGCGCCGCCGCGCCCCATGTACTCGATCGGTGGATAGACCGCCTCAGCGCGACTGGCGATGCGCGCCGCCGCCCAGCCCGCCCAGATCGATGATCACGGCGATCAGGAGATATAGCAGGTTGATGCCCGCCGTGGGCATGTGGCTGTTCAATTCCCATGCGTAGACGAGGGTGGTGAGCGGCAGGAAGAGGAAACCCAGCACAGGCAGCAGCAGGCCCCCGTGGAAGGCGCGTTGCAAGTAGGTCGAAAAGAACCACATCAGCGCCAGCACGACGCGCGGAAACAGCAGCACGATCAGCAACAGGAAGCACGGCATAATCATAAACTTACCATTGTCAGGGTGGGCGGCCGATCGAGTTGCGGCGCGGCCGGCCCGCCCGATGGTGGCGCCCCGCACCAATGCCGACTTCCCGGCACGGCCTTTCTTTTCGGAGTGAGACGTGGTGGAATATCCAGGAAGAACGCCGGAGCGGAGGAAAGCCGGTTCCCATGTCGAATTCACGAAGAGGTTTTCTGCAATCGGCGGCAGCCGCGGGCATGACCGCTGCCACCGCTACCTTGACAGGGCAGACGCCCGCCAATCCGGCGCCGCCCAGGCCGGCTTCCGAAATCCAGGTTCCCAGGATGAAGTTCGGCTCCGTCGAAATCAGCCGGCTAATCCTGGGCTGCAACCCCTTCTTCGGAGAGGGCCACTACACCGCCAATCTGGCGGTCTCGATGCGGGAGTATTACACGCCGGACCGCGTCTGCGCGGTCATGCACCAGTCGAACCGCTTCGGCATCAACGCCTATAATCTCGCCGGCAGCCCGGCGCTCTATCAGCGATTTCAGGCCGAAGGCGGCCAGATGCACCTGATCGTGCAGGGCGGCCGGGAACCGATTGCGGAGCAGATGAAAGTCCTTCAGGCCGTGAAGCCGCTGGCCATCTATAACATGGGCGAAACGGTGGATGTGGCCTTCCAGAACGACACCATGGATGAGATCCGCGAATGGTGCAAGCGGACCCGCGACTATGGCGTGATGGTGGGGGTGGGAACGCACAAGCCGGAGGTCGTCGCGCTGGTCGAGGAGCAGGGATGGGACGTCGATTTCTACGCCGGCTGCGTCTACAACCGCACGCGAACCGACGACGAATGGAAGGCCCTGCTGCACGGCGACATGCTCGAAATGTCGCGCGAGATCTATCTGAAGAGCGACCCCGCGCGCATGTACAAAGTCATGCGCCAGACGCGCAAGCCCTGCTTCGCTTTCAAGGTTCTGGCCGCCGGACGAATCGCTCCAACCGGCGTGGAGCAGGCTTTCCGCACGGCCTACGAAAGCATCAAGCCGACTGACGGCGTCTTCGTGGGCATCTATCCGCGCGCCCGCGATGAAGTTCGCGAGGACGCGACCATCGTCCACAAGATCCTGACGTAGGTGGGGCATGCTTTAGCTTGCCCGCCTTGCCTCAAATGGCTTCCAGCTCCTCTTCGAGCATCTGTTTCCGGCTGAGGTCCGCGTAGTAGCCGCCGCGCTCGATCAGTTCGGCGTGGGTGCCCCGCTCGGCAATGCGGCCTTTCTCCAGCACCACGATGCTGTCGGCCTGGCGCACCGTCGAAACGCGGTGCGAAATCAGAATCACCGTGCGGCCGCGCATGACTCCGGCCAGGTGCGTGAGGATGCGCTCCTCGGTCAGGGTATCGACGCTCGAAAGCGCGTCGTCCAGAATCAGGATGCGCGGATTGCGCAGGATCGCGCGCGCGATGGCGGTGCGCTGCTTCTGCCCGCCGGAGAGCGTGATGCCGCGCTCTCCCACCATGGTCTGGTAGCCCTCCGGAAAGCCCTCGATATCGGCGGCCAAGCCGGCGATCTCGGCGGCGCGGCGGATCTCCTCGTCGGTGGCCGATTCCACACCAAAGGCGATGTTCCGGGCAATGGTGGCGCTGAACAGGAAGGTCTCCTGCGGGACGAAGCCGATGTGCCGCCGCAGCTCCTGGGGATCGTAACGGCGCACGTCCACGCCATCCACCAGGACCGCGCCTGAGGTCGGATCCATCAGCCGTGGGACCAGGCCGGCCAGGGTGCTCTTGCCGGAGCCGGTGTGGCCGACTACCGATACCGTGGCTCCCGCGGGAATCCGCAGGTCGACTCCGTTGAGCGCGCACCCGCTGCCGTAATCCACGGCCACGCCGCGGAATTCGATCTCGCCCCGTATGGCGGTTATGGCCACCGGGTCTGGCGGCGGGGCGATGGTGGGGGTCTCATCGAGAATCTGGTTGATGCGGCTGAGCGAAGCGCTGCCGCGCTGCATCAGGTTCACCACCCAGCCCAGCGCGATCATGGGCCATACCAGCGTGCCCATATAGGTGTTGAACATGACGAAGCTGCCGATAGTGATGCGCCCGCGCAGCACGTCGCGGCCGCCGGTCCATAGCACCACCACGAAGGTGAGGCCAATGAGCACCTCGAGCAGCGGCTGGAAGAAGCCTTGAATCCGCACCAGCTTGAGGTTCTGGGCGATGTACTGGCGGTTGAGATCTTCGAAACGGTGCAATTCGGCGCGTTCCTGCACGAAGGCGCGGATCATGCGCACACCCGCCAGATTCTCCTGCACGCGGCTGGAGATATCCGAGAACATGGCCTGGATTTTCTCGAAGCGGTCGTGTATGACGCGCCCGAACCCGATCACCGCCACGCTCACGGCCGGCGCGGGCAGAATGGCGTAGAGCGCCAGGCGCCAATCGGAGTGCAGCATCACGGCAATCGCCAGAACGAAGGTGAGGCTGGTTTCGAACCAGTACATCACGCCAGGACCGAGCATCATGCGCACGGCGTTGAGATCGTTGGTGGCGCGGGCCATGATGTCGCCGGTGCGCGTGCGGCCGTAGTACTCCGGCGAGAGGCTCACCAGGTGGCGAAACAGGTCGTTGCGCAGGTCATATTCGATGTCGCGCGAAATGCCGATGATAATCACGCGCATCCAGAACTGGAATAAGCCCTTCAGCAGCGCCAGGGCGAGCAGGATGGCCACGTAGCGCAGGAACAGGTGGCCGCCGCCGCGCAGCCCATCCACCGCGCGGCCGATCGCCCAGGGTTGGCCCACCTGAGCCACGTCCTTCACCACCAGGCAGATACCGCCGAGAACCAGGCCCGCGCGATAGCGCCACAGATATTTGTGAATGGTGGCGAAAGATTTCCACATGGCTCACATCCCCAGGGCGTCCGCCAGACTCTTCGACCACTCCATCAGGACAACCTTGCGGCCCGGACGCGTGCGCCACCAGGAAGCGGCGCGGAAGAACTCGTCTGGCGCGGCCACCACGCGCACCGCGGGAGCCTCGGGCACACCGCGTTCGAGGGCGGCATAGACGCGCCGGGCGCGCCCCGTGTGGTAATCGCTGGTCACTACCAGCACGCTGTGCACGCCGCGGCGGCGCAGCTCCGGGAGCACCACGGCGGCCTCTTCCCGCGTGGAGAGACCCTCGTTAGGCAGGCGAATGAACCACGCCGCTGGATAGCCTTTGCGAATGGCGTAGGCAATCGCCAGGTCGCACTCGTAATTGCCGTACGCGCCCGAGGGGCCGCTCACCAGCACCGCGGGCACATAGCCGGCACGCACCAGGTCGCCCGCCTTCTCGATGCGATGCCCGTAGTAATCGCCCGCCAGCACCACGGCCAGGTCGGCCTTAGCGGGGCCATCTTCATGAATCAGCAGGTATCCCAGCCAGGGAAGCCAGAGGTCCCGCGCCAGGAAGGCTGCGAGCGCAAGAATCGCCACAACGGTGGCAAGCTTGAGAGCGCGATGGCGGGCGCGGGGGCGATAAACCACGAACTACTTCTCGTCCGTGGAGTTCTTCTGGTCGAGATTTCCGACCGTCTTGAGCCGCTGGTAGAGGCGTTCGACTTCCGCCTCGTCTTCCGGGCGCAAAATGCGGTAGCGCGGGGGCGCGGCCGTGGTTTTTTGCTCGGTGGGAGCCAGCAACTCTCCCCAATACTGCCGGTAGGGGATGCCGTCGATCATAGCGTCGCGCGAGCGGCGGCGCAGGTTGCGCAGCAGGCTGTTGCAGGAATCCAGGTCGCCCGGGAAAACCAGCAACAGGCGGGAATCGTCGAACAGCGTCAGGCGCACGACCAGCGGTGAGATCCAGCACGTGCGGTCCACGCGTCGGATGTCCATCCAGGGGACGATGCGCCGCCCGATCGAGATATAACCTTCGTATACCTCCACGGCGGGGCGGAACGCCATGACAAACAGAAGCCCCGCGGTGAGCAAAAACAGCGCCGAGGGGATCAAAGCAGGCGGGAACATGGTGGCATACCATCCGGCGAGCGCGCCCAGAAGCGCGGCGCTGACGCCAAACCAGAAATAATGCCGCGCCGGAAGATAGCGAGTCATAATCACCGCGTCCATTTTTAGACTACTCCCGCGATCAAAGCCCGTCAATCCATACCATGGGCTTACAGCAGGCGTGCAACTTACGTTTGCCGGTTTGGCCCCGAACGGACGGTCCGGACGCCCCGCCACGCATAGTGCAGCCCGCTCCAGATCGTGAATGCCGCGCACGGCCAAAGCATAATAAACGAGAGCGTTTTGCCCGGAATGAAGCCCACGGCGTTCGAGAAAAGCCAGGCGCTGACGGTGCCAATCTGGACGCAAGTGGATACCTTACCCCAAATGCTCGGAGGAAACTTCCGAACGGGGGTCAGAAGCATCAGCAGCGCCACACCCAGAAGAATGGCCAGATCCCGTCCGAACACTACCGCGACCAGCCACCACGGCACGGAGTCCGCAGCCGCCAAAGCCAGGAAAACACCGCTCAAGAGGCATTTATCCGCAAGCGGGTCGAGATACGCACCCGCTTGGGTGGCGGTCGCCAGGCGGCGGGCCGCGGCGCCATCCAGGTAATCGGTAAAGGCCGCCACCGCAAATAAGCCGAACGCCAGGCCATGACGGCCGCTCACCACCGCCTGCATCACGCAGGGGGCCAGCGCCAATCGTATGAGCGTGAACAGGTTCGGGAGGTTGATCCAGGGCGGCATCTGAACCGAGTGTAGCGTGGCCCGCCTCCGCGAGGCCCGCGCGAATGCCCTATGCGCCGACTTTCTTCATCAGCCAGGCCATGTTGCGGCCGAGGGTCTCCATGGTGGCGATGCCTTCTTCGTCCTTCTCCACTTCGCCGATCTCGCGGCCGATCCCGATATTCCAGTAGGACGAGCCGGGAATGATCATTTCGCTGATGAGGAAGAAATGGTTCAGCGAGTCGAACGCGTGGATGGCTCCCGCGCGCCGTACCGCCACCACCGCCGCTCCAACCTTACGCCGCAGCATGCCACCATTGGACTTCGCCACCAGGCAGGCGCGATCGATCAGCGCCTTGATGGGCGGCGCCACATCGGCTACGTACACAGGCGATCCCAGCAGGATGCCATCGGCCTCGATCATCTTATCGATGAATTGGTTGCCCATATCGCCGGTCTGCGAACAGTGGCGGTCTTTCCGCACCGAGCACTGGCGGCAAGCCAGGCAACCGTGGATCTCCACGCCGCTCATCTCCACCAGTTCGGTTTCGATGCCTTCCTTCCGCAACTCGCCCAGAACATGGCCGAGCAGGATGGCAGTGTTTCCGCCTCTGCGGGAACTGCCGTTAAACGCTACGACTTTCATAAGGGTTCCGAAACTCCTATTTTCGCGCATCCGCGGAGCGGATCAGGTATTCCTCCAGCCGATGTCCGGTCACGCGGACGAAATCCGGCCGGACTTCGATGCGGCTGACCCCGGGAACCTGGCAGCCATCCAGGGAGAAGTGCTCCAAAACGTCGCGAGCGGGAATCGGGCCATCCACGGTGGCCGATGCCGCGGACCATCCGGATTCCAGCTTCAGGCCGCGCGCGAGCAGAAACTCGAGCATTCGGCGAGCCACCGCAAATCCGGCCTGTGCGGAGGGCCGCTCGCGGGCGCACAGGCCGAGCCACTCCACCAGCACCCGGTAGGTGAAGCCCCACAGCGGAGTGCCACCTAAGTCAATGGCCGGAAATAGGATGCCGTCCGGCAGGCGCGGGACGCGACGCAGGCGATGGCGGGCGGGATCGCGCAGCAGGCTGAGGGGAATCCAGAGAGCCTCGACGGCTTCCTCGGGCGCCAGAACGGTGGCGGGCTGGCTTTCAACGCGAAACACGAACGGCGCTACCTGGAGGAACTGTCCGCTGGCGCGGCCGGCCACCGCCTCGGGCAGCGTCTCGGCCAGATGCGCGGGGGTCAGGCGGATGCCGCACTCCTCCTCGAGTTCGCGCAGAGCGGTATCGAGAAGGCGGACATCCGACGGCTCGTGCCGACCGCCGGGGAAGGACCAATGGCCAGACCAGGAATCGTTCTCCCGCTCGGTGCGGCGCATGAGCAGGGCGGATTCCTCGGGATAAGACGCGTGCACGATCGCGACGGCTGCCTCGGGATCCCTCATCTCCTCTCCACAATCTAACACCGTGCCGGAAGGCGGCGCGGCGTCGTCGCACGAATTGAAGCGGCTCGCGTGAAAGAACAGTTATAATCGTGAAAATAAGGGAGGATTTCCGTGGCCAAAGATAAGAGCCCCAAAAAGGAAACCAAGAAGCCCAAGAAGAGCAAGTAATCACGCGGCTGGGCGCGCACGCCTTCGGGCAGAGCCGCTTGGCCTGTTTCCATCCGGCGCTTGCGGGGCGCGACGAGTCACAGACGGCCGTACGCCCCCGCACGCGGCCACAGGAGCCATATGCGCACAGACTGGGTAGCAGAACGTAAGAACGACAAGATTCGCACGCAAATGCACTATGCCCGACAGGGCATCGTGACCGGGGAGATGCTGTACGTTGCCCGCCGCGAGAAACTCGCGCCCGAACTGGTCCGCGCGGAAGTGGCCCGCGGCCGGATGATTATCCCGGCGAACGTCAATCATCTGAACGTCGAACCCATGTGCATCGGCGTGGCCGGCACGTGCAAGATTAACGCCAACATCGGGAACTCGTCGGTCACTTCGGACTCGACCGGCGAACTCGAAAAGCTCCGCGATTCCATCAAATACGGCGCCGACACGGTCATGGATCTCTCGACCGGCGGAGATATTCCGGGAATCCGCCAGGCCATCATCTCCGCATCGCCCGTGCCCATCGGCACGGTGCCCATCTATGAAGCGCTCTCGCGCGTGCGGCGCATCGAGGACCTCAGCGCGCGGTTGATGCTCGAAGTGATCGAAGAACAGGCCGAGCAGGGCGTGGATTACATGACCATCCACGCAGGCGTGCTGGTGCAGCACATCCCTCTGACCACGCGCCGCATCACCGGCATCGTCAGCCGGGGCGGATCGATTCTGGCCGAATGGATGGTGAAGAACCACCGCCAGAACATGCTCTACGAGTGCTTCGAGGACATCTGCAAGATTTTCCAGAAGCACGACGTAAGCTTCTCGCTGGGTGACGGCTTACGGCCGGGTTCCCTGGCGGATGCCAGCGACGAGGCGCAGTTCGCCGAACTCAAGACGCTGGGAGAGTTGACGCGCACGGCCTGGAAATATGACGTTCAGGTGATGATCGAGGGTCCCGGGCACATTCCCATGGATCAGATCGAGATGCAGGTCCAGAAGGAAAACGAGATGTGCGACGAGGCACCCTTCTATACGCTGGGGCCGCTGGTGACCGATATCGCGCCAGGCTACGACCACATCACCTCGGCGATCGGCGCGGCCATGATCGGCTGGTATGGGGCCTCCATGCTGTGTTACGTGACGCCCAAGGAGCACCTCGGACTGCCGGACCGCGACGACGTGAAGGCCGGCATTATCGCCTACAAAATCGCGGCTCACGCCGCCGACGTAGCGCGCAAGCGCCCGGGCGCCCGCGACCGCGACGACGAGCTTTCCCGCGCGCGCTATAAGTTCGACTGGAACCGCCAGTTCGAGCTCTCGCTCGACCCCGAGACGGCTCGCGCCATGCACGACGAGACGCTTCCGGACGACGGCTTCAAGGACGCCCACTTCTGCTCCATGTGCGGCCCGAAATTCTGCTCCATGAACATTTCGGCTAAGATGGAAAACTTTACAGCCGAGGAGGCCGCCGAAGTGGCCGGAGGTCTGGTCAAAATCTCCGGCGACGATTGAAGAGCGGCTCCAGCCGGGCTGCCGCTCACGTTGGATGGGGGATTGCACTCCCGCGGGTTCCAGGAGGAAACGCATGAGACCTTGCGGAGTACGATTTTGCACCTTTGCGCTGATTGCGGCAGCCGCCGCTATTTCATCCGCAGCGCAGGATAAACGCTCCTCGGCTGACCGCATCAACGCATTGCAGTCCGGCCCAACGGGCGAAAACAACATCGTCCGTGAAGTGCGTCACGAGCTGCTGATGTTGCCTTACTACGGCGTGTTCGACAACCTGGCGTACCGGGTGGACGGCCAAACCGTAACCCTGATCGGCCAGGTAACCCGCCCGACCCTGAAGAGCTCCGCCGAAAACGTCGTAAAGAAGATCGAAGGGGTGGAGAAAGTGAACAACCAGATCGAGGTTTTGCCGCTTTCTCCCAATGACGATCGCATACGGATCGCGACATACCGCACCATCTACAGCACGCCGGGGCTGGATCGCTACGCCCTGCAGGCGATACCGCCGATCCACATCATCGTGAACAACGGTAAGATCACGCTGGTGGGCGCGGTGGCGTCGGAGGGCGACAAGAACCTGGCCAACATCCGGGCCAATACCGTGCCGGGCGCGTTTTCCGTCACCAACGAATTGCAAGTCGAGAACCGGTAGCGGTCGCGGGGCGAACCCTGGGAGTCCGCCCCGCCTCCATTACCGCGCCGTCGCGATCTCAGCCGTGCCCTGCGACAACCCGTCGGACGCCGCCACGATGTGCACTGCTCCGGCCTGGCCCTGCCGGGAACGCACGATCAGGAGCGCCAGCCCGCTGAAAGCCTTGCGATGGTCGGCGTGGAACGGCTCGACGGTGGCGGCGTTGCCGTTGTCCACCGCGGCAATCGTGCCCGCTCCGGTAACGTTGAAATGCACCAGGTTATCCGCCATTGGGCATAGATTGCCATCTTTATCTTCGATCCGCACCGTCACGAAGGAAAGGTCATCGCCGTCCGCCTGTATCTTGGCGCGATCCGCGATGAGCTTCACCCGGGCCGGCGCACCGGTGGTGCGCACGGTATCCACGGCGATCTGCTTGCCGTCCTGGTAGGCCACGGCCTTCAGCTCGCCCGGCGCGTAGGGCACCTGCCACATCAGCCGGAACTTGCTCGAGTACTTATGGCTCGGGCTGATATTGTTTCCCACGGGCAGCTCCACAGGTTCGCCGAAGCGCTTCTTGCGCCCCAGCGATTTGCCGTTGAGAAACAGCTCCACTTCAGAGGCGTTCGTGTAGCACATCACGGGGATCTTCTGGCCTTCGCGGCCCGCCCAGTTCCAGTGCGGCAGCACGTGCACCATGGGCTTAGCGGTCCATACGCTCTGATAAAGGTAATAGCGGTCCTTGGGGAATCCGGCCAGGTCGATCATGCCGAAGTACGAGCTGCGCGCGGGCCAGTCCTTGGGGTCGTCGAGCCGCCGGTCGAAATACGGCGTCGGCTCGCCGATGTAATCGAAACCCGTCCACACGAATTCGCCCAGCAGGTTGGGAAAGCGTTCCTGGGCCGCGAACTCCGGATCGGGGCAATAGGCCCACATGGGCGCGATGACGTCATAGCCGGTGAGCTGGAGCGAGGGGTCCTTCTCGTACTTCGCGATCGGCAGTTGGTATACGCCGCGCGAACTGACGCAGGAGGCCGTCTCCGAGCCGTAGACCGCCCAGGTTGGATGCTCCTTCATGATCTTCTCGTAGTCCATCGGCTTGTAATTGAATCCCTGCACATCGACTTCGTCGGTGAGCTTGTTCTTGATGGCGTCGGTCCAGTTGTTAAAGGCCGAGGTGGTGGGACGCGTGGGATCTTCCTGGTGGAAGAAACCCGTCAGGCGATGCGCTTCGGCGCGGCCCTCGGGCTTGCCCTGTTCGGGGATCTCGTTGCCGATGCTCCACATAATGACGCTCGGGTGGTTGCGGTCGCGGTGTACCATGTCGCGCACGTCCCGCTCGGACCACTCCGCGAAGTACTTGTGATAGTCGTTGGGCGTTTTGGCGATGCGCCACATGTCGAAGGACTCGTCCATCACCACCAGTCCCATCCGGTCGCAAAGGTCCAGCAGCTCCGGCGAGGGCGGATTATGGCTGGTGCGGATGGCGTTGACGCCCGCGCCCTTGAGGATCTCGAGCTGCCGCTCGGTGGCCCGGCGGTTGACCGCCATGCCCAGCGCGCCCAGATCGGCATGATCGCAAACACCCTGGATTTTGACGTGCCGCCCGTTCAGCAAGAAACCTCTCTTCGAATCGAACGCGATGGTGCGGATGCCGAATGGCGTGGTATAGCGATCCACCACGCGGCTGCCATCCACGATTTCGCTTACTAGGGTGTATAGGTAGGGGCGGTCGATATCCCACCGCTCGGGCTTGGGCACGCTCAGGCTGCTGGGGACGGTCAAGCTGCCGCCGGCCGGGATGACCGCCGCACCGCTGGTCTGCGCCACCTGCCGGCCGCCCGCATCGAGGATCGAACTGCGGAGTGCCACATGGGCCTCCCGGTTGGAACGGTTGAGCAGCTCGGTCTTCACTGCCACGCTGCTCTCTACCGCGGTCACCTGGGGTGTGGTGACGTAGGTGCCCCACAACCCCGCGCGCACCGGACCGGTGATATCGAGCCACACGTTGCGATAGATTCCCGCGCCGGGATACCAGCGCGAAGAATGGTTCTCGGGCGTGAGCCGCACAGCCAGCACATTCTCGCGGGCGCCGAAGCGAAGGTACGGAGTGAGATCGAATGCGAAGCCGATATAGCCGTAAGGCCGCCCTCCCAGTTCCTGCCCGTTCAGCCACACCCGCGCGTTGGACATAGCGCCATCGAACAGCACGCTGAAATAGCGCCCGCGCCCGGCTTCGGGGACGGTGAAATGCTTGCGATACCAGCCCGTCCCGTAGATCGGCAGCGCGCCCGTATGCGGGTTTTCCTTAGGATCGAACGGCCCGTCGATCGCCCAATCGTGAGGCAGACGGACGGCGGTCCACTGCGAATCGTTGAAATCCGGCTGCTCGGCGCCGTTGGCCGCGCCCTTCAGGAACCGCCAGTCATCGTCGAGACTGACGCGGCGCTCGGAAACCGATATGGCGCCAGCGGCGGACGCCAGCCCCGGCAGAAGCGCAAGAAGCAAAACAGTTGAAAAGCCCGATAGGAGCAAAGGACGACGCATTCAAAATCCTTTCGGAGTATCGACTCCTCTCCTATTCTACGTGGCGGGCGTGGTATCGGTGGCGGGCGCAAACCAGCACAACGCGGAGACGCTGAGGCGCGGAGATTCGCGGAGTTTACGGAAGTCAAGGGGGCCCGGTAGGCCGGGGGTGGCTTGGACTTGATTTGTGCCATGCGCGCGCGGAGGGGGCGGAGAGATATCCCGGGTCGGGGGAGCCGATCTGGCGGTGCCGGCTACCTCCGCACGCGTATCCAATAAATCGACCCCAACCTCCCCGATCGTGCCAGCCCCTGACCTTTCATAAACTTCGCGAATCTCCGCGCCTCAGCGTCTCCGCGTTGTGCTGATTTTGCGCCCCCCGTCAAAGCCCCACCCACCCCACGACCACGGATGCCTCCGCTACCTCCGCGCGTATCCAATGAATCGACCCCAACCTTCCCCGTTCGTGCCAGCCCCTGACCTTTCATAAACTTCGCGAATCTCCGCGCTTCGGCGCCTCCGCGTTGTGCTGATTTTGCGCCCCCCGTCAAAGCCCCACCCACCCCACGACCACGGATGCCTCCGCTACCTCCGCGCGCGTATCCAATGAATCGACCCCAACCTCCCCCGATCGTGCCAGCCCCTTGACCCTCCGTGAACTTCGCGAATCTCCGCGCCTCCGCGTCTCCGCGTTGTGCTGGTTTTGCGCCCGCCGCCCTAAGCCGCGACACGCCCACCCCATGCCATGTCTATCCGCCGGTCCGTGTTGTACCATAAGAAATTACTTCATGAAGGCACTACTGGAATCGCTGCAGCCAGGGGGGAAAGACTGGGAGCTGGCGCAGGCGATCGATCCCACCCGCTTGCCCGCGCACATCGCCATCATTATGGATGGCAACGGGCGCTGGGCCGGCCGGCGCCGGCTGCCGCGAGTGGCCGGACACAAGGCGGGCATCGGCCCGGTACGTTCCACGGTGGAAACCTGCGCGCGGCTGGGAGTCAAGGCCCTCACCCTGTATGCCTTCTCGGTGGAAAATTGGAAGCGGCCGCGCGCGGAGGTTGAAACTCTCTGGCGCCTGCTGCGCTACTACCTCAAACAGGAACTTCCCGATCTCCAGAAGAACG
>CAYRWE010000125.1:0-14484 GCA_964427655.1 uncultured Solibacteraceae bacterium | reverse complement strand
TCCGGCTGGTCGTCGAGCAAGCACCGCCGCTCGCCTGGATCCAGGAGAGCGAGATCGGCGAGCTACCGGCGCAGGGCGAAACGGCTTTCGAGATTCGCCCCAGCGTGGCCGAGACTGGCGAGTTCGCCTTGATCTCGCCGGACGTGGCTACCTGCGACGCCTGCCGCCACGATTTCAGCGACCCCGCCAACCGGCGCTTCGGCTACGCCTTCACCAACTGCACCAACTGCGGGCCGCGCTACACCATCATCCGCGATATTCCCTACGACCGCCCCAACACCACCATGCGCCCATTCCCCATGTGCGCCGCCTGCCAATCGGAGTATGACGATCCCCGCGACCGGCGTTTCCATGCGCAGCCCAACGCCTGTCCGCGCTGCGGACCCGCGCTCTCGGCGGAGATCTCGGAAGCGCAGCGGCGGCTGGCGGCCGGCGAGATCCTGGCGATCAAGGGCCTGGGCGGATTCCACCTGGCCTGCGACGCGCGCAACGAAGATGCCGTGCGCCTGCTTCGCCACCGCAAACGCCGCAGCGACAAGCCCTTCGCCCTGATGGCCCGCGACCTGGCGGCCGTGAAAGCCATCTGCGAGGTTTCGGACGCCGATCGCGAAGCGCTCTCGGGAGCCTGCCGGCCGATCATGATCCTGCCGCGCCTCCCGGATTCGGATATTCCCGAAGCGGTGGCGCCCGGAAATCACACGCTGGGCGTCATGCTACCCTACACGCCGCTGCACCATCTGCTCTTCGCCGGAGCGCCCTATTCCGCGCTGGTGATGACCAGCGGCAACCTGAGCGAAGAGCCCATCGTGGTGAATAATGACGAAGCCGTCCGCCGCCTGGCCGTGGTGGCCGACTGGTTCCTGCTGCACAACCGCGATATCTACATGCGCGCGGACGACTCGGTGGTGCGCACCTTCGAAGACCGCCCGCGCGTGCTGCGCCGTTCGCGAGGCTACGCGCCGCGGGTGCTGGACCTGGGGCGCGCCGTTCCCGAGACGCTCGCCTGCGGGGCCGAGCTGAAAAACACTTTCTGCCTCACCAAAGGGCGCCATGCCATCCTCAGCCAGCACATCGGCGACATGGAAAACTACGAGACCCTGCTCTTTTTCGAGGAGACCCTGGCCAACCTGAAGAAACTTTTCCGCGTCAACCCGCGCCTGGTGGCCTACGATCTGCACCCGCTCTACCTGAGCACAAAATACGCTCTCGGCCTGGGACTCCCCGCGGTGGGCGTGCAGCACCACCACGCGCACATCGCCGCCTGCATGGCCGAGAACGGCCTGGACGGCCAGACCATCGGGGTGGCCTTCGACGGCACTGGTTACGGCACCGATGGCGCCATCTGGGGCGGCGAATTCCTGGTGGCTGGCTTGAGCGCATTCGAACGGCGTGCGCACCTGCGCTACATCCCTCTGGCCGGGGGCGATGCCGCCGTGCGCGAACCGTGGCGCTGCGGCTTGGCCTACCTCATGGATGCGCTCGGCCCGGAGGCGCCCCTCGAGATCGAGGGCATCCCCGAGGGCCGCAAGCGCGTGGTGCGCCGCATGATCTCTATGGGCGTCAACACGGTACCCACCTCCTCCTGCGGGCGCCTCTTCGACGCCGTGGCGGCCATTATCGGGCTGCGGCGCGAGGTGAATTTCGAGGCCCAGGCGGCCATCGAGCTGGAGGCTATCGCGGAGGAGGGCGTCACCGAGCGCTACCCGTTCGAGATCTCACCGGGCGATTGCCTGGAGCTCGATTTCCGCCCGGCCATCGAGCAAATCGCCCGCGAAGCCGCCGAGGACCAGCCGCGTGAGACGATCTCCGCGAAGTTTCATAACACCCTGGGAGAAGCCATCGTGGAGGTCTCGCGGCGCATTCGTGCCGATACGGGTCTGGAGCGCGTCTGCCTGAGTGGCGGCACGTTCCAGAACATGCGCCTGCTCACTCTGGCGGTGAACGGGCTGCGAAGCGCCGGGTTCGCGGTATTTCTGCACCGCGAGGTGCCCTGCAACGATGGCGGCATTGCCTTGGGACAGGCGGCCGTTGCGGCCGCGCACAACCCGCTGGCCTAGAGCAGTTTCGAGCTTAAGCGGCGGCTTCGGACCTGGCCAACTACCCTTCCCCCCTCAGTCCACCAGTGTCCAACCAGTGATCGCCGCGCTGCTGCCGTCGGAATAGGTAATGGTTCCCGTGCCCGACCGATCGACCGAGCCGGTGGCCAGTGTTGCGCCGGTACTCACTCGAGTGACCGTCAGGGTCAGATTGCCGATCGCATTGTCGATCACCGAGATCTGAAATTGCGCGTCGTGCGCCGCATCGGTGAGCGTCCAGGAGGTCGGTGTTGGCGGGAAGAGCACTAATGCCGCGGCGCTGCCGCTGGTAGTGATCGGGGCGTAGGTTGGCCCACCTTGAACGACGAACCAATTCGCCGACGGGTTGGCGATTTTGAGTGCACCGATTGGCCCGGTGAAGATGGAGCCGGTGCCAGAAAAGATCTCGCTGCCGGTGGCCGTGCCTGAAAGGCCTATCTGTGTCACGGAGCCTATAGCCAGATTCAATGAGGGGAAATCCTGCTCCACTGCCCCCACGCACGTTCCATCGGAAAGGGAGGAAATATCGCAACCCAGCCCCAACTGCACGGGTGTTGATGTACTTGCTGGTGTGAATAGACCGAGACCATCCACCTCAATGCCGTCGGACGCTCCCCCTAGCGTCATGTTGAGCGCCATGGTTCCGAGGTTCGCTCCGTTGAGACCGTAATAGGCGGCGGTCTCCGACAGAGAACTGCTCCCGCTTCCCGAGTCCGATCCCCCGGTTATCTTGGCCACGATGTAAGGCAGTGTGCAGGATGCGTCGTAATACAATGTCACTGGATACACTGAACTTCCGTCCACCGTAAGGGTCGGGGTTTTACCCGACGCCACGCTGCCATTTCCAGTGAGCGCTTGACAGGGGGAGCCATCGGTACCGCCTGTGAAAAGAACTTCGATTTGGCTCTGGAGCACATTGGATGCCAGTCCAATCGACAGACCCGTTTGCGCCAGCGCTCGTTCTGTCACGACGTCCCCCAACTCCCCAACCGCCATGACGGGAATTGTCGTGTAAGCTCCGGCCGGGGTAGCGCGGATGCCCAGGGCGCCGATCTGTCCGCCGGAGGGCGTGTCGAACTCCACCGTTCCGCGCATGTTCGTAGCGGCCGGAAACAGGGTGGTCAGCATCTGGGAACTGTGGCCGAGGGCCGGCAGGTCGATCGTGGTCGTCGCCAGCGTGGCTCCTGTGGCATCGCGCAACGTTACCGGCACGGCGGCCGGCTGGGCCGAACCGTTCGCCAGCGCGATGCCCGTCGCCAGGTTGCTGGTGTTATCGAAAGCCAAAACTTCGGAACTCGCGTTTCCCAGGTCAAGCGGCACAACCGCTTCCTGTCCAGCGTTCTGGAAGATGGCGAAGCCGCTGACGTTGCCGTTGGCCGACAACTGTGCCGACCCTGTCACGGGGGCGCCGCTCGCCTGCCCTTGCGTGACGACGATCAGCGTTCCCCCCGCGGGAATCACCTGGTTGACCACACTCTCCGTGGAGGTCGCCCCGGTTTGCGGAAAACTCAGCGGCAGCGAAAGCGCGCTGCCGCCGTCGGCGAAGAATTTCAGCTCGGTATTGGCCGAAGTCTCTCCGGCGTTCACGAGTGTGAAGATCGTCTGCCAGCCGCCCCCGGACGCCACGTGCGCCATCGTGCCACCGGTTGTCCCGACGTTCGCCAGCACCGGAAGCGTGGTAAGCGCATTGCCGTTGGCGCGCAGCCCCAGCACGCTGATTTGCCCGTTCGCCGGCGTGTCGAACTCCACCGTGCCGCGCTTTCCGGCCGTGATCGGGAAACCGTACGTCGCATCGTTCAACATGAAGGAATTGTGGCCTTGGGCCGGAAGACTGACTGTACCCATGCCAATCTTGGCCCCGGTGTCGTCGCGAATGACCACTCCGACGGTGGCCGGGCTGGTTGCCAGATTCGCAATAGCGAGGCCGGTGGCGAGTGGGCCGGTGTCATCGAAGGCCAGCAGATAGGAGGCCGCGTTGCGCGTCTCGACGGGCACCACGGCCTGCTGGCCCGTAGGCACGTAGTCGAAAATCGCGAAGGCTCCGATGTTGCCGCTAGCGAGCAATTGCGACCAGCCGGTTGCGACCGTTTGGCTGGCCGGCCCGGTGGTATCGATCACCAGCGTGGCGCCGGCGTTGATAACCTGGTCGACGGTCGATCCCGCAGCCGGGCCCAGCGACGGCTGCAGCGGGAAGGTGAACGGCAGTTGTGGCGCGCTCCCGTCGTTGGCGTAGAAATTCAAACGCGCCTCGCCTGGCGCCGTGCCCAGATTCACGAGCGTTAGCGAAGTATCCCAGCCCCCGCCGGACGCGATCTGCGCCATCGACCCGGCTGGAGCGAGATTCGTGTTAGCGCCCGCAACGCTGGCCTTCTGCGTTTGGTGCGCTAACGTCGTTCGAAGACGATCAGCCAGAGCATGGATGTTGTCGGTTTGTCCTGACGCGGAGACGCACAAGAGCGGAATCAGGCACCAGGGCGCGACCAGTGCCCTCGCGAAACTTCCCCCCAATACCGTAAATTTGCAGATCATGGCTTCCCGTCCTCCAGGAGTTTGTCAGCTCACATTCGGGATTTCCGTTTTGGCGGCCGGTCTACAGTCGGCACCTTTTTGGAATTACCGATGCCGTTGGGCGCCAATCCGCTGTAGGTCCACTACTGGACGGCCATCTCACAGCTCTCGGCGGCTTTGGAGTCTAAGCTGGAATTTCCGTTCTGGAATTCCAGACCTCATTAGTATAAAGCGAAAGTCCAGATCGAACCGCCGTTTTTTGGTACTGGGAGCTGCATTTTCCCTCGGGGAGCCGTTTTCGCCAGCACGACCCGCTGCAAGGTATCGAGGGCTTCCGTATTACCGATGAGTTTGCGGTTGATGAGGGCCAAGCTGCCGAAGGTTCGTGGCCGGCATTTCGGGCGTCGACAACCACCCAAAACGGAAGTGCAGGCTCAGTTTTTCCCCACTTCCAGCCCGTATTCGCGCAGTAGCTCGCCCCCGGCGGCCGAAACGTGCACGAAGTAAACTCCGGGGGGCAGCGCGGGCACCGCCACGCGCGCGGTCCGCCCGTTGGGTGCGCTTCCCTGCCACACCCTCGCGCGGGAGCTGTTGACGATTTCCAGCCCGAAGGAGCCATGGCTCTCCGGTAAACCCTCGAGATCCAGCTCCAGCAGCAAGGCTCGGCCGGCCGGAGCGTGCGCTTCGATGGCCCCTCGATTGGCTGCTAGAAGCACCGTCACGGTGCGCTCCGGACCGTTCATCCGGCCGGCTCGCACACCCACCCAAGCCATCACTGCCAAAGCCGCCGCCATCGCCACCATGGGAAGGAACCAGCGCGCCTTCGGCCGTAACGGTACCGGTCTCATGTCCGCCGCCGCGGCCCTGATGGCCGAAACATAGGCATCGCTCTCCGCCAGACGACCCTGGCAGAGTTCGCAAATCAAAAGGTGTTCTTCCAGACGGGCCGCTTCCTCATCGGGCAGAACTCCCCTGGAATAAGCTTCGATCCGCTCCTCTTCGGGGTGATTTCCGGGGTCAGGTCGCATGGCCTGTACTCGCATGGTTGCCAAGCTAGTCGCGCGCGCGACTATATATTCTCATTTTTATTTTGATTCCGTCACTGGAACATTGCAGAAGAGAAATCCCGTACGCCGCGCCAGCCGGGCCCGGCCCAGTTCCGCGAAGCGCGCTTTGGCTCGCGATTTGATCAGCCGGAACTGCGTTTCGGTCAAGCTCAGATCGTGGCAGATCTGGCTGGCCGGCTGCTCCTTAAGATAGAAGCGGGTCAGTACTTCGCGATCGCGCTTGGGAATGCTGCCGAGGATGCGCATGGCCAGCTCGGTGTTCTGCTCCTGGATGGCCTGGCTTTCGGGGTTGGGGTCCCGGTCGCATAGGGTCGATTCCGGCCCCAGTTCCGCCTGGCTGCGGCGAGCCTGCACGGCGTTGTCGATATGCGCCGCCACTTGCCGGCGGAGAATCGTACGCACATACCCCATCAACCGTTCGGGCTCCCGCAGATCGCCGTTGCGGATGGATTGCGTGATGATCAGGAAAATATCGTGCAGCCGGTCGTCCAGGTCCTGGGGTCCCAGTTGGCGGCACAGATGAAAGCGAATGCCCTTGGAAAATACGTGATAAAGCTCCTCCATTCCGGACGGGTCCCCGCTCCGGATCCGCTCCACCAGCGAGCACACATCGAGGGTTTCGGCCTCCTGGCCGCCTTCCGTATACCACGATGGTTGTGCCATCATCCCCGCAATCCTTTCACTCGCTCCCCACCACGAAATAGGCCGCCCAGTAGCGCGGACGCGCGCGCCAGCCTCCCGCGCGGATCATGTCGACCTGTGCGCGGCGCAAAGCCTCTCCGGGGCTGGACGAGCGTTGCGGTCCCAGGCTGCGGTAAAACGTATCGAACAAAGGTCCGCTGTCGTCCGGCGTGGGCCATTGGCTGGCCACCACGGCGCGCGCTCCCGCGGTGAGCCACGCGCGCGTCAATCCCAGCAGGCCCGTTCCCGGCAGAACGTCGCCGCTGGCCGAATGGCAGCCGTTCAGCACCACCACCCCGGCGTCCAGGTTCCAGCCGGCGATCTGTTCCGGCGCCACCAGTTCGGGCACGCGCCCGTCGCGCAGGCTCAACGCGATCAGCCCGGAATGATGTCCGTCGCCAGCTTCGAGGATATGGGTGGCGAAGTGCACCACCGCGGGATGGCGCCTAAGCTGGTCCGCCAGGTTACGCCCGGACGCCGCGCCGCCTTCCAGGATGGTCCGATCGCCACCCCATGCGCGCGCGCAGCGCTCCACTTCGGCGCCGCTGGCCACCAGTCGCGGCAGCGCCAGTGGCTGGGCGGGCGCCCTATCGGCCCACGGCGGCCACGAACCCAGCAGGCCCGGCTTGCTCAGACGCTGGTCCGCGGAATTGTATATCGGATCTCCCACCCCTACGAAAAGACCGGAGGGCCACGCGGCCGAGCGGCGCCCCGCCGATTCCAGCCAGAAGCCCGCGCCCGGAATCGTCACCGTAACGTGGCTCTCGGCCACATACACCGGCCGCGGAACGGTCCGCTCCACCAGCGCCGCCAAGGGCACGTCGAACAACGCCTCGTCGCGGGCCAGAAGCCAGCGCTTGCGATCCCGGAACCGCGGCGCCAGCGGGCCGAATAATGTGGCGTACAATCTGGCGCCCGCTTCCACGGCCGTAGGCGAATCGTCCTGAATAGCCGCCAATTCGGCCTGGACTTGCGCGCGGATCTCCCGTTCGGGCGGCAGCGCGTAGAGCGCCAGCCCGTCCCGGTCGAGCGCCCACAGCCAGGAGCCGGAATCTCCCACCGCGAAACTCAGCAGAGCGGTATCCGCGTCCAGCGACTCGCGCACCCCCGCAAGCAATTGGCCGGGCGGCAGCAGGGATGGCGAACCCTCCTGGCTCTCCATTTCATCCACCTCGGCGCGCGCCGCGGCCACGCGATCCCGGGTGACCGGATTCTCGTCCCGCAACGCCGCCAGCTCCGCCGCTTGCAAGCGGGCCACCGCCTCCCAGTAAACCGGAGGCCGGCTCGCCGGGGGCACGTGCTGCCGCCGCGCCAGGACCCGCAAGCTGCTGGCGCGAATCTCCTCCACCGCCTCGAAAGTCTCGCGCAGGAGCGCCGCGTCGCCAGTTTCGCGATACAGCCGGTTGCCGGCTTGAATCAGGGTGTCGTGGATGTCGTCGAGAATTCCCTCGCTGCCGATGCGCGTCCTGTCGCCGGGCGCTTCCGCGCGCCAGCTTCGCGCCAGACGGACGGCGATGCGGGCGTCGCTCAAGGATTCGTGCAAACGCCCCTGCGCCAGGCGCACACGGCTGCGCGCCGCATACATTTCCCGCAGCGGCTGTACGCCCTGGCGCTGCACGCCCATTTCTACGGCTAAATCGAGCAGCGCGGAAGCCGATTTCAAATCGCCCTGTTCGAAACGCAGCCGCCCCAGGTTCCAGTAAGATACGTCCAGCGCCAAATGGTTCAGCTTGCGCAGGCGGTAAGCTTCCAAAAACGGACGTTGGGCGCCTCGAAAATCGCCCCGGCGGAAGATCTCTTCGCCCAGCCGGTTCCAACCCAGCGCCGCGATCTCCGCGTCGCCGGCGCGGTCGGCGTCGTCGATTCCTCGGCGGAACAGATCGAGGGCCTCGGGCATACGGCCCTGGCGGGCCCGCAGGCTGGCCATCTGAATCTCCAACTGCGCCACCACAACGCCATCGCGGCCCTTCAGCCACTCCAGGGAGCCTTGCATCCAGACCACCGCGGACTCCAGATCTCCCATCCCCGAATATAGGGAAGCTATGTTGGCACCCAGGGTGGAGAGCAGACGGGCGTCTCCGGTCAGCCTAGCCATGCGGTGCGCCTGGCGAAAAGAACTCAGCGCGGCGGGATATCGGCACAGAGCGTACTGGCAGGCGCCTATATCGAGAAAAGCCCATCCCAGAAAATAGTATTCCCGCTCCCGTTCCGCCAATTGGCGCACGAACTCAAATGATTTTTCGGCTTCCCGATAATGGCCGGAGTGGAATAATTGGACGGCTTTTCGGAGAAGGTCCTGGAGTTGCGTGCGGCGGGCGGAGATTTCCAACGAAATCGCCGGGGTCTGCGCCCGGCGCTGCGGGGCGGTTGGTTGCACCGTGCCGGAGAGCGGGATCATGAGCAGGAAACAGCTCAGTATCGCGGTCGTTCTCAAGAACTAGCTCCATTCGCAACTGAGGAGTGAAAACTGTTGGTGCGTCCAAGGGGGTATTCCTCTCAATTGAAATACCCCCAAAGGATTCTAACAGTTTTCCACTTGGGAACTACCCCCGCAAAGGGGGTTATTTAAATTCGCGCCTGTGGGCGGCGCGTCTGTTTCCATCAGAAACAGCTTAGAGCCACAGCGTAGGGCCGACAATGATGATCGGATCGCCATCCATGGTTTTGCTGTTTAATGGACCGTCGAACTACCGGTCCACCTCCGCCCTTACGATAGATCTCGCGCCCGCGCGGCGGCCGGCATAGGGGAGCCAATTCGCTGAAAACGCAGCAATTGTATTTTTGTTGGAAAAGTGACCGGCTTTTTCGGCGAGTTTATTTTCTGCGGCAAATACCTGGCGCAAAGGCACGAAATTGCCGGGCACTCTGACTCCAATTGATTGATTTCAGGCCGCCACCGAACGGTTAGCCGGATGCAATATCCGCCTGCGATGCTGGACCCGGTGGCCGGGCAACTGGAAAAATACATGGATCTGCTGAGCGCCCGCCAGCGCCTTGTGGCGAGTAATATCGCCAACGCGGACACACCCGGCTACCACGCTCTCGATATCGATTTTCAAGGTGAATTTCAAAATGCGGTATCGGGTCCCCCGGGCATAGTGGAAGTCTCCGGCCTGGCGGTGAAAAACGACGGCAATAACGTCAGCCTGGACCGCGAGTCGCGTTTGCTGGCCGAGAACGCGCTGCGTTTTCAAGTGGCTTCGGCGCTGCTCCATTCGGAGATTCAGAACGTGCAGTCCGCCATAAAGGAAGGCTCCTCATGAGCCTGTTTTCGGTGCTCTCGATCGGCGCCTCCGGTATGGCGGCCCAGCGCCAACGCGCCGAGGTCCTGGTGGAGAATATGGCCAACGCGGAAACCACGCGGACTCCCGAGGGCGGTCCCTACCGGCGCAAGGACGTGGTTTTCGAGAGCTCGCGCGTGGCTTCGCCTTTCTCCTCGGTTTTCGATGCCCAGGTGGATGCCGTGGGCGGGGTGGCAGTCTCCGATGTGGTGGTGGATCCAAGCGATCCCGAGCGGCGCTACATGCCCGGCCACCCCGACGCGGACGCCAATGGATACGTGGCTTTCCCGCACAGCAACCCGGCCGAAGACATGGTGGACCTGATGGGCGCTTCGCGCGGCTACGAGGCCAATGTGGCGGCTATCGGCGCGGTCAAGGACATGATCCAGCGCTCCATCGATCTGCTGCGTTAAGGAACGCATGTCCTCACCGATCAGCCCTATCTCCGCCATTCAGATCCCGGATATGGTTCGGCCGGCCGGCGCATCGGCCTCCGGCGGCACCTTCCAGGACGCCCTCTCGGCGGCCATCCAACGGGTGGAAGGCTCCAGCCAGGAGGCTTCCGCCTCCATCGACCGCTTCCTCTCAGGCGAAGGTGAGGAGTTGCATACCACCGTGATGGCGGTGCAAAGAGCGGACCTGACATTTCAACTATTTCTGCAGGCGCGCAACAAGGTGGTCAGCGCGTACCAGGAAATTATGAAAATGCAGATGTAGCGAGCCTCAAGTCTCATGCGCCTCCCGCCGATACCTAGCGTATAGCCCCAGCCGGGCTATGAAGCCATGAAGAAGATCCTCGCCAACCTTTCGTTGACGCAGCGCATCATGATCGGCGTTGTCGTTGTGCTGGTGGCGGCGAGCCTCTACGGGCTGGTGCATTGGCGCCGCGAAGCCGCTTTCCGGCCCCTGTTCACCGGCATGGCGCCCGAGGACGCCGCCGGAATCGTCCAGAAACTCAAAGAAGGCGGCGTCGAGTACCACCTCACCGAGAACGGCGGCACGGTGCTGGTGCCTGTCGAACGGGTGGCCGAAACGCGCCTGGCGCTGGCCGCGGCGGGGCTGCCCAAGACCGGCCGCATCGGCTTCGAGTTATTCGATAAGACCAATCTGGGGGCCACCGAGTTCACCGAGCAGGTCAATTTCCGGCGGGCGCTGGAGGGCGAATTGGAGCGCTCGGTGATGTCGCTGGCGGAGGTGGAACAGGCCCGCGTGCACCTGACCTTCCCCAAGGATTCGGTCTTCCTGGAGGCGCAGCAGCCGGCCAAGGCCAGCGTGCTAGTGAAGATCCGCCCGGGGGCCCACATCTCCGCGCAGAACGTACAAGCCATCGATCACCTGGTGGCCAGCGCCGTGGAGGGCCTCGTGCCCGAGGCGGTCTCCGTGCTGGATATGAACGGGAACCTGCTGGGGCGGCCGCGCGCGCCCGATCCGGTAGATGGCGCGGGGCCTTCGGAGGGATCGCTGGATTACCGGCACAAGATCGAAGCGGACCTGCTGGCCAAAGTCGATTCGACCCTGGAGGCCGTGGTGGGGGCCGGAAAGTTCCGCGCGGGCGTTTCGGTGGAGTGCGATTTTTCGGGTGCCGAGCAGAGCGAGGAGATTTTCGACCCGGCGCGCTCGGTGATGGTCAGCTCGCAACGAACCGAGGACAATTCCGGCACGCCCGGTGCCAGCGGCGTGCCGGGCACGGCTTCCTCTCTGCCGCGGCCCACATCGCGGCCGGGATCGGGCGCGGGGCGCATCTCCCGCACCACCGAAAACATCGCTTACCAGTCCAGCCGGACGGTGAAGAAGACGCGCCTGCCGGCCGGCTCGATCCGCAAGCTCTCGCTGGCCGTGCTGGTGGACCAGGCGCTCACCTGGCAGCGGACCAGGACCGGCTACGACCGCGTGCTGGTCCCCCCCTCGCCGGAGAAGCTGAAAGTGATCCGCGAACTGGTGGCGGGCGTGGCCGGCTTCAACGCCGAACGAGGCGACCAACTGGTGGTCGAGACCCTGCCTTTCGAAGCCACCCTGTTGCTGGAACCTCCCGCGCTGCCCGCGCCTCCGCCGCTGCCGCAGCGGCCTCAGGGGTTCACCTGGCCGCCCTTATGGAACCGCACTACCCAGATGGTGGCGGCCGCGGTGGCGCTGCTGCTGGTGGGCGGGATCGGCGGACTGGTGGTGCGCCGGCGGAAGAGCAAGTTCTCACCCAATCCCGCGCTGCCGACGGAACTGGCGGGCCACGAGGGCACGCCTCCAAGCCTGGAAGCCGGCCCCACGGCGGAAGCGCAGCTCGAATCCAAACTGGCCGAACGCGAGGCCCTCCAGCAAAAGTTGGAGGCGCAGACCCTGAATAATCTGAAGCTGGCGCCAGTGATCACCAAGGCTGCCGAGGTCCTGGCCAAGCATCTGCGCGAGAAGGTCACCAAAGAGCCCGAGATGTCGGCGCAAATCCTGCGTACATGGATCCACGAGGACGACGATTAATGCGCCAGCCGGGGAAGCCGGGCAATAGCCGGGGAAGCGATGGCGAAATGCGGCGGGCACGCAAGCACGCTCGCGCGAGAGGCTCGGCGCGATGATTCTGAACACCGCGAAAACCGGCGAGGAGACGCTTTCGGGCGTGCGTAAAGCCGCCACCCTGCTGGTGGTGCTGGGCGAACAGGCCAGCGCGGACCTGCTGCAGCAGCTTTCCGAAGAGGACGTCCAGAAGGTCAGCCGCGAGGTGGCGAAGATCACCGCCATCACTTCCGAGCAGGCCGAAGCGCTGCTCGAGGAGTTTCACAACCTCTGCACGGCCGGCGACTACATGGCGCGGGGAGGCGTGGAGTTCGCCCGCAAGTTGCTCTTGCGGGCCTTTCCGGCGGATATCGCGCGGCGCCTGCTCGACCGGCTGGCCAAGGCCCTGGGAGCCGACGCGGCCTCCTTCGACGCCATTCAAAAAGCCGATCCGCAGCAGCTCGCCAAATTCATCCACAACGAGCACCCCCAGACCATCGCGCTGGTGCTCTCGCACCTGAATTCGTCGCAGGCCGCCGCGCTGCTGACGTCCCTGCCGGCGGGCCTGCGCTCGGATGTGGCCCAGCGCATGGCCAGCCTGGACCAGATTTCCCCGGAGATCATCCTGAAAATCGCCGGCGTGATCGGCCAGAAGCTCAAGGCTCTGGGCGAATTCAGCCGCGAGTCTTATGGCGGCGTGCGCGCCGTGGCGGAGGTGCTGAATCGCCTGGATTCGGTCTCCTCGCGCGAGATCATCGACCACATCGAGCAGCAGGATCCCAACCTGGCGGGAACCATACGCCATCTGATGTTCGTCTTCGAGGATCTCCTGCTGATCGACCCGCTGGGACTCAAGGAAGTGCTCGGCAAGGTAGATCGCAAGGTGCTGACGGTGGCCCTGAAGGGCACCAGCGAGCAGTTGCGCAACCGCGTGCTGGGCTGCATGTCGCAGCGCGGCGCGGACATGCTGAAGGAAGACATGGATGCGCTCGGGCCGGTGAAGATCAAGGAAGTGGATGCGGCCCAGCAGCAGATCATCGCGCTGGTGCGGCAGCTCGAGTCCGAGGGCGTCATCAGCCTGAAAGGCGCGGTCGGAGAGCAGTATGTCGTCTAAGGTCCTGGCGCGGGGCGACCGGCGGCCGGTGGATCAGTTCGTCTTCCGCCAGGTGCATACCGCCGGGGGCGCGGCGGCTACGGCTCCCGGCCAGCAGGCGAAAGCCGCGGCGGAGCCGGCGCCGGATTGGAACGCCCGCATGGCGGAACTGGAGAGCGCCGCCGAGCGGCGTGTGCGCGAAGCCCACGCGGCGGGACAGCGCGAAGGCGAGGCCGCCGGCCGGAACCGCGCCGCCGCCGAGATGAAAGCGGCCATGGACCGGCTGGCGCGCTCGCTCGACGAACTGGGCCATTGGCGGGCGCGCCTGCGTAAGGAGGCCGAGGCGGATGTCGTCAAGCTGGCGCTGGCCATCGCGCACCGCATTCTGCGCCGCGAACCGGCGGTGGATCCGGATGCCCTGCGCGGCCTGGTGCTGGCGGCCCTGGAGAAAATCGAGGCGCGCGAGATCCACAGGGCCCGCGCGCACCCCTCGCAGGCGGCGCTGCTGAAGTCCTGCCTGGCGGGATTGCCGGGAGGCACGAACGTGGAAGTGGTGGCGGATGGGGTGGGCCAGCCGGGCGTGGTGATCTTCGAAACGGAGCGCGGCAACCTGGACGCCTCCGTCGAGACGCAGCTTCAGGAGATCGAGCGCGGGCTGGCGGACCATCTGCGGAGGAGCTCGTGAAACCGGAAGCGCCGGCGAAGGCGCTTTCACTGGCCGGCTACCTGGCGGAAGTGGAGCGGATGCCCACGCTGCGCTGGACCGGGCAGGTCACGGAGGTGGCGGGCCTGACGGTGGAATCGCGGGGTCCGCGCGTGGCTATTGGGGATTTCTGCGAAGTGGAGGCGTCCGGCGGGCGGCGCATACGGCTGCAGGCGATCGGGTTCCGCAACGGCCGGGTGCTTTCCATGCCGCTCGAAGAGATCGACGGCCTGCAACTGGGAGACCGCGTGACGGCGCGCAGCGAAGAGGCGCGCGTCCCGGTGGGGCCGGGCCTGCTGGGGCGCGTAATCGACGGTTTCGGCACTCCCATCGATGGGGCCCCGCCGCCGGAGTCGCCGGAATCCTACAGCCTCTATGGAACGCCCGGCAACCCGCTCGACCGCGAACCCATAGTCAAACCGCTGGTGACCGGCATCCGCGTGATCGACGGGCTGCTGCCGTGCGGCCAGGGGCAGCGCATGGGGATCTTCGGCGGCAGCGGGGTGGGCAAGAGCACGCTGCTCGGTTCCATGTCGCGGCACAACTCGGCCGACGTGACGGTAATCGCCATGGTGGGGGAGCGCAACCGCGAGGT
>CAYRWE010000124.1:0-14678 GCA_964427655.1 uncultured Solibacteraceae bacterium | reverse complement strand
AGCTTCTCGACGGCCTCCTCCTTCTCCTGGAAGGTCTGGTTCTGCATCAGGTCGAGCGCCTCCTGGTCTGTCATGTTGAGGGTTTGCAGGCGCACGTCGAGAATCGCGTTGGCGATCACGCGCAGCTCCTCTTTGGCGAAGGTCAGCGCCATCTCGGGCGAGTGGTCCAGGAAGCCCTCGTCGAGCATGGTCTGGGTGGCGAATTGCGCCCAGCCTTCGATATGCGGGTTGTTGCCGTAGACCGAGCGCAGCACGCGGCGGCTGCGCGGCTCGACGTCGTTGCCGATCTCCATCTGCACGTAATGGCCGGGCATAGCCTCGTGGATGGTCAGCAGCTTGAGCTTGTAGAAATTGTATTCGCGCAGTTTCGATTCGGCGCGTTCCGCCGGCCAGCTATCCGGAATCGGTGTCACCCAGTAAAAGGCGCCCAGTTGCGGTTCGAGCGCGGGAGCCGCGTTGAACCCGCCCACCGAATAGATTCCGCGCAAAAATTCCGGCGTGGGGATCACCTGGAGGTTCGAGCGCGACGGCAGCGTCAGCAGGTGCTTCTGCTCCACGAAGGCCCGCGCCTCGGCCAGGTCCTGGCGCGCGTCGCCCATATACGAAGCGCGCGTCGAATGGCGATCCGCGATGCGCCCCAGCACATCGCCGACTATCTTGTTGATGCGCGCGTCGCCCGCCAGATCGGCGTGTTCTCCGTGCCCGGCGAACATCTTCCGGTGCAGCGGCAACGCCAGCTCCAGCATGTGCGCCCGCACGCGCCCCAGGTCCTCGGTGGCGTTGGCCAGCACAACGTCGGGTTCCACGCCGCTCTCGAGGACGGAGCGGAACTTGCGCGCATAGAGATCCTTGCCCAGGCGCCAGTCCGCCTGGTTGCGTGCCGCCAGGCTGCTCTTCAGGTAGTCCTGAAACTTATGCATGGCCGCCATGGCAGGCGCGGCAGCCTTCTCGTAAGCCTCGCGCAGCTCGTCCGGCACGGCTCTGCGGATTGTCTTATCCACCAGGCCGATATTGCCTTCGTTCTCCTCCATCGCCACGGTGGTCCAAATCGCCGGCGCGGAGGTCAGGTTGGCGGCCGCCTGATCCAGGAACTGCGGCGTCTTTTCCAGCCGCGCGATGATGCTGCGTATGCGCACCGGTTTATCGGCGTATTCCAGAACGTAAGGCGAGAACAGCGCGTTCCCCAAAGCCTCCACGTAGACCGTGGGATTGTGCTGGTAATTGCGGATTGCGTTCAGCTCGAGCAGCGAGGTCGCGATCTGATCCTGGATGATTCCCAGGTCGGCGCGATCCTCGGCGCTCATTTGCTGCGCGTCGAGCTTGCCCAGGCGAGCTTGAAAATCCTGGTAGAACTTGCGCTGCCCATCCAGCGCGGCCGGGCTCATATCGTCCAGCAGGTCATCCAGCTTGCGATTCTGGTACTGATGCAATCCCACGCCCGTCGCGGCGGAGGGCGTGAAGGAGAGCGAGGTGTAAACGAATTCGTCGGAGAGTCGCGCGAAATCCTCGGGAGCCTTGCGGCCGCATCCGGCGGCCATCAGGAGTAGCACCAACGCAGCAGCAGCTTTCGCCATCGCTGCAATTGTAACGCTACCCCACTGGATGGAGGTGGAAGGTGCCGGAGGATGCCGAAGGCGGGGCCGCTGCCGCCAGAGGCGGGCGCGCGCTCAGCACCGGGAACACAATCCGGAAAACGGATCCGCGCTCCTCCGCGCTTTCGGCCGACAGGCTGGCATGATGCACGTCGGCGATCCACTTGGCAATCGCCAAGCCCAGCCCGGAGCCTTCCACCTGGCTCCTGGATGGGTCCGCGCGATAGAAGCGTCCGAAGATAAGCGGCAGGTCGGCCGCCGCGATTCCAATCCCGTTGTCCTTAACCGTAACTGCAACTTTCTCCCCCGCGGCGACCAGCCGGACCTGGATCGCCCCGGGCGTCTGCGTGTACTTCACGGCGTTATCCAGCAGGATCCACAGCAGCCGGTGCAGAGCGGAGTAATCGCCCCACACGGTTGCCTGGCAGCCGTCCTCAATTGCGACCGTCAGCGTGTGCCCGTGCGTATCGGCCAGGAGGCGGGCCTTATGGCCAGCCGCCTTGACCACCTCCACCAGATCGACCGGCTCGAAGGCCAGGCGCGAATTGCCGGCATCGGCCCGCGCCAGCGTGAGCATGTCTTTCAGCAGGCGGCTGGCCTTTCCGCACTCCGCCACAATCTCTTCGAAAGCCTGCCGGCTGGCCGCATCCATTTGCCGGTTGCGCAGCGCCAGCTCCGCCGTGGTCCGCATGAACGACACCGGATTGCGCAGCTCATGCGAAGCGTCCGCCGTGAATCGTTTGATCTCGCTGACCGCCGATTCCAGGCGCGCCAGCATCTCGTTGCAGGTCTCGGAGAGCCGCTGCAATTCGTCCCGCGTTTCCGGAACCGGCAGCCTCCCCGAGAGGTTCGAGACGCTGATCGACCGCGTGGCCGCGGTGATCTGGTCCACCGGCTTGAGCGCTCTCCGGCTGAGCGCGTACCCGCCCAGCGCCGAGAGGGCCACCAGCGCCGGGATGGTCCACAGCAACCCCGAAGAAAAGGCGCGCAGCACCGCGCGGTTGTTCGTTAGCGGCGCGGCCACGCACAGAACCAGGTGCTGTGCATCCGAGGAAAAGGGACGCGCCAGAACACGATACGGCTGCCCGTCAAACGCGACCTCGTCAAAACGGTCGCGATCGAGCGCGCCGGTCTTAGGCCACGGAAACGCCCCCGAGGCCGGAGTCGGAGACGGAAGCGCGCGCGTTCCGTTCGTTTCGAAGACCTCGATCAGCCCGCCTCCGGTGGCGTCGGCGAAGGCCTGAAACTTCCTGGCGCGCTGCGCTGGCAGATCGGCCTGCGTGCTGTACAGGAGCTCGCTCAAGCGCTCCGCGCGCCGCTCCAGGGTTCGGGATCGCCCCGTCATCAGCGTGTCTTCCAGGTCGAACCACATCACCGCGCCGAACAGAGCCAGCCCCGCGAGAATCACCGTCGAGAACCAGATCGTCAGCCGCAGCGAAATGGAACGATGGGCCGTCAACACTCTTCGCTCCGAATCGAGTAACCCACTCCGCGAACCGTGTGCAGCAGCTCGCTCTCTCCCGGTTGCGTGATCTTCGATCGCAAAGCCCGCACGAAGAAGTACAGGTTGGCATCGCTCACGTCGGACTCTCTTCCCCAGCCTTCTTCGATCAGCACCTCTCGCGGCACCACCATGCCGGCCCGCCGTATCAGCGTTTCCAGCAGCGCGTACTCGGTCCGCGTCAGCGATACCGTCCGGTCGCCGCGCTGCAGTTGGTAAGTGCCGGGATTGAGCTTTAAGTCCTGGAATCTCAGGTCCGCCGGTTGCGCCGCCGGAACGCGCCGGGCGACGGCTCTGATGCGCGCCAGCAGGATGTCCAGCTCGAATGGCTTGGTAAGATAGTCGTCCGCGCCGCAGTCCAGACCCTCGACCACGTCCGGCCCCGCGTCACGCGCCGAGACGATCATCACGGGCGTTTGCACTCTCGCTTCCCGCAGTTTCCTCAGGACAGTCAGACCATCCAGACGCGGAAGCATGATGTCGAGAAGAATCACATCGAATTCCGCCGCCAGGCCGAGCTTCAATGCCCGGTCCCCATCGTAGGCCAGCAGGACGGAGTGCCCCTCGCTCTCGAGCGCTCTGCGCAGCAAATCGGCAGTCTTCGGTCTATCTTCGGCTACCAGGAGTCGTATATCGTCATCTTGCCTTTCGGATGTTAATTTCCGATGACGAAACCGTAAAATTACTCGCCGCATACCGCTTTCTTAGATTGTCCTCAGACTGGCTTGCTCTAATGCCGTCGTACCATGTTTACTTCCCGAACGAAAAGGAATCGCAACAGGAGCACTGTTATGCGCACTGTCAGAAGAAACTGGAAAGCCGGGATCGCTTGTCTTACACCCGCCATCTGCAACCTTCTTGCGGCCTTTGTTCTAACGGCCTCCGTTTTACCCGCCGCGGATGTTAGCAGCAAAGGCGTGATCGCCGGCCGCGTGGTCGATAGCTCCGGCGCGGTGCTGCAAGGCGCGCAGATCCGTCTGCAACCTATGGAACTGACGGCCGCCACGGATGCCCAGGGCGAATTCTCATTTACCAATCTGGCCCCCGGCAGCTATAAGGTCCAGGTATCTTACGTCGGTTTCGAGGCCTTCCAGACCGACGTTCAAGTAACCGCCGGTCAGATACAGCGCATCGACGCGCATATGCAAATCGGCTCCGTGAGCGAAGAAGTCATCGTCACCGCCGAGCGCCCCCACGGCGAGGTGGAGTCGATCAACCGCACGCGCTCGGCCGACAACATTTTGCAAGTTCTCCCCGCCGAAGTCATCACGTCACTGCCCAACGCCAACGTTGCCGACGCTCTGGGCCGGCTGCCTTCGGTCACGCTCGAGCGCATCGAGGGCGAAGGCGTCTACATCCAGGTGCGCGGCACTGAGCCGCGTCTGACCAACGTCACCGTCGATGGCATTACGATCCCATCGCCCGAGCCGACCGTGCGCCAAATCCGCCTGGATGTCATTCCCGCGGATCTCGTGGAGTCCGTTGAAATCAATAAGACGCTCGCTCCGAACATCGATGGCGACGGCATCGGCGGCTCGGTCAACCTGAAAACCAAGACAGCCGGCGAGTTTCCCACCTTCAGCCTCTTCGGCCTGGGCGGATACGACCCGATCATGGGAGGCCGCGCCAACACCCAGGAGGGCGGGACCATTGGCCATCGCTTCGGCCGCGAGAAGAAACTCGGGCTTCTGTTCGGCGGCACCTACGATTACAACGGCCGCGCCATCGATAACCTGCAGCCCGCCATAGATCCGGCATCCACCTTCAGTAAACCGATCTACGATAACAACACCATTCGTGAGTACCGTTATTACCGCAATCGATGGGGCTTCGCCGGGACCGCGGATTATAAGATAGGCGAGTTCTCGAGTATCTACTTCAAAGGTATGTATACGAATCTTCAGGATTACGGCGACAAGTGGTACTACGAGCCCGTCGCCAGCGGCGCGTCGAAGTTTTATACTTCCAGCAAGCGGCCGGATGCCTCGATATCCAGTTATGCGATGGGCGGCAGAAAGCAGTTCGCTTCGTCGCTGCTGACCTGGGAAGCGGCGGCCTCGCGCTCTTACGAGCTCGATTCAGCCGGAAATCCCAAGGCCGACTTTTCATGGATCGGGTCGAAGCTCACCTGCGGCTACGATCCGACGGCCCAGACCGACGCCACCCTTCCCCACTTCGGCAATGGCTGCGATGCCGCAAATTCTCCGCTCCAGGTTGCCTCCAACTGGGGTTTCAAGGATATCACGACTTCGAAGGGAATGACCGCGCAGCTTAATTTGACCGCGGCAGCCGCCTATTCCGTGAACTATCATATCGGCTCGCACTATGCCATTTTCGAAGTGGGCGGCAAACTGCGCAACGGCCACAAGTACCAGAACGCCACCGAAACGGTCTACGACGGTTGGAGTGCCTCCAGCTATCCGATGACTCAGTTTCTGAGCGATTTCAGCAGCAATAACTACATGAACAACAGTTACTTCGGAGGCCACTACGGCCCCGTCTCCGATTTCAACAAGCTGCAGAGCTACACGCTCAGCAACTTGGCCAAGTATGTCGATGGCTATAAGACCGCCTCGGACACGTATCCGAACGAGTTCGATACCATCGAGCGAATCTCCGCCGGATATCTCATGAATACGATGGATTTCGGCAGGCTGCACGTCGTCGCCGGCGTCCGCATCGAAGGCACGCAGATGGATACGCGGGGCTACAACGTTACTCTGTACGGAGCGGGGAGCCCGAATTGCCCCACCAGCACGGGTTGTGGAACGCCTGTGCCGGTATTCAATAATCCTTCCTATGTGAACGTTCTGCCGAGCGTTTCGCTCCGTTACCCAGTCTCGCCCGAATCGGATGTTCGACTTGTCTATGGCCGCGGTGTATCCCGCCCGGATGCCTATCAGCTTGTGCCCTACGTTACCGAAGACGATTCCACCAATCCTGTAAACGTGGCCATGGGGAATCCCAAGCTGAAGCCGGCCCATGCCAATAACTACGATCTGCTTTACGAGCACTTTCTCAAGCCGGCCGGATTGCTGCAGGCGGGATTCTTCTACAAGCAGATCAATGACACTTTGATCAGCACGTCCTACACCGCTACGAGCGGTGCTTATCTGGGCGACCTGCTTACCCAGTGGATCAACGCGAGTAATGCGTACCTGTACGGTTTTGAGGTCGCCTATCAACAGCGGCTCGCCATGCTGCCCGGCCATCTGGGCGGCCTCGGTATGTTCGCTAACTATAGCTGGACCGCCTCCGAGATCAAGGCCATCCCGGGGCGCCTGGACAGCCCCACCTTGCAGCGCCAGGCGCCCAATAGCTGGAATCTTAGCCCCACTTACGATCGCGGCCGTCTCTCGGTCCGCGTGGGCCTTTCCTATAACGGTCCGAGTATTTACCAATACGAATACCAGACTGCGTCCGACGTCAGCGGTCTCGGCCCTCACGGCCCCTCGGGCGACGTTTACACCCTGGCGCACACGCAGTTAGACGCCCAGGCGAGCATTCGCATCGCTCGCGGATTGAGCGCTGTGGTCTACGGCCTGAACCTCACCAACGAAGTGTTCGGCTACTATACCGGCAGCCAGATCTTCGTGAATCAGCGCGAATGGTATAAGCCCACTTATACGGGCGGTTTGCGGTACACTTTCAACCGTGAAAAGTAAGCCCATCCGGGCGGCCGCGCTCTTACTCGCGGTATGGTCCGCGGGCGCCGCCAGCCCGGAGTTGAAATACGTCGTCATTGTCAGCCGCCACGGCGTTCGTTCGCCCACGTGGGACGCCGCGCGGCTCCGGGAGTACTCGCCCGATCCCTGGCCCGATTGGGGCGTCGCTCCGGGCGAGTTGACGCCTCACGGACGCGAGCTGATTCGCATCCTCGGCGATTACTACCGGGAATGGCTCGCTGGGGAAGGCCTGCTCAGCCCGCCGGGTTGCCGGGACGCCGATCGGGTCTTTGTATGGGCCGATAAGGACCAGCGCACCGTCGAGACCGGCCGCGCCTTTGCCGAAACGATCCTTCCCGGCTGCGGTGTCGCCCTGCACTCCGCAGCGGGCGGCCGCGATCCGCTCTTCTCCGGCGTGGGCGCCCCCTCCGCCGAGCGGGCGCTCGCGGCCGTGCGCCAGCGGTTGGGCAGCGATCCGCAACGTCTCGTGGCCCAACATCGCCAGGCGATCGATGCGCTCCAGTTCATTCTCACCGGCGGTCGGGGGGCGCCCCGGAAACTGCTCGATCCGCGACCGGGGGTGGGCGTCGAAGTCAGCGGGAAATCGGTCGAAATAGCCGGGCCTTTCGCCGCCGGCTCCACGCTGAGCGAGGTCTTCCTGCTCGAGTACGCCAACGGATTTCGCGGCCGGGATCTAGGATGGGGACGCCTGACCGAAGAGAATCTGGACCGCGCTCTGGAACTGCACGGCCTCTATGCCGATCTCATGCGGCGCACGCCATATATCGCGCGGGCGCGCGGATCGAATCTGCTGGCGCACGTGCTGCATTCCCTGGAACAGGCCGCCTCCGGCTCCGCTGTCCCGGGCGCGCTGGGCCATCCCGGCGATGCGCTGCTGTTCCTTGCCGGCCACGATACGAACCTTTCGAATCTCTCGGGAATGCTGGATCTTTCCTGGCAGCTCAAGGGCTACCAGCCCGACGAGACGCCGCCCGGAGGCGCGCTCATCTTCTCTTTGTGGCGCGATTCCGGCGGCCATCTGTTCGTCCGCACAAAGTACCTGGCGCAAACCCTCGACCAGATGCGCAACGCCGAGCGCCTCAACGCCGCCAATCCGCCGGCCACCCAGGAGCTTCGGCTTCCCGGCTGCGCGGCGTCGGAAGCGCCCGGCTGCGCGTGGGCCGATTTTCAGCAGACCGTGAGCAAGGCCATCGACCCGGCTTTTGTCTCCATCAACTAGCTTTGGCCCCGTAGTGCAGGTGCCAGATCTTCTTCCCTCCGTCGTCGGAGATCAGCAGGCTACCGTCGGGCAGTTGCAGCAGGCCCACCGGCCGCCCCCACACGTCGCGTTGGTCGGGTGAGATCATCCAGCCTTTCACGACCTCCGTCAGCTCGCCCGCCGGCTTGCCGTCCCTAAAGGGAAGGAACGCCACCGATTGCCCCACGCGCTTCGAGCGGTTCCACGAACCGTGCAAGGCCAGGAATGCGCCGCCGCGATATTCGGCCGGAAACCGGTTGCCGGTATAGAAGATGAAATCGAGCACCGCGACATGCGATCCCAGCAGCACGTCCGGAACGACGGTCTTGGCCACCAGGTCCGGGCGCTTGCCCTTGTTGAAGGGGTCCTCGTGCGGTCCGGCGTAGGCGTAGGGCCAACCGTAGAAGCCGCCCTGCTGGATGTGCGTGAAGAAGTCCGGCACCAGGTCATCGCCCAGGGTGTCGCGCTCTTGCACAGCCGCCCATAGAGTGTCGGTGCCGGGATACCAGCGCAGTCCGGTCGGATTGCGTGTGCCCGATGCAAAGATGACGTGTCCCGAGCCGTCCGGATTGTACTGATTGATGGCCGCCCGGCGCGGATCTTCTCCGGCCGAATCGTTCGACCCGGAGCCCACTCCGACGTACAGCTTCTTGCCCGCGCGGTCAAAGAGTAGATCGCGCGACCAATGATGCGTGCCGAGCCCGGCCAGCGAGATCACCTCCTCGCCTTTCCCCACCGACATCGCTTTGGCGTCGTAGCGGTAGCGCTTGATCGAATCCGGCTCGCCCACGTACAGGTACCCGTTCCAGAAGGCCAGGCCGTAGGGCTGGTTGAGCCCCTCGATCAGCTTCTTGCGCTGGCCGCCGGCTTTGATGATGTAAACCGCTCCATTGGGCCCGTGCGCGGAATCGGCCAGCAGAATCTCGTTGTTCGGCCCCAACGCCATGTAGCGCGGCGTGGAAAATCCCTCGGCGAACACCTCCACCTTGAAATCCGCTGGCACGCTGAGCCGCGCGCCGGAGGGCTCCGGGACCACGACCGGATGATTGTCCGCCGATGGCGTGGCGAACGGGGGCGGCAACTTGGGCGTGACCGCCGCGAACAACGCGACGGCGCCCGCGATTGAAACTATGACGGCAACTGTTTTCGCTCTCTGGTGCATACTTCTTGGATGCGCCACCAAAAAGAAAGGGCAGGCCGGGGGGCCTGCCCTGTTAGACGAATCTGTTTTCTAGTTAACGCGCGGCCATCAGCGCGCGCAGGCGCCGGGCACGCTCCGGAGCGCGTAGCTGCCGCAGCGCCTTGGCCTCGATCTGGCGAATGCGCTCGCGCGTGACATCGAACTCCTGCCCGATCTCCTCCAGCGTATGTTCCCGCTCGCAGCCGATCCCGAACCGCATCCGGATGACCTTCTCCTCCTTGGGAGAGAGAGTCTTCAGAATTCCGGCGGTCTCGTCGCGAACGTTGGATTCGATAACGGCATCCACCGGCGAACCCACCCAGCGGTCCTCGATCAGGTCGCCCAACGCGGATTCGCCATCGCGCCCCACTGGGGTCTCCAGAGAGACGGGGTCGCGCGAGATGGTCTTCAGCTTCTGCACCTTCTCGACGGGGATTTCCATCCGCCGCCCAATTTCGTCATTTGTAGGAGTACGGCCCAATTCCTTCTCGAGCTCGCGTGTGGCCCGCAGGAACTTGTTCATACTCTCGTTCATGTGCACCGGAATCCGGATGGTCCGGGATTGGTCCGCAATGGCCCGCGTGATCGCCTGGCGAATCCACCACGTGGCATACGTCGAGAACTTGTAGCCGCGCCGGTACTCAAACTTGTCGGCCGCGCGCATCAGCCCGATATTGCCCTCCTGGATGAGGTCCAGCAGATGAAGTCCGCGGTTTACGTACTTCTTGGCTACCGACACCACCAGGCGAAGATTGGCTTCTACCAAGTCTTTCTTGGCGCGCTCGGCCTCGGCTTCGCCGTGCCGGATCACCGTCAGGCTGTGGCGCAATTCCGGGAGGGTGGCGCCAGCCACGGTTTCACGCTTGCGAATTTCGCGCTTCAGCTCCCGCAGGCGGGCCTGCTGGAGCAGATTGCTGCGGCTTTCCAGCTTTTTGATCTCGTTATCGAGGTGATTAATATCTTCCACGGCGCGCTCGATCTCGCGCGAGAAGTCCTTCCATTTGTTGACTCTGAACGGAACCCGGCGAATCGCCTGGGAAGTCTCCACCTTGGCCCGGTTCAGGCGAGCGCACAGACGCTTGCGCGACTTCTTATTGACGATCGCGGTAGTCTCTACCTTATCTACCAGCGTCTGTAGTTTCTTGTGCAGCAGCCCCACGTCGGAGAACTGCCGGATGGCGTCGGCGCGAACTTCCAGATCGGCCGGAGTGCCTTCCTCGACATCCCCCAAATCCACCACCGATTCCAACTCGACGGTTCCCCGGCGGACGTTATCGGCCAGCTCGACAACCACTCCCTGAACCAACGCTGAGCGGCTAATGGCCTTTTGCATCCGCAACTTACCGCGTTCCATCCGGCGGGCCAGGTCGACCTCGCCCTCTCTGGTCAACAGCGGGACGGCGCCCATCTCCCGCAGGTACACGCGTACCGGATCGTCGGTGTAGATGGACTCTTCAACCGGCGCTGGATGGAGGAAATCCGCTTCGTGAGCGGCTTCCGGGTCGAAGAACTTGGGCTCTTCCTCAAATGCGAGGCCCAGTGCTTCGGGGTTGTCGGGTAAAAATTGATCTTCGAATTGGTCCACTAGGTGCTCACCTCCCCACGGACATGCGAACGGAAATACTTCGTACGCCGGGGAAATGGGGTATTATCTGAATAAAGTCCGGCCGGATGGTCTTGCCCGAAATCTCGTAAAGATCGGCCGCATTCGAGGTTCGACTTCCGACTGATCATATCATCATTCCTCGGCTAAGTTAAAGCCCTATTTTAAAGATGCCTAGGAATGGTTTCGGTTACATCGCATCGCTGCGAAAGCCACGCCTCCGGGAATCGGTCGGGACGCCTCCGTTTAGGGTACTTTTTGACGCATCAAATTCTTTAGTTCGTTAAAGAACGCCTGCTCGTCCTGGAAATCCCGATAAACTGATGCGAAGCGCACGTAGGCGATCTTGTCGAGTTCCCGCAGGCTCTCCATGAGGTATTCTCCTATCTCTGTAGTGGAGATTTCCCGGTCCGGAGAGTCGCTGACTTTGGTCTCCACGCGATTGACCAGATCCGAGAGCCGTACCACGCTGATGGGCCGCTTTTCGCACGCCTTCAGGAGTCCGTTGAGCACCTTTTGGCGGTCGAACTTCTCGCGCCGCCCATCCTTCTTCACGACCATGTAGGGGACTTCGTCGATGCGCTCGTATGTGGTGAAGCGGCGCTCGCAAGCCAGGCATTCCCGGCGGCGGCGTACGGCGTCTCCCTCCTTGCTCTCGCGCGAATCCACCACTTTGTCTAGCAAGTGATTGCAGAATGGGCACTTCATGCGTCCTTCTCCAGTCGTATTCGGCGCAGGCCGCGCCAGCTCAGGCCTTCCTTCAGGGCTACCAGTACGCCTACCGGCACAATTGCTACAAATGTAATTATCCACAAAACAACGGCGAATGAGGTCGCCGGCTCAACCCGCATCCGGAACAGCTCCACCAGAACCAGGGCCGCCACCACCTGTACCCCGCCACCGATGCCGGGGATCTGGACCACCGCCCCGAAGGACACAAATCCCATGACGATCAGAGTATCCACAAGAGTAAAAGTATGCGTCGCCGGGAATGCCCGCACCGCGCACACGAAGCAGGCCGCGATGATCGCCCACTCCAGGATCGAGTAAGCCAGGACCAGCGCCAGGGCGGCATCGTCGCGGATGGATCCGGCACCGGCCAGGAAAGCGGCCAGCGCTTTCTCGATTTTCCGGCAGAGCGCCTCGGGGAGAAACCGCAAGGCGGACATCAGCCGTCGGCGCGCGGCCTCGGAGAAGTGGCGCAAACCCAGGAGCATCAGCAGCAACAGCGTGCAGGCGATACCCACGACCCAGCCGCCCGCAGAGAGCACCCAGGCCAGCCGCACGCCCACGTGTACCCCGGAGGCGCGCACCCGCGCCAAAGCCATGGCGAAAATCAACAGGGCCAGCAGCAGGTCGAAGATGCGCTCCAGGACCAGCGCGGCCAGTTGCGAAGCCACGGGCACACGTTCCTTGACGGCGATCAGGTAGGGTCGTACGAACTCCCCGGGTCGGCCCAACAAAACCAATGACATGTAGCCGATTGCCGTAGCCGAGAGCAGGTTGCGAAAGCTCGGCCGCGGCCGCAGCGGCTTCAGGAAAACCGCCCAGCGGAGCGCGCGAACCACATAACTGGCACCCACCGCCGCCACCGAACCCGCCAGCCACCACCAGTCCATGCCGGCGAAACTGGCCGCCGCCAGCCGCCAATCGAAGCCTCGCCATTGCGCCCGGAGCCACCAGCCCGCGGCCACCACCAGCGCGGCTGCCAGCGCCCACTTCCACTTTGTGCGGCGAATCCTGGACCTCCCTTTCCCGGCAGCGTCTCTCAAAACGCTGGCATAAGGGAAAGTTTGAACCTATCATGATAAAGCCTCGTTTCTCCTTTTGAAAGAACGAGTGCCATGGCCGCCGCGACGCTAGCTTTCGGGATGCTTCCACAATCGGCAGTCGCCACCAATCGCATCCACCCCGATGTGGGTGCCGGCGGGAGTCGTAATCTGGTAGAACGTAGCTTGGACGCCGACTATAGCCTGGTTTCGCGCTGCCTGAGGGGCGATGAGACCGCCTGGGAGGAGTTGATACGGCTTCACACCCGGCGCGTCTACGGCCTGTGCTATCGCTTTACGGGTACCGGCTCGGAGGCGCAAGACCTGACGCAGGAAGTATTTCTGAGGGTCTTCCGTACCCTGCACACGTTCCGCTCGGCGGAGGGTTCTTTCGGCACCTGGCTGGCGCGCGTCACGCGCAACCTGCTGATCGATCATTACCGGCGCACCCGCCAGGAGCGTGTCACGGATTCCATCGAAGATCGGCTTCCCATGATGGAGGGGTTCGGGGCGGCGGCTTCCGAACGGCCGGACCACGCGGTGGCCGGGCGGGAAGCCAGCGAGATTTTGCAGGCGACCTTGCAGAAGCTTTCGCCGGATTTGCGCGAGGCAGTGATTCTGAGGGACTTGCAGGAAATGGAGTACAGCGAGATTGCCGCAGTCCTGGCTATTCCGGAGGGCACGGTGAAATCGCGCATTAACCGGGGGCGGGCCGAATTGGCCCGGCTGCTGCGGAAACAGAAGCTGGCGATATGAACTGCGCCGCGATCGAAACTCTGATCTGCGACTACGTCGATGGCACGCTCGCGCCGGACGCCCGGGCGACCGTGGAGCGCCACCTGGCCGAATGTCCGGCGTGTGCCGAGCTGGCCCGCGATTCGGCGGCCGCCGTGGCGTTTATCGAGCGCGCGGCCGACGTGGAGCCGCCGCCGGAACTGATCACGCGCCTGCTGTTCGACGCTCCCTGGAGCAAGGGCAAGCCCAAATCGAAGGTCCGCCCGTGGGTCGCGGCGCTGCTCAGCCCGATTTTGCAGCCGCGCTTCGCCATGAGCATGGCATTCACGGTTCTCTCGCTCGCCATGCTGGCCCATCTGCTGCTGCCGGGCGGATTGCGGCAGCCCAGCATGTCGGACCTGGAGCCTTCGCGCATCTGGGCGGGTCTGGAGCAGAACGTGTATCGCGCCTGGGCCCGTTCGGTGAAGTATTACGACAACCTGAAGGTTGTGTACCAGATTCAAACCACGCTGCGGGAATGGCAGCAACAGAACGAAGAGCAGCAGTCCGCGCCCGCCCAGGAGAATCCCGGCCCGGGCAAGGACGAACGCAAGCTGCCGGTGAGGCCCGCCACGGAACCGGACATTACGCCCGGCGCGGGGCCGGAACCCAATTCACCCGGGGGAATTCGTTGAGGACACATTATGAATTGCGAATATCATCCTGATGTGGCGGCCACCGCTTACTGCCGCACCTGCGGCAAGCCGGTTTGCGCCGAGTGCCGCCGCGATGCTTACGGAACGGTTTATTGTCCGGAGCATGCACCGGCTCCGGCCGCCGCGGGTCCGCCGCCGGCTTTCGCCGCCGCGCCCGGAGCGCCGCCGCCCTACGCTCCCCCACCTGGAGCGGCCGATCCGCGCATGGCGGGCGGTCCCCCGCCGAACTATGTGTATCCGGATATCTCTCCGGCGCTGGCCTTGTTTCTGGGATTCATTCCCGGCGTAGGCGCCATCTACAACGGCCAATACGCCAAGGGACTGGTGCACGCCGTGGTATTCGGCATCCTGTGCAGCATCCTCGATTCGGGAGCCGGCGGACTGGAGCCGGTCTTCGGTATCGTGCTGGCGGCCTGGTTCTTCTATATGGCTTTCGAGGCCTATCACACGGCCCAGCGGCGCCGCCGGGGCGAGCCCGTCGACGAATATTCCAGCCTCATTAACCTGCGCGGCGAGCGGCAGCACCAGATCCCCGTGGCGGGGATCGCGCTGATCGTGCTGGGCGTGCTGCTGCTGCTGCACACGCTGCGTCTGATCGATTTCGAATACGTGGCGCGCTATTGGCCGGTGCTACTGATCGGCGCCGGGGCGTACCTGCTCTGGCTGCGCTTCTCCGGCCA
>CAYRWE010000123.1:0-14731 GCA_964427655.1 uncultured Solibacteraceae bacterium | reverse complement strand
CGGTGGCCTCTTCCAGGACCGGATTCTTGACGATCTCCTGGGTGATCATCTCCTTGAGCTCCAAGCGGTTAAGCTGGAGCACGGTGACCATCTGGACCAACCCGGGAGTGAGAATCTGCTTCTGCGCGACCTTTAGTTGTAGTCTCGGCGACAGTAAGCTCATCTGCTCCCTATGATATCATTCCAAGACCGCGATTCCCCCTCCGAACAGGTGGCGTGCCCGAGCACGTTTTGTGCCGTTACAAACGTAACACTCAGCGCTGGGGTGCCGCGCAGGGGCGCAAATTCACCCATTGCGCGGGATTCACTGGAATACCGTTCACATAGATGCTCCAGTGCAGGTGCGGAGCCGTGGAGCGGCCCGTGGAACCGGCAAACCCGAGCACCTGGCCCCGCTTCACCGGCTCGCCTTCCACCACCGCGAAACGCGACATATGCAGATAGATGGATTCGAGGCCCTGGCCATGATCCACGGCCACGGTGTTGCCATGAAGAGTGAACGGGCGGACCAGGCGCACGGCTCCCGCGGCGATGGCGCGCACCGGCGTTCCGGCGGCGGCGCGCTGATCGATGCCGCCATGATAATCGCCGGTGGGCCTGCCGTTGCGCAGGCGCGTGACGCCGAAGGGCGAGGTCATGCATCCCGCAACCGGCAGAGCCAGCGGCTCCTCCCAATAGCGCGTGGGGGAGACGGTCTCGCGAAATGCGTTCACAGCCTCGGCTTCGCCGGGGGCGGGCTGGAGCGCGGCGATTCCGGGCGAGAGCACCAAGTTCTGCGTGCGGAAATGTGCGTTCACCACAACGACGGCGGCCGAATGACGGATTTGACCGCTGCGATCCAGGATTTCGAGCGTGTAGGCGCCCGGCTTCTCGAGCGCGGGAAACGGCATCAGCCCCAGCACGCCACCTCCCGTCTGCGGGAACAGGCGTATGGAGCGGCCGTTCAGCCGGGCGCTGGCGGCATCCGGCGGACCACTAACGTGCAGCGTCTCGCCTTGCCGGACTGTGGACGGCTGCACGCCATAGCCTTGGGCCCAGGCGGACGCGGCTGCCAGAATCGCGATCCAGCGCATGACCGGCTACACGTAGACGCGCCGCACGCGCGCGCTGATACTCGAAAGGATGTTGTAGGAGATGGTGCCGGCCACGCGCGCCAGTTGTTGCGCGTCGAGGTGCGCTTCGCCCTCCTGCCCCAACAGGGTGACCTCGTCGCCCACCTGGAGCGCGGCGGTATGGCTGAGATCGATGGTGGTGAGGTCCATCGAGACGGTTCCCAGGATGGGCGTGAGTTGGCCGGCGGCGATGACCTTGCCGCGGTTGGACAGCCGATGGAAAATGCCGTCGGCGTAGCCCGCGCCTAGAATGCCGATGCGCATGGCTCGCGGAGCGCGGAACGTGCCGCCGTAGCCCACCAGCGTGCCCTCGGGAATCTCTTTCACCGCCATAAGCTTGGCTTTCCAGGTGAGCGCCGGCCGGACCTCCAGCAACTGGCGCGGCGCCTCGCCCCGCGCGGGAGAGACGTAGCCATAGAGCGCATGTCCGGCGCGCACCATGTTATTTTGCCCCCGCGCGCGGCCGTATCCGATCGCGTTGGTGCTCGAAGCGTGCAGGAACTCGGGGGCGAAGCCGCCCTGGCGCAACTGGCCGCACAGGTTCTCGAAACAGGCGAGCTGCGTTTCGGTCTGGGGGCTGGTGTAATCGGCCGCCGAGGCGAAGTGGGTCATCAGGCCTTCGAGATGCGCCCCGCTGGTTTCGGCGAGCACTGCCAGGATCTCCGCCGCCGTCGCGCGCGTGCCCAGGCGGCCCATCCCCGAATCGATTTTAAGATGGTACGGAGTCGGCCGGTCCAGGGTGCGGCCGAGGCAATGAAGCTCGCGGATGCGATCGAGATCGTGCACGGCCGGCGTGAGGCCGTGTTCCACCAGAGCTTCGCCTTCATAAGGAAGGAATCCGCCCATCACCAGGATGCGCGCAGCGCGGATGCCGCCCTGGCGCAACGTGACGCCTTCATCCACCGAGCTGACCGCCAGCCAGCGCGCGCCCTCGCGCTCCAGAACGCGGGAGACCTCCAGCGCGCCGTGGCCGTAGGCATCGGCTTTAACCACGCCGGCGACTTCGACGCCGGGTCCCACCACCGCGCAGACATTGCGGTAATTGCGAGCGATCTGCTCGCGCGAGACCAGCACATAAGAGCGGTACGGAGCGGACACTGATCCCATTCTAGCGAGCTCGCGGCGAGAGAGGCTCCGGGTGTTACGCTGAAAAATCACCCGGCAATATGGCGATATGAAGATTGCGCAAGATGTGACGGAGCTGATCGGCAACACGCCGCTGGTGCGGATCAGGCGGCTGGCGGCGGGTGCCGCGGGCGAGCTGGTTGCCAAGCTGGAATACGCCAATCCGGCACACAGCGTCAAGGACCGCATCGGCCTCTCCATGATCGAGGCCGCCGAGAAGGCCGGGAAAGTCCGGCGCGACACGGTGTTCGTGGAGCCGACCAGCGGCAATACGGGGATTGCGCTGGCCATGGTGTGCGCCGCGCGCGGCTATAAGTGCGTCCTGACCATGCCGGAGACCATGAGCCGGGAGCGCCGCCAGGTGCTGCGCGCTTACGGAGCGGAGCTGATCCTCACGTCCGGCAGCGAAGGCATGGCGGGCGCGATTCGCAAGGCCGAGGAACTGGTGGCGAGCGATTCCCGCTTCCTGATGCCGCAGCAGTTCAAGAATCCCGCCAACCCCGAAATCCACCGCCGCACCACGGCCGAAGAGATCTGGCGCGATACCGACGGCCGGGCCGATGTACTGGTGGCGGGCGTGGGAACGGGCGGCACGCTCACCGGCGTGGGCGAGGCGCTCAAGGCGCGCAAGCCCGCGTTCCGTTGCGTGGCCGTGGAGCCGGACGCTTCGCCGGTGCTCTCCGGAGGAACCAAGGGGCCGCACCCGATTCAAGGAATCGGCGCCGGGTTCGTGCCGGAAGTTCTGAACCGCGAAATCTGCGATGAGATCGTGCGCGTCACGAACCAGGACGCACTCGAGACCGCCCGGCGGGCGGCGCGGGAGGAAGGGCTGCTGGTGGGGATCTCCTCGGGGGCCGCGCTGTGGGCCGGAGTGCAAGTGGCGCGCCGGCCGGAGAGCGCCGGCAAGCTGATCGTGGCCATCGTGCCCTCCTTCGGCGAGCGCTACCTCAGCACGGCGCTGTTCGCGGATCTGGCGATCTAAGCTGAATTCCGGAGTTAGAGGTCCTTCGCGGAAGCGTGACCTCAGGCGACTGGGAATTGCGCCGCGGGTGGGCGCAAGTTCAGCTTCCGCTCGCCAGGAATAACGCTTGATCTCGATTCACACCACGGACGGATTACGGGCGTGTGAATTTCAGATCCCCAAGCCCGAATCCGTGTTACTATGCTTTGAAATCAAAGCTACTCGCCGCTGTGGCGAACGGGAGAGCATCATAAATGAAAAGATCGGTGAAGGCGCTTGCCCTGTTGGCAATCCTGGTTGTCTGCGTCCCTGCAGGCCTGGCTGGGACCTTGTCCGGCCAGGTGGCCGATTACAACGCCGCGAAAGTTCGCCTTGCCAATGGCGTGCTGGTAGTGCCGGCCAACGCGGCCATCTATAGCGCGTCTTCAACGCTCCCCATTGGGTCCAGCATCACCGTGACTCTGCCTTCCGGATTCCAGTTTGCGACGGCGCCAACTCTGACGAGCGCCGTGGCGACCTTCACGCTGGCCAGCGGCGGCATAGGCTCCCAGTCCGCTACGTTTACGGTAGCGACGGTTAGTGTATCCGTTGCCCCAGTTATCACGCTGGGGACCTATACCGTAAGCGGCGCGACGGCTCTGGAGACCGTCACTCCCATCGCCAACGCGTTGCCGATCGCCGTGCAGGCCATAGGATTCGACCCATCGCCGGCGTCATTCCGGGAGTTTGCCAGCGATGCCGGAATCCAGGCGGCTTTCGCCGGCGCCATCCAGTTCGTCGATCTCACGCCTCCCTCGAACGGCACGGAGTTCCAAGGCAGTCCGGACTCGCTCACGGCGGTGATAAGCGACATTGCGATCTCGCCGGAAACAACCGATTTTGCCACCAACACCGTTTTCATTCTGGGTGCCGACGGACAACCCAACACCCTGACCTCAGGCGACACCGCTACCGTTGTAATTCCGGGGCAGTATGGGGGCCTTGCGCGTGTCTTTGTCTCGACCACCTCAGACTGCCTGCACCCGATCTCGACGGGCACGGTAAGTTTCAACGGCCTGACTTTTCCCAACGTTCCGATCGGGACTGAAGAGTTTTTTTGCGTGACGGGCAGCGGCGCTCGGATTGAACTGCTGGGTGGGGGTCCAGGCGGCAGCCATATCGGCTCGACTCAGAACGTCACTGGCTTTGCCACGGTCGTACTGAACCCCGGCAGCAGCACGGATTTTCTGGCGACTTCCACCAACGTGAACATCATATACCCCGGGGATATTTGCTACACGAATGGCGGCAGCTCTTGCGTGGCCGTCAGCTTCCCTACATCTGTACCCGCTCTCTCTTTTTGGGGGATCGGCGCGCTGGTGGGAATGCTGCTCCTCTTCGGTGCCTGGATGTTGAAGACAAAACAAGCGGCTTAGATCGCCACCGCGCAGCCAGACGGGAGTTGCGGCTGAAGTTCGGAACTCCGGTTTAGAGGCGGCCGCGAGCTTATACCGCACGCAAGCCCATACCCCATAATGTTTGTATGATGCCCTTCCGGACCATCGCGCGCGATGTGCGCTCGGTGCTCAAGCGCGATCCCGCCGCCCGCAACGCCCTCGAAGTTCTGTTGTGTTACTCCGGGCTGCACGCGATCTGGGCCTATCGCTGCACGCATTGGCTGTGGCGCCGGAAACTGCGCCTGCTGGCGCGCGTGCTCTCGCAGGTGGCGCGCAATCTGACCGGCATCGAGATCCACCCGGGAGCCACGCTCGGTCCCGGCTTCTTCATCGATCACGGCATGGGGGTGGTGATCGGCGAAACCGCCGAAGTAGGGGCGGACGTAACCATCTATCACGGCGTGACGCTGGGCGGCACCAGCCTGGCGCGCGGCAAGCGCCATCCCACGCTGGGCGATCGCGTGGTAGTGGGGGCGGGCGCCAAGCTCCTGGGGGCTATCGAGATCGGCGACGATTGCCGCATCGGGGCGAATTCCGTGGTGGTGAAATCGGTGCCGGCGAACTCCGTGGTGGTGGGCGTTCCGGGGCGGTCGGTGATGCGCTCCAAGGCACATGTGCCGGAAGCCGATCCGGATCTCCAGCACACCATCCTTCCGGATACCGTGGGGGCCACGCTCACAACGCTGATGATGCGTATGGACCGGCTGGAGCGGCTGGCTGCTGGATCGGCCGCCGAGGCGGCTCCGCACACGCCCGCGCCCGATGAACAAGGGCTGTGGCACGGCGAGGATTTCTCGATCTAAGGTCCCCTCGCAGCGCGGCGATCAGTTCAGCAATCGCCCCTGGCGCAGGTAGGCCGGCGTATCGAGATCGTCGAGATCGAGCAGCGGTTCGGCGTCCAACAGGCCGGGCTGCGGTTCCGGCTCGATGATGGGAACCGGCTCGGGAATCGGCTCCTGGTGCGCGGGTTGCGGTTCGGCCGGCTTGGGCCGCAAGGGCATGGGCGGAGCGGCGACGGCGGCCGCCGTGCGGTCGGGTACCGGCTCGCCTCCCGGCTGGAATCCGGTGGCGATCACGGTGATTTTCACGGTGTCTTCCAGGGATTCGTTCAGGATCACGCCGAAATTGATCTGCACATCTTCGCAGGCGGCGGCTTCGCGGATGATGGAGCAGGCTTCATTCACCTCGTGCAGGCCCAGGCGGCTGGAACCGGTGACGTTGATGAGAATGCCGCGCGAGCCGTTAATGCGCGAATCTTCCAAGAGCGGGCTGGCGATGGCCTGGCGCGCGGCTTCCACGGCGGCGTTTTCGCCGCGACCCGTGGCGGTGCCCAGCATAGCGTAACCCATGCCCAGCATGGTGGCTTTGATATCCGAGAAATCGCGGTTGATCAGACCGGGAGTGACGATGATATCGCTGATGCCCTGCACGGCCTGCCGCAGCACGTCGTCGGCCAGCTTGAAGGCTTCGAAGAAGCTGGTGCCGCGCGGCGCCAGAGCCAGCAGGCGGTCATTGGGGATGGCGATCACGGTATCCACGGTGCCAGCCAGCTTGGCGAGGCCATCCTCGGCCAGCTTCCTGCGGCGCGGCCCTTCGAAGCCGAAGGGTTTGGTGACCACCGCCACGGTGAGAGCCTCCAGTTCCTTGGCGAGGGAGGCGATCACCGGCGCGGCACCAGTCCCCGTGCCGCCGCCCAGACCGGCGGTGACGAAGACCATGTCGGCGCCCTGCAGGATCTCGATAATGGGATCGGTATTCTCGAGCGCCGCCTGCCGGCCGATTTCGGGATTGGCGCCGGCGCCCAGGCCGCGCGTCACTTTGCCGCCGAGTTGGAGCTTATTGGCCACCGGGCAGGCCGAGAGCGCCTGCAAATCGGTATTCATGGCGTAGAACTCCACGCCTTCGAGGCCCTCGGCCACCATGCGGGCCACCGCGTTGCACCCGCCGCCGCCCACACCGATTACCTTGATCCGCGTGCCGGTGCGAGCTTCCTCCTCGATTTCATACTTCAGATTGTTCACGTCCGCATCGATCAGCCCCATCACGCTCTCCTTCCCCGGCACGGCCGCAAGCCGAGCCGCGCTCACCGCAAAACTTTGGCCAGCCAGCCGGCGGCCTCCCGCTGGTGCTCGGTCTGGGCCTTCAGCTTGGCCGAATACATGGCCAGGCCGGCCACCGTGGTCCACTCGGGATCCTTCATCGCCAACGGCCAATCCTCGATTCCCAGAGCCCAGCCGTAGCGAATCTGGCAATTGAGGATTTTCTCGGCCACATCGCACAGCTCCGGCAGCTTGGCCCCACCGCCGGTCAGAAACACGCCGCCCATGAGCGCGCGGTCCATCCCCACGCGGGCCAGCTCGGCGCGCACGTGACGGAAAAGCTCTTCGGCGCGTGCTTCGAGGATCTGGTTCACCTGGCGGCCGGTCGCCTCGCGGAGTTCGCGATTTTCGGGCGCCGGAAGCTCGACGTATACGTTCTCGCCGACGGTCTCCGCGCGCGCGCCGCCGAACTCGATTTTGACCCTCTCGGCGTCTTCGAAAGCCAGGCACAGGCCCTGGGCCAGATCGCGCGTGAAGTGGTCGCCGCAAACGCGCACGGCCGAAGCCAGGTAGATGGTGTCGCCGTAGTAGACCACCAGCTCCGTGGATTGGGCGCCTATATCCACCACCGCGATACCCGGCTCGCGGTTCTCGGGCAGCACAGCGGCATAGCAGGAGGCCAATGCCTCGAAGACGGTTTCATCCACGGCCAGGTGTGCCTGGTTGACGGCGCCGATCAGCGAAGTGTGCTCCTGCACGGAGGAGGTCAGCAGATGAACGTTGATCTCCAGGCGCGAGCCGACCATCTTGCGGGGATCGGTGTGGCCCGGATAATCGTCCACCACGAAATCCTGTGGGAAGAGCTGCAAGAGCATGCGGTCTTCGGCCAATTGGACGCGCATGGCGCGATCCACCGCGCGGTTGACGTCGCGCTGATCGATCTCGCGGGGGTGGCCCCAATCCATGACGCCGCGGCCGTTGGCGCCGCGCACGGTGGGGCCGCCCACTCCCACCACCACGGACTCGATGGAGACGCCGGCGGCCGCCTCGGCTTCCCGCAAAGCGGCCAGGATCGAAGCGGCCACCGCGCCCTGGTCGGCGATCATCCCCTTGGCCCAGCCCTGCGAAGCCACCGCGGCGCTGCCCAAGAAGCGCAGACACCCTCTCTCGACCGACAAGATTACCAGCCGCGTATTCCGGCTGCCGGCATCGAGTCCCGCCGCGTAAATCGGTTTTACCGCCATGGCCCTTGATCCTTCTATTCCCGCACCGTAATGCGGTCGTCCAACCGCAGGTCGAACGACTTGGCTTCCGGAGAGCGCCTGCGGATCTCCGGGTAATTGCTCACGAAGTTCTGATAGCGCCGGCCAAAACGGGTATCGCCGAGAATCAACTCGACGGCGCGGCCCTCCACCTGGGCGGTGATGCGCACGTTGTCCGGATCGGCGACGTTCACCTCGGAGATGTCCTTCGCCAGGTAGCCCACGTCGGCCTGAACGCGCAGCATCAGCCGCACGCGCTCCCGGCGCTGGGCCTCGGACTCTTCTTCGAGCAAGCCGCGCAACACCGGGAAGGCGAACGAAGCCTGCCGCGGGAAATCCAGCAGGACGCCGTGGGAATCCACCAGCAGGGTGGTGCCGTGCATCACCACGAAGGCTACGGGCGTGCGCTCGCGGACGCGGACCAACAGGCGGTCCGGCCAGATCCGTGAGATGGTGGCATCCTCCACCCAGTCGATGGCCAGCAGGCGGCGGCGGCGCTCGCCGAGCGGCACGGAAAAGACGCTGCGGTCGAAATCCTCGGCGAAAACGCGCTCCACTTTGCCGCGCGGGGTATACTTCACGCCCTGAACGCTCAGCGAATCGGCGCGCTCGTGGGAAAGCATGAACTGCGCATCCGTGACCACGTAGCGGCGCACGCGCAGAGCGGCCATACCGGTCGAGACGCACAGGATGCCGAGCGCCACCAGGATGCCCGTCAGCTTCCAGTTGAACCCGCCCGATTTTTTGGATTCGCGCGCCATATCAGCCGCCGGTCCGCAGCCGCTCCAGGAGCGTTTCGCCCGCCTGCCAGACGTTGCCCGCGCCCAGGGTCAGCACCAGGTCGCCCTCGCCGGCGGCGGCGGCCAGAGCGTCCACGCCGCGGTCGAGCGTGCCCACATACTCCGCGCCGCGGTGCCCGAATTGCCGGATGCGCTCCACCAGGGCTTCCGCCGTGACGCCCTCGATGGGCTTTTCGGAAGCCGCGTAAATATCCATCACGAAGAGGCTGTCGGCCTGGTTGAAGGAGCGCGCGAATTCGTCGATCAGGTGAAAAGTGCGGGAGTAGCGGTGCGGCTGGAAGAGCACGTGGATGCGCCGGAAACCGCATAGCCGAGCGCCATCGAGCGTGGCGCGAATTTCGGTGGGGTGGTGGCCGTAATCGTCCACCACGGTGATACCGCGTTCCTTGCCGCGCACCTGAAAGCGCCGCTCCACGCCGCTGAAGGCGGCCAGGGCCTCGCCGATGGCCTTCACGGAAACGCCCAGTTCGAGGCTCACCGCCGTGGCGGCCATGGCATCCAGCACGTTGTGGCGGCCGGGGATGTTGAGATGGAAAACGCCCAGATCGTCGTCGCGGTAGCGCAGCCGGAAATCGCTCGAGAAAGCGCCGCAAGTCATCTCGACCGCCTGCAGGTCGGCCTGCGCGGTGGTGCCGTAGGTGACCGTGCGCCGCTTGATGGCGGGCATCACGCTCTGCACGTTGGCATCGTCCAGGCACACGACGACCGCGCCGTAGAACGGCACCTTGTTGACGAACTCGATGAAGGCCGCGCGGATGGCGTCGAGCGATGGGTAGTGATCCAGGTGCTCGCGGTCGATGTTGGTCACCACCGCGATGATGGGCGCCAGCTTGAGAAACGAGCCGTCGCTTTCGTCCGCTTCCACCACCAGGAAATCGCTCTTGCCCACGCGCGCGTTGGACCCGCCCATGGTGCCCACGCGCCCGCCCACCACCACCGTGGGGTCGAGGCCGGCGTGGTTGAGAATGGTGGCGGTCATCGACGTGGTGGTGGTCTTGCCGTGGCTGCCGGCCACCGCGATGCCGTACTTCAGGCGCATCAGCTCGGCCAGCAACTCGCCGCGCGGGATCACGGGGATTTGCAACCGGTGCGCCTCCTGCACCTCGGGATTGGATTCCTCCACCGCGGAGCTCACCACGAGGGCCTGCGCCCCCGCCACGTTCGCGGCGGCATGGCCTTCATAAACGCGGGCACCCAGCGCCGCCAGACGTTCGGTGACGGGCGAAAGCTTCAGATCCGAGCCGCTAACACCGTATCCCAGGTTGAGCAGCACTTCGGCGATGCCGCTCATACCGATGCCGCCTATGCCCGTGAAGTGAAAGTGCTGGGGACGAAAAAACATTCCTTTAACTTATTGTTCCGGCTCGCGGCCGCACTGTCAATGAAAATCTCGTTCAGCCGCGCGCCACCTCCTCTAATATTTCCGCCGCGCGCCGCGCCGCGCCGGGACGGGCCAGGCGCCGGGCGGCTTCACCCATGCGCTCCAGCACGCCCGCGCCAGAGGCCAGCTCCGCGACGGTTTCGAATAACTTGCGCCCGCTCATCTCGGCATCGCGAATCATACGGCCGGCTCCCGCGCGCTCGATGGCTTCGGCGTTGCGCGTCTGATGATCGTCGGCGGCGAAGGGAAACGGCACCAGAATCGCCGGCTTCCTGGCAGCCGCCAGTTCCGAAACCGCGCCCGCGCCGGCGCGGCACACCACCAGGTCGGCGGCCGCGAAGGCCGCCGGCATATCCGCGATGAAAGGTACGACTTCTCCCTCCAGGCCGGAGTCGCCAAAGGCGTCGCGCAGATCGTCGAAGCCGCTCACACCGCTCTGGTGCAGGATGCGCACGGGCCGCCCGCCGGCGAGAAACAGCGGCCAGCTATCGCGCGCCGCCCGGTTGAGCGTGCGCGACCCCTGGCTGCCGCCAGTGATCAGCAGGTTCAAAACGCCGTCGCGCGGCCTGGGAGCGATGGCGAAGAACTCCTCGCGCACGGGCAGGCCGGTCAGCTCGGTGCGCCCGCGCGGGAAGTAGCGGGCGGTCTCCGGAAACGAGATGAGGGCCCGCGCCACGAAGCGGCCGATGGTGCGATTGGTGAATCCCGGAAACGCGTTCGGCTCCATCGCCACCACCGGAATACGGCGCGACAAGGCGGCCATCACGGGCGGTCCGGCGGCATAGCCTCCCATGCTGAAGAGGGCATCGGCTTCGCTCACCATCCTGCGGCATGCCAGCGTGGTGAAAGGCAGGCGACCCAGCGTCGCGATCTTCTGGCGCCAGCCCACGCGATTCAGTCCGGCGATGCGGATGGCCCGCAGCTCGAAACCGCCGGCGGGCACTAGTTTGGCCTCGATGCCCCGCTCGGTTCCCGCGAAAAACACCTGGTGGCCCCGCGCGCGCAGTTCCCGGGCGACGGCCAGCGCGGGGATCACGTGACCGCCCGTGCCTCCTCCCACCATGAGAAACCGGCGCGCGGCAACTGCCATGGTTACCCCACGTGCTCCGATACATTCATGAGAATGCCCAGCGAGCCGAGCGTGGTCATGAGCGAACTGCCCCCGTAGCTGATCAGGGGCAGCGGAATGCCTTTGGTGGGGACCATTCCCAGCACCACGCTGATGTTGAACAGGCCCTGGACCGCTACCATGACGGTTACGCCGAGCGCCAGGTAGCGGCCAAAATCGTCGTGAATGCGCCAGGTGACGCGCAGGCCGCGCCAGAAGATGACCAGGAAGCCGGCCAGGAGGCCCACCGAACCGGCCAACCCGCACTCTTCGGCGGCCACCGCGTAAATGAAATCGTTGTGGGCCTTGGGCAGATAGAGCAGCTTCTGTTTGCTGTTGCCCAGCCCGAGACCCAGCGGCCCGCCGGCCCCCACCGCGATCTGCGACTGCTGCAACTGGTAGTTGGTGTCGCGCGTGACCAGCGATTTCTCCACCCAATTGCGCACCCGTCCCTGCGGATCGATCTTCATGAGTTTGGTGAAGTTGGGATCGAAGAACTTCACCACGCGGGCGGTGCGGTAAGGCTCCGCCGCCACGAAGACCGCGACCCCCAGCACCGCCACTCCCAAGCCGATAATGCAGGTGCGCCACTCCAGTCCGGCCACGAAGAAGATCACCGCGGCGGTGGCGCCCAACACCAGGGCCGTGCCCAGGTCCGCCACCACCACCGCGACGAACAGAAGTCCGGTGGCCAGCGCCGCGGGCGCCAGGGTATGGCGGTTGTTGATGGCGCGGGCCCGCCAGGCCACGAAATAGGCCAGGAAAATCACCAGCGCGGGCTTGGCCAGCTCGGAAGGTTGCAGCCCCACAGGCCCTCCCAGACGCAGCCAGCGGTGATGCGGATCGAGGATAAACACCAGCCCCAGCAGGAAAAATACCAGCCCCATACCGCTGAAAGCCACCATGGGGGTTTGCAAGCGGCGGTAGGGCGTGCGCTTCAGCGCCATCAGAGCCATCATGCCCAGCCCCGCCCAAAGCGCCTGGCGCCAGGCGAAGTGCCATATGCTGCCGTATTGCAGGTCGGCCATCACGAAGGACGCGCTTGAGACCATCAGCACGCCGAACAGCACCATCACCAGCACGGTGACGAACAGGATCCAGTCGGTTTTGAGCGTTTGCGCCATGTCAGCTTTTCGTCTCCAGACGATTGACGATCTGCTTGAAAATCTCGCCGCGATGTTCGAAGCTCTTGAACTGGTCGAAGCTGGCGCAGGCCGGCGCCAGCAGGATGGTGTCGCCCGGCCGTCCGTGGCAGAAAGCGTGTTCCACGGCCGCATCGAGCGTGCCGGCGCTCACCAGCGGCAAGGCCCCGCGCAATTGCCCCTCGATCTTGGGAGCCGCCGCGCCGATCAGCAGCGCCGCGTGGGCCCGCTCGGCCAGGGGCGCGCGCAGCACCGAATAATCGAGGCCCTTGTCCTTGCCGCCCAGGATGACCCACAGGCCGCCCTGAAAGGCATCGAGCGCTTTGAGCGTGGCATCCACGCTGGTGGCCTTGGAATCGTTGTAGAAATCGATGCCGGCGATCTGGCGCACGAACTCCAGGCGATGCTCCACGGCCTGAAAGGTGCGAACCGCGGCGGCGATCCGCTCCGGCTCGACGCCCGCGCGCGCCGCGGCCACGGCGGCGGCCAGCACGTTCTCCACGTTGTGACGGCCGCGTATGGGGATCTCGCCGGCTTCCATGAGCGGGCGGCCATCGAGCAGCAGCGTTTCGCCGCGCAGGCTGGCGCCGGGCGAGACATCGCGCCGGCTGCTGAACCACTGGACGGTCGCCGCGGTGCATTTAGCGTAAGCCGCGCAAACCGGATCTTCGGCATTGAGCACCGCGAAATCTTCCGCGCGCTGCGTCTCGAAGAGGCGGCCCTTGGCGGCGGCATAATTCTCGAAAGTGTGATGGCGATCCAGGTGGTTCTGGGTCACATTCAGCGCCAGGCCGATGTGCGCCCGAAACTCGCTAATGGTCTCCAGTTGGAAGCTCGAAAGCTCGAGCACGTTCCAGCCATCGGCGCGGGAAGTTTCGATCATGGCGGTGACCGGTTTTCCGATATTCCCGCCCACCTGCACGGGCACGCCGGATTCGCGTAGAATATGGCCGATCAGGGTGGTGGTGGTGGTCTTCCCGTTCGATCCCGTGATGCCGATCGTGCGGCCCTTGAGGAACGGCGCGGCCAGCTCGACTTCGCCGATCACGCGGATGCCGCTGGCGCGCGCGGCTGCCAGCGGGGCGAGATCGGCCGGCACGTCCGGCGAGAGCACGATCAGGTCGCAACCTTCGAACACGGCCGGAGTCTGAATCGCGAAGGGGATGCCGAGGCGTTCCAGCAGCGGCCCGGCTTCCTCCGGCAGCTCCGCCAGCGGCTTCAGGTCGGTGGCCCGCACGATGGCTCCGTGGCTTGCCAGGAGCGCGGCCGACGCCATCCCGGACTTCTTCATCCCGACTACCAGGGCTCGTTTTCCGTTCAGATCCATATTCATCTCAAACCGCATGGTGGGGCGTGCTTTAGCTTGCCCGTCATCTCAGCTTCAGCGTGCTCAGCGCGAAGAGCGCCAGCACCAGGCCGGCGATCCAGAAGCGCGCGATAATCTTCGATTCCGTCCAACCCAGCGCCTCGAAATGGTGGTGCAGCGGGGCCATTTTGAAAATCCGCTTGCCATTGCGCAGCTTGTAGCTGCCCACCTGGAGGATCACCGAAACCGCCTCCAGGATGAAGATCCCGCCAATGAAGACCAGCAGGACCTCCTGCTTGATGAGCACCGCCACCACCGCCATGGCGCCGCCCAGCCCGAGCGAACCCACGTCGCCCATGAAGATCTCGGCGGGGTGGGCGTTGTACCAGAGGAAGCCCAGGCTCGCGCCGGTCATGGAGCCGCAGAAGATGGTCAGCTCGGAGGTGTGCGGATTGCGCGCCAGTTGCAGGTATTCGGCAAGCTGGGCGTGGCCGCCGGCATAAGTCAGCATGGTGAGGGCGCCCGAAGCGATCACCATCAGCCCGATAGCCAAGCCATCCAGGCCGTCCGTCAGGTTGACCGCGTTCGAAGCGAAGACCACCACCAGCGCCACGAAGATGCAGAAAGGCGCCACGCCCAGCACGTAGGTCCATGGATTCGCGAGCAGCGACTGGACGAGCAGGCTGGGCTGAAATTGCTTGAAAAAGGGGACGTTCATGGCCGTCGAGAATTCCCCGTACCCGCGCATCACCAGCAGGATGGCCGCGAAAGCGAAGCCCATGAAGAACTGGTAGAGCAGCTTGCGCTTGCCGGAAAGGCCCAGATTGCGGTGCTTGGCGATCTTGGCGTAATCGTCCAGAAAGCCGATCCAGCCGTACGCCACCAGCGCGGTGATGGCGATCCACACATAGGGATAGCGCAGATCGGCCCACAGCAAAGTGGGGATCACGATCGAGATGATGATCAGCACGCCGCCCATGGTGGGCGTGCCGGCCTTCTTCTGATGCGACTTGGGGCCTTCCTCGCGGATGTACTGCCCGATCTGGAACTGGCGGAGCT
>CAYRWE010000122.1:0-14751 GCA_964427655.1 uncultured Solibacteraceae bacterium | reverse complement strand
ACCTGCAGCGATTCGGCCGCGCCCACCGGCTCGAAGCGCTGCTCCTCCAGCACCCGCAGAACCTTGGCCTGGGTGCGCAGGCTCATGTCGCCCACTTCGTCCAGGAACAGCGTGCCGCAATCGGCCTTCTGGAACTTGCCGGTCTTGTTCTCGTGCGCGCTGGTGAAGCTGCCCTTGACGTGGCCGAACAGCTCGCTCTCGATCAGCTCCTCGGGAATGGCCGCGCAGTTGACTTCCACGAACGGCTCGGAGACGCGCGGGCTAAGCGCGTGGATGGCGTGCGCCACCAGCTCCTTGCCGGTTCCGCTCTCCCCGAATACCAGCACGCGGCCGTTGGTGCCCGCCATCAGGCTCATCTGCTGGCGCAGCGCCTTCATGGGCACACTCTCGCCGATAATGCGGTAGCGCGATCCGTTATCGGCCTTGAGCCGGCTATTCTCGAGCAGCAGGCCGCGGTGGGCCAGCCCGTTCTTCACCACTATCGAAATTTTCTCGATGGAGAGCGGCTTCTCCAGGAAATCGAAGGCCCCCAGCTTAGTAGCTTTGACCGCTGTCTCGATGCTGCCGTGGCCCGAGATCATCACCACCACCGGACGCTCGCCGGCGGGGATCTCCTGGATTCGTCCCAGCACCTCCATGCCATCCGTTCCGGGCAGCCAGATATCCAGCAGGACCAGCTCGAAATCGCCGCCCGGAAGCGCCGCCAGGCACGCTTCGCCGCTTTCCACGGTGGCCACCGCATAGCCCTCGTCTTCGAGCACGCCGCCCAGCGATTGGCGGATCCCCGGTTCGTCGTCCACCACCAGAATGCGTCGCGATCTCATACCTTGAGAGCGGCCGGGCGGGGCTCGCCCGCCTCCGCTTCCACCAGAGCCGGAATCTCGATCGTGAAGCGTGCGCCCGCCGGAAGGTTGTCCTCCACGCGGATGTGCCCGCCGTGCTCGGCGACAATGTGGCTCACGATGGCCAGACCCAGGCCCGTGCCGCGATTCTTGGTTGAGAAATAGGGAAGAAAGAGCTTCTCCTTATCGTCCGGGCTGACACCCGGTCCCGAATCCGCCACCACCACTTCCACCATATCGGCGGTGCCCGGCTGGGTGGCGATCTCGAGTCGCCGGACCAGCGATTCCTGCATGGCTTCGGCGGCATTATCCACCAGGTTGACCACCACGCGCTGGAACTGTTCCCGGTCCAGATTGACCGCCGGCAGATCCGGTGCGAAGCGAGTCGAGATGGAGATGCCGTCCAGGCGCCCCTGGAAGATGGCCAGCGCTCCGGCTACCACCTCGTTCAGATCGCAGCGCGTGAGCTGCGCGGCCGGAAAGCGGGCAAACTGCGAGAACTCATCCACCAGGGTCTTCACCGATTCCACGGAGCGCGCGATCGTAGCCGTGCATTCGTTCAGGATGCGCGCGCTGGCGGGCGGCAGGTCGAGCCGCTCCACCTGGCGGCCGATGCGCTCCGCCGAAAGCGCGATGGGCGTGAGCGGATTCTTGATCTCGTGCGCCACGCGGCGCGCCACCTCGTGCCACGCCACGGCCTTCTGCGCGCGCAGCAATTCGCTGGTGTCTTCGAGCACCACCACGAATCCCGAAGTGAGCTTCTCTTCGAGCGCCGAGACCGTGACGGCCAGGCGCATCTTGCGGCTGGCGGTGCGTATCTCGAGCTCTCCGGAGGCCGCCCCCGTGCGCCGGGCGCGCTTCATGAGGTATTTAATTTCGGCGGTGTCCTCGCGCGAGAACAGGTCTTCCAGGCGCGTGGCGGCCTGGCGCTCCGGGAAGATCTTGGCCAGCGCGCGGTTCACGCGGTAGATCGTGCCATCCGGGCCGATCGAGATCACCCCCGTGGGGATGCTCTCCAGAATCGCCTCGGTGAAGCGCCGGCGCCGGTCGAGCTCGCGGCTGTTGGCCTCCAGTTCCTGGGTCATCTCGTTGAAGCCGCGCACCAGCGACCCCAGCTCATCGGCCGCGCGCACCTCCACGCGGTGCCTGAGGTTCCCGCGGCGCACCTCGCTCGCGGCCTCCAGCAGCGCGCTGATCGGCACGCTGATCTGTTTGGCCAGGAACAGCGCGATCCAGGTGGCCACGAACAGCACGAAGAGCGTGATGAGGGCCATCAGCATGAGATAGTTGTTGCGCACCCGCTTGCGGCTGTCGTAGATCTGGCTTTGCTCTTGGGATTCCTTTTTGATCTCGGACAGGCGCCCGGCCACGTTCAGCGGCACCTGCGCTACCAGCGTCACCGATCCGGCCACGCCGCTGGCCGCGGGCACGCGGTATTCCACCTTCACGCGGTCTTCGCGGGCCGGCTCGGAGTAAGGCCCCCAGGCATCCAGCGGAGGTCCGCCGGCCAGCGGAAAGATGGCTGCCGCCACCAGCTCCTGCTCGCCGCAGAAGCGTCTCAGGAAGCCCTCGGTGCGCGGCCCGCCGGCCAGCACCTGGCGGGTCTCCGGCAGCGCCGCCAACAGCGCGGCCTGCGCCGAAGTCTCGTCGCGCATTTCCTTCCGCAGCATGCTGGCGACGTCCACGAAGAGGCGCAATTGCTGGTCGGCCGGGCGCGTGAACCACGCCATCATATTGCGGCTCAGTACGTCCACGCTGAACAGCACCAGGAAGAAGACCGGCACGATGCTCAGCGTGAGCGCGCCCACCACCAGCTTGGTGCGTATACGCGACCCCTCGCGGTGGCTCTGCCTCTCGACATACAGCTTGACCCCGGTGCGGAACAGAATCCATCCCAGGACCACCATTAGGACAAAGATGAGGCTCGATATGGCCCAGAAAATCAGCGTCTGTCCGGGATTCGACGGCCCGAAGCGCCCCAGGTTGAACGATCCCTGCCACACCACCACCAGCACTGAGAGCACCAGCAGCAGCGCGGCACAACCGTACAAGAAGCGATGTTTCATCGTGCGGGCCTTCTGTCTCGATTATACGTGGCAGTCGACGAGCGGCGACGTCAGCACTTCCCGGACTTTTTGCACCAGGTCGTTGGCGACGAAAGGCTTGGCGATAAAAGCCTGGCCGCGAGCCACCGCGCGGGCGATTTCGGGCTGGTCCGGCAGGCCGGCCATGAACAGGCATCGCGCTTCCGGATGCAGCAGACAAAGCCGCTCGGCCAGCGCCGGACCGCTCAGCTCCGGCAGCACCACGTCGCAGAGAAAGAGATCGATGGGCTCGCGCCGCACCTCAGCAATGTCCAGGGCTTCCGAGGGGTTCGCGGCCCGCAGTACCGGATATCCGGCGCGGGAGAGGATGCTGGAAACCACTTGGAGTACGAATGGTTCATCATCCACGACGAGAATCACACTGGACGAATTTGCTGGCAATGACGTAGCCGCCGAACCTGAGAATCGGGTATTGATGTCCCCTTCACCGCTATTGTAGGTCCACGGCGCGACAATACCAACTTCACGCCAAGGTCCGATGTGGGGATCAGCCCATTCCCGCGTGGCGTTTGAAGATCTGGGGCAGGTTCTGGGAAAATGCCGAGCGGGCCAAGACCATGTCGCAGCCGGCCTCCTGGGCCTTGATCTTGAGTTCTCCCTGAACGTGGGAAAGGTATCCGATCAAGCTGATTCCCTTAGTTTGCGGCTGGCCTTTCAGTTGAACGATCAGCGACAGGGGATCGGCGGACTCGAAGTTCAGATCGAAAATGATCAGCGCCGGCCGGCGGTGGGCCTTCTCCAGAACGTCCTGCGGGTCTTTGACGAACTCCAGCGCCATGCCGGCCCGTTTGGCCGCGTCCATGAGCTTGACGGAAAAGAAGAGATCGCTAAGAACTGCCAGGACTTGCTTCGGTTCCTGCTTCTGCATATGAGGATTCGCGCTTCAATTACCCTTAGAAGATCGACGGGAGGGGAATATCTTATCCTAGCATGGATGGCGGCTGCGGCGAGCGTCGCAGGACCGCCCGAATGCGTGCGGGGCCACCCGGAGGAGCCCCGCCGCTGTCAGAATTTCTTGAGTTCCTCGATCAGCGCGTCGAGGCCCTTGCGGCGGTAGATGCCGGAAAGACGCTGCTCCTCCGATGACGGCGCCATCGCGCGGCGCAGCAGGGCGTCGTTCAGGCTCTGCCGGTTGGGCACCCAGATCTTGCCGTCCGCGAACTCCACCTGGCTCACGAAGCCGGTCATCTTCTGAATCGCGATGGGCTGGCCGTTAGACGAGAACCGCAGCGTGGTATCCTGCAGCACGCGCGCCGTCCCGCCGGGCGGCAGATAGAGCGCCGAATCGGCGGAGGGCAGCGATCCCGCCAGGTACGGTCGGCCCGAAGCGTCGCTCAGCACCCAGCCCAGTTCCACGTACTTGACCGGGCGCTTGGAGCTGTTGCGCACCTCGACGCGCGGCGCGCTGGCTTCGTTGCCGGAGACCTGCGCCCAGCCTTCCAGCGGCTCGATGGGTGCGTCCGGGAAATGCAAAAACGCGAACTTCGTAACGCGTTCGGGCACCGGCGCGGCGCTCGAAACCGCGCGACCGCCGCGCAGCACGCGCACGTCGAGTTGCGGCAAAGATCCCTGCCGGTCGAGGCTCTCGATCATGGCCTGCTGCAAGCCGCCGCGCCCGTTCTGCGAGAGGATGCGCTTGAAATATTCGCGATCGCGCTGCGCTTCCATCTCCCAGGCCGTCATCGTGCGCCGGGAATTCAGCCGGTCCGGCCCGAAAAAGGAGAGGTCCTGGAAGAGCACGCCATCCAGGTTGACTTCTACCAGAGGCCCGCCGGCCACCTGCGTGGGCCGCATCAACTGCATGTCGATGCGCACCGGAAAGGCTTCGCCGGGCCCCACGTTCAGGCTGGGATAAGCCACCGACCCCTTGCCGCCCAGAGTGACCTCTTGCGAGACCACCCGCAGCGTGACCCCGCGGATGCGCGCCGTGCCGGCATTGCGCAGCGTCAGCGACATATGCAGGTCGAGCACCAGGGCCGCCCCGCGAGCCGTGGCGCGCGATTCGCCGGTCGAGATGTTCAACAGCGTCACCGGAGAATCTTTGGGCAGATTGAAATCGATCGAACCCCCCGGCAGGGGCACATCCTGCGCCGCCAGGCCCGCCGTGCCGATCAACCCGGCCAGCAGCAGCCTCCACTGCGCGTTACTCGGCATATACGTCATTGATCGTCACGAGGCCCGTTTCGGGATCCTCGTAGCGAGCCCTCATCGATCCCTGCGCGCCCACCGAATAGGTGACGTTGCGCGCTCCGGCGTTCATCAGGCCGAGCGCCTGTCCGCCTTCCTTCACCTGAATTCCGTTGCGGGTGGCCTGCACCACCACGCCATCTTCGAAAGGCTTGGGCGCGGGACGCTCCAGAATCAGCCCGGCCACCAGCAGCGCGGCGGCACTGGCCATGGCCACCATGGCGCGACCGCGCGCGAACCACAGCGAATCGCGCACCGGCGGCTCATCCGCCCGCACACACTGCCCGGCAGCCAGCCCCAAACGGATATTGGCTTTCATCTCGGCGGCCAGCCGGTTCCAGGGAACCTCGGGGATTCCGGCCACGTCGGGGACGATCTCGCGCAGCCCCCGATAAGCCGCCACCTCTTCGCGGCAGCGCGCGCATTGGGCCAGGTGGCGGGCCATCCTCCAGCGGGCGGCCCAGCCCAGGTCCCCACCCGCGTGCAACGCCAAGGCAGCCTGATTCGGGTGTTTCATCCTCTTACCGCTTCCTTCTTTCCACGTAACGGCGGAACTTGGTCCGCGCGTTAGCTATGTGCGATCTCACGGTGGCCTTCGAACAGCTCAGCCGCTTGGCGACTTCTTCGGCGGGCAGCCCCTCGACATCGCGCAGCATCAGGGCGGCGCGCTCGCGCGGGCTCAGCAGGCGCAGCCCATCCGCCAGGTAGTTGCGTTCCTCGGAGCGCAGCAGAAGCTGCTCCGGGCTTTCACCGTGGCTCTGGGTGGCGTCATCGAGTTCGCAAAACGATGCGCGGCCGCTGCGCCGGAGGAAGTCGATGGCCGTGTTTGTTGCAATTCTCGACAGCCAGTGCGCGGCTTTCTGCTCGTCCTTGAGTTGTTCCTGATGCTGGAGCGCCTTGATGAAGGCCTCCTGAGTGAGATCCTGGGCATCCGCGACGTTCCCCACAATGCGGTAGATCTGCACGAAGATCCTCCGCAAGTGTTCTGAAACAAAGCGGTTCTGCCTGTCTGCAAGTTCCAGGCCAGGCTCGATCACTTCACTCATCAGGTTGTAAACGGCCGTTTCCACAGGTTCCTAAAACTGATGACGCCGGAACCTGTCAAACGTGGAATCTAAAGCGTCTGATCCGCTAGGGTTATTGTACCAGCGGGGTAAAGACGTACAGCACCGAGGAGCGGCGGCCTTCACGGCTGCCCAGCCCCCCCTTCCGTGCCGGAGCCGGTATGATGAAAATCATACGGCAGGCCTTTCCCTTAGTCAGATGAGATCCAAATCACCCCTGGCCGCTGGCATTCTGGCAGCCTCGCTATGCCTGGGGGCGCAGACCGCGCCCACGCCGCAGCAGGTGGCCGCGCGCCTCACTCCCAACGACCTCAAGGCGGATGTCTCCTTTCTGGCCTCGGATGAGCTACAGGGCCGCGCCACTCCTTCGCCGGGCCTGGATATCGCCGCGCAATATGTGGCCGCCCAGTTCCGCCGCGCGGGCCTGGAGCCAGCCGGCGACGATGGCTACTTCCAGACCGTCGTTTACGTTTCCGTGCAGCCGAACCTGCAAGGGCTTTCCGTCACGCTGGAAACGCCCGCCGGGCCGGTCCAGCCCGCGCAGTCCAACATGGGCGTTCTCGAACCCGGTGCCGTGGATCTCAGCCACGCGGCCGTCTTGAAAGCTTCGGTCGGCGATTCCGCGGCCTTGAACGCCCTCACGCCCGACGAGGTGCGCGGCAAGGTTCTGGTTCTGAATGCCGGCGCGGCCGTGGGGATGGGACGGCTGGCCGCCCTGTTTGCGCGCCTGCAGCCCGCGTTGGTGATTCTGGAGCGCTCCGGGCGGCTGCCATCGGGCAGCGATGCGCGGCTGCGCGAGGCCTCCGCGCCCGCTCCCGTGCCCACTCTGGCGATCTCCGATGCAGCTTTCCACAAGGCCGTCGCGGGCAAACCCGGGCCTCTCGAAGTCACGGTTTCGGCGCACATGGCTGCTCCTTCCGCCACGCCAGTAAAGGTGCGCAACGTGATCGCCGTGCTGCGCGGCGCGGATGCCGATCTCGCCGGCACCTTCGTTTTCGTGACGGCGCACTACGATCACCTGGGCGTCCACGGTACCGGCCCCGGAGATCACATCTATAACGGCGCCAATGACGACGCCAGCGGCACCGCCTCGGTCATCGAAATCGCCAATACCCTGGCCGCGCTTCCCGCGCGCCCCAGGCGTAGCATCGTCTTCATGGCCCTGTTCGGAGAGGAGCTGGGCCTGGTCGGTTCCCGCTACTACGTCCGCCATCCGGTCTTTCCGCTCTCCCGCACGGTGGCCGACCTGAACCTGGAACAGATGGGCCGCACCGACGATGTCACCGGCCCGCGCGTGGGCCTGGTGAACGTCACCGGCTACGATTTCACTTCCATCACCGGAGTGCTGAAACAGGCGGGCCAGGAGACTGGGGTGCGCGTGGTCAAGGACGAGGAAGGCAGCGATCCCTTCTACTCCCGCAGCGACAACCAGGCCTTCGCCGACGCCGGCGTCCCCGCGCACACGCTCTCGGTGGGCTACGAATTCCCCGATTACCACCAGCCCGGCGACGAATGGCCCAAGCTCGATTACGCCAACATGGCGCGCGTCGACCGCGCCATCGCCCTGGCCGTTTTCAGAATCGCGGACAGCGCCGAGGCGCCGCGCTGGAATGCCGCCGACCCGAAAACGGAGCGCTACATTCGCGCGCGCGAGGGCTCCAGCGCGCCGGGCGCGAGCTCCCGGTGAGCGGCCCCACCAGCCCGCTCAAAACGTCGCCCGGCGCCTCCCAGGCGGGGCGCGTGGCCTTCCGCTACCCGAATTTCCGCTATTTCATGACCGCCCGCGTGCTGGCCACCACGTGCTCGGAGATGCAGGCCCTGGCGGTGGCCTGGCAGGTTTACGGCATCACGCATCGCCCCCTGGATCTGGGCTTGGTCGGCCTGGCGCAGTTTCTGCCCGGCATTCTGCTGTTCCTGCTGGCCGGCCAGGCGGCCGACCGCTTCCCGCGCCGCCGCATCCTCCAGTGCTGCTATGTGGCCTTCGGCTGCTGCTCGCTCATGCTGCTGGCGATCACGCTCCACGGGGCCGCTTCGGTCTATCCCATCTACGCGGTGCTGCTTCTGAACGGAACCGTGCGCGCATTCAACGGTCCGGCCAACCAGGCGTTTATGCCGCTGCTGGTGCCCGCGGAACACTTTCCCAACGCGGTGGCCTGGGGATCTTCAATCGCGCAAGCCGCCATGATCGCCGGTCCCATGCTCGGCGGCTTGATATACGGCGCCGCGGGCAGCGCCATCCCGGTGTATGCCACGGCGGCGCTAGCGGCGTGCGGCGCGCTGCTCTCGGTCTCGGCCATCCGCGTGGCCGCTCCGCAGGTTCCCCGGTCGGCTTCCTGGCGGGATATTCTGGGCGGCCTCGAGTACATCGCGGGCAACCGGCTCATTCTGGGCGCCATCTCGCTCGACCTCTTTGCCGTGCTGCTGGGCGGGGCGGTGGCCCTGCTGCCGGTCTACGCGCGGGAGATCCTGCACATCGGCGCTTCCGGCCTGGGCTTGCTGCGCGGCTCCCCGGGGATCGGCGCGGTCACCACGGCGATTGTGGTGGCCCACTGGCCCCTGCGCCGGCATGTGGGCGCGACCATGCTCTGCTGCGTGGCCGGTTTCGGGGTGGCCACGGTGATTTTCGGGCTCTCGCGTAACCTGGCGCTCTCCATGCTGGCGCTGCTCGTGGTGGGCGCCTGCGACATGGTCAGCGTGATCGTGCGCCACACCCTGGTGCAGCTTCGCACGCCGGACCGTATGCGCGGCCGTGTCAGTGCCGTCAACATGGTGTTCATCGGCGCTTCCAACGAAGTGGGGCAATTCGAATCCGGTATTACCGCCCAATGGTTCGGGACCGTCCCGGCCGTGATTCTCGGCGGCCTGGGCACCATCGGCATCGTGGTGCTGTGGGCCTGGCTCTTTCCGCCCCTGCGCCGTGCCGATGCGCTCGATCCGGAAGGCCAGTTGGAGCCTCCCGAAGCGGAGTCCGCCGAATCGCGCGGCCGGCGGACCTGAAAGCGGATACAATCGCCATTGGGGATTTTGGCCCCATGCCCATGCGCAATAAGACTGTCCTGATCACCGGCTCCGGCCGTGGAATTGGAAAACGTCTGGCTCTCGGCTTTGCCCGGGCCGGTGCGCGGGTAGGTTTGCTGGCGCGCAGTCAGGCCGAGATCGATCTCGCCAAGCTGGAGATCGAGCAGGCCGGCGGCAACGCCCTGCGCATCCGCGCGGACGCGCGCGATCTCGAGCAGATGTCCGCCGCGGTGGATCGCATGCACGCGGTTTTCGGCGGCCTGGATATTCTCATCGCCGCCGCGGCCGTGCAGGGGCCCATCGGGCCGTTCCTTTCCAACAAGCCCAAGGCATGGAACGAAACCATCGAGGTCAACCTGCTGGGGGCGGTGAACGCCTGCCGCGCGGTGCTGCCCCACATGATCGAGCGGCGCTCCGGCAAGATCATCCTGATTGTGGGCGGCGGATCCAGCCATCCGCGCCCCAATTTCAGCGCCTATGCCGCTTCCAAGGCGGCGCTGGTGCGCTTCGCCGAGTGCCTGGCGCTCGAAGTCAGCGACCACAACGTGCAAGTCAACTGCGTCTCTCCGGGGGAAGCCTACACCCACATGACCGATGCGATCCTCCAGGCGGGCGAAGACCGCGCCGGCGCGAAGGAGTATGCCAGCGCCGAGCAAGCGCGCCTGACCGGCGGTGAGCCGGCCGAGAAGCAGATCCAGCTCGCCCTGTTTCTGGCCTCCCAGCGCTCCAACCACATCAGCGGCAAGCTGATTCACGTGCATGACGATTGGCGCCGCTTTGAGCGCGAGAACATGAAGCCGGAGCTCTACACGCTGCGGCGGGTGCAGAAGATCTGAGGCACGCGGGCCCATGCGAGCCCTCCTCACGGCTGTCCTTCTGGTGTTCGGCGCCGCGGCGCAGACCCCCGTTCCGGCGTCCCGGGTGGAGAGCATACAACAGTACTTCGAGGCGCGTCCCGGCGACCGGCCCCTGCGATGCGATTTCTTCCCCATACAGCCTTCACTCGGTTTCAGCCTGCGTTTCCAGGCCGGGTACGGGCTTACGGTGCCGCTCAGCCAGTACACCGGCGAAGGGCACCGCCTGACGGTCGCTACGCGCATCACCCCCGAGGGCGGCCAGCCCGCTTACTTCGTTCAGCGTTTCCGGCTGGGAAAAATTCCCGCGACCCGTACGCGGGCCGAGCTGGATGGCGGCTACTTCCTGGGTGAAGGGCACTACGCCGTGGAATGCGTGCTGTTCGACGACAGCGGGCGGGTGGCCCGCAAAGCGTGGCGCATCGACGCCCGGCGGCACCGCGACGAGCGCGCCGCGAAACTGGCCATACCGCCCGCCACGGTGAGCGAGCTGACCGCCGGCATCCAGCCGGCCCACGCCGCGGTGGACGCCCCGCCGTTCCGCCTCACCATCCTGCTCCATGCGGCGCCCCTTTCGCCGGGCCACACCCGTTTGCGCGCCGCCGACCGGGTGCTCCTGTTCACCGGGCTGACCTCCCTTCTGGAACAACTGCCGGCGCGCTCGGTCAAGCTGGTGGTCTTCAACCTGGAGCAGCAGAAGGAGATCTTTCGCCAGGAGAGCTTCACGCCGGACGCTCTGGGCGGAGTTTGGGAGGCCCTGACCGCCCTGGAACTAGGCGTGGTGAATTATGCCGTCCTCAAGAACCGCGGTGGCGGCGTCGATCTTCTGACGCGTTTGTTGCAGCAGGAGCTGCATGCCGGGACGCCCTCGGACGCGGTGGTCTTGTTCGGCCCTCCGGGCCGGACCGAGGGACCTTCGGCGCGCGAGCTGGCTCAGAGCCGCCCGGATCATCCGGAGCCGCGATTTTACTATTTTCAATACAGCCCCTATACGCTGGCCTGGGTGAGGCGCGCGGGCGGCCTGGTCCGGGCGAACCCGCTTCCCTTCGACGGCATCAGCCGACTGGTGGCGCCGCTCCAGGGGAAGACCATCGCGATTCGCTCGCCGGGCGAGTTCGCCAAAGCCATCGAGCAGGTGGAAAAACGCTGAGATCGCGCGTCCCTCGGGCCGTAGGCGGGCGCTGCCTGTTATAAAGGAGTCTGCGGGGAGACCCGCAGTGTGCTTGACGGCCGCCTTTCGGCGGCGCCGGCCCTTTTATGGAAGATCTCAAAAAGCTGATCCGCGAGGTGCCCGACTTTCCCAAGCCGGGCATCCTGTTCTACGACATCACCACCTTGCTCAAGGATAAATGCGGGTTCCGTGCGGTCATCGACGGACTCAAGTACCACTACCGCGAGGCCCGCGTGGACGTGGTCCTGGGGATCGAGGCGCGCGGTTTCATCTTCGCCCCCGCGCTGGCCTACGCCCTGGGCGCGGGCTTCGTCCCCGTGCGTAAGCCTAAGAAACTGCCCGCCGAATGCGTCAGCGTCACCTACGATTTGGAATACGGCACCGACACCCTGGAGATGCATCGCGACGCCATTGCCGAGGGGCAGAACGTGCTGATCGTGGACGACCTGCTGGCCACGGGCGGCACGGCTGCCGCGGCGGCGCGCATGGTCAAGAATGTGGGCGCCACGGTCGCCGGCCTCGGGTTCGTGGTGGAGCTGACGTTCCTCCAGGGGCGGCGCAGGCTGCCGGAATACGACGTCTTCTCGCTGCTCCAGTACGACAAATGAGCGCGCCACTCCGGCGGGCGCGAGTGCGCGCGCTGGCCAAGATCAACCTGGATCTGCGGGTGCTCGGGCAGCGTCCCGACGGGTATCACGAGCTGCGCACGGTCTTCCAAACCATCTCGCTGGCGGATAGCCTTGAGATTGCCTACGCCCCGGCGCGGCGCACGGCCATCGAGCTGGAAGACCCGCTGGCGCTCCCCGATAACCTGGTATCCCGCGCGGCGCACGCCGCCATGGACGCCATGCGCGCCACTGGCCGGGTGCACATCCGCCTGGTCAAGCGGATACCGATGGGGGCGGGGCTGGGAGGCGGCAGCTCGGATGCCGCCGCGGTTCTGCTGGCTCTGCCCGCGCTGGCCGGCCGTCCGATCGGGATGAGCCGGTTGTGCCGGATCGCCGGCGAGCTGGGCAGCGACGTCCCCTTCTTCCTGCTGGGCGGCGCGGCGGTGGGAATCGGCCGCGGCACGGAGCTGTTTCCGCTGCCCGATGGCGCGCCTCGCGGGGGCGTTCTGGTGGCCCCGCGGGTGGCCGTTTCGACGGCCGAGGCGTACCGTCGGCTCAGCCCCCGTTTGACAATCGAATTACAACAAAATAAAATATTTAGTTTCCAGTCGCAAGTCTGGGATGGGGTTGCGGGCGTGGGAACCGCCAACGATTTCGAAGAGGTTGTGTTCGAACAGTGGCCGGTTCTCGCAAAGTGGAAGAAACGGCTGATCCGGGCAGGGGCGACGACCGCTATGATGACAGGCAGCGGTTCGGCGCTTTTCGGCCTGTTCCGGACGGGGAGCGAGATTTCCCCTGCGCTGGCCCGCATTGGCAGATACGCTGAAAACGAGAAGACATATCGAATTGCGCTGGTCGGCCGTGCGCGCTATCGTGCGCTCTGGTGGCGAGCGCTCGAGGAGCATATAACTGGGAGAGTATGGCCGCCCCGCAGCCGCTACGCGCAATGAATCGTGACCGCCTGAAGATCTTCGCTGGAAACGCCAACCTGGCGCTGGCCGAGGAAATCTGTGTCGCCCTCGACCTGCAGCTTGGCAAAGCCATGGTTACGCACTACTCCGATGGGGAGATCTATCTCCAGATCAAGGAGAATGTGCGCGGCGCGGATGTTTTCATCATCCAGCCGACCTGCACGCCGGTGGACCGCAACCTGATGGAGTTGCTGCTCATGATCGACGCCCTGAAACGGGCCTCGGCGGAGCGCATCACGGCGGTGCTGCCCTATTACGGTTACGCGCGCCAGGATCGCAAGGATAAACCGCGCGTGCCGATTTCGGCCCGCCTGGTGGCCGGACTGCTCGAGACCGCCGGCGCCGACCGCATTCTGGCGCTCGATCTTCATGCCTCGCAGATCCAGGGTTTTTTCGGAATTCCGGTGGACCATCTCTTCGCCTCGCCGGTGATGATCGAGTACTTCAAAGCGCTTAATGTCCCCAATGTCACGGTGGTTTCGCCGGATGCGGGTGGCGTGGAGCGCGCGCGGGCCTTCGCCAAGCGGCTCAGTTCGCCTCTGGCGATCATCGATAAGCGCCGCGAAGAGGCCAATGTGGCCGAAGTGATGAACGTGGTGGGTGAGGTGAAGGGTCACCACTGCCTGCTGGTGGACGATCTCATCGATACTGCGGGCACGCTGGTCAAGGGCGCCGAGGCGCTGACCATCAAGGGCGCCGCGAGCGTTTCGGCTTTCGCCACCCACGCCGTGCTTTCCGGGCCGGCCGTGCGGCGCATTCAGGAATCGTGCCTGAGCGAGGTTGTTTTTACGAATTCCATTCCGCTCTCGGAAGAGGCGCGGAAATGTGGCAAGATCAAATCGTTGTCGGTTGCCCGGCTGCTGGCGGAAGCCATCCGGTCGATTCACGAGGAGACCTCGGTTAGCGTTTTGTTTGTGTAAGTTCGCGGGCCACCGAACCCACGTTAGCCCAGCCGGGAAGTATATCCGGAGGCGAATCGGACTTCGGCCCCGTTAAGGAGAGATCGAGTGAAAAGAGAAATTACCGTGGCCGCCGAGGTGCGCGCCACGCGCGGCAAGAATGAAGCCCATCGTACGCGGCGCGCCGGGCAGATCCCGGCGGTCATCTACGGAGCCTTCCAGGACCCCGTCGCCGTCGCGGTAAACCCGCGCGACATCAGCAAAATCATCCATAGCGCGACGGGCTACAACACCATCTTCAACCTGGACATCGCTGGCGGCGAATCCACCCCCGTGATGGTGGTGGATCAGCAGGTGGACCCAATCAGGGGCGTCCTGCTGCACGCCGATTTCAAGCGCATCGACCTGACCAAGCGTCTGCGCGTCAGCGTTCCGGTGATCACCGAGGGCGAGCCCAAGGGCGTCAAGCAGCAGGGCGGCCTGCTCGAGATCATCACGCGCGCCATCGAAATCGAGTGCCTGGCGGACGACATTCCGGAGCGCTACGTGGTGGATGTCACCGAGTTGATGATGGGACAGGCTAAGCGCGCCAGCGATGTGCAACTGGCCGGATCCGTCAAACTGGTAAGCTCTCCCGAAACGGTGATCGCGCACGTAGTTGCGCTGCGCGCCGAGGAAGAGGCTGCCGCCACGCCGGCCGCCGAAGCCGCTCCCGCCACGCCCGCCGCCGGCACCCCTGGCGCCGAGCCCGAAGTCATCAAGAAGGGCAAGAAGGAAGAGGAAGCCCCCGCCGAGGAAAAGGGCAAGAAGAAGTAGAGCGCCATGTTCCTGGTGGCCGGTCTGGGGAACCCGGGCGAGGAGTACGCGCATACGCCGCATAACCTCGGGTTTCTCACGCTGGACCGGCTGGCCGAGCGGCAAGGCATCCGCATCTCACGGAAAGACTCGAGGGCGCTCGTCGGGGTGGGCGAAATCGACGGGCATCCGGTGATGCTGGCCAAGCCGCAAACGTATATGAACCTGAGCGGCCCT
>CAYRWE010000121.1:0-15033 GCA_964427655.1 uncultured Solibacteraceae bacterium | reverse complement strand
TCGCTTTTCGCCAGCTAAGACCCTGGATTCCCAAGGTCCAACGCCCTTTCAAGAACCTCAGAATTATAGATCTGATTATCTCTATTATAAAACACTGCCGTTCTCTAGCGGCCCTGCGGGGAGTGCCTGAAAGGTACGCTGACGCACTTTTTAGGCCCTGCCCTTCTTCCCTATTATTAATCGCTGTTTACGCGTTCGTGCTCTCACTCGGCCTGACTCCGCTGTGCGAACGGACGGCATTCTGTAACGGTTGGCTGGATCTCCCGGACCAAGAGTGTAAGTTACACGCGGAGCCGGTCCCCCGCATCGGTGGTGTTCCTTTGCTGTTCGCCTATGCCGGAGCGTCCGCCATGCCTTTGCTCACGCGCTTCGAGAGGCTTGCCGAGTTTCAGCAGAGTCTTCCATTTATGCCGACGGTGCGGCTATTTCGATTCGTCATAACGCCGGGGCGAGTTCCGGTCCAGCGACCGCTCCAATGCGTTCTCTTCACACTGTCCCGCAGAAACTCATCCCTGAGTGCCAAAGAGGCCGATAGCAAAGCCACGGTGCTGGTAATCAAGGGCGAAGATCTGGAGGCGCGGCCCGAGGCGCTCTTATGGCAGCAGGCTGTTACCTGCATTTCAGGTAGCGCCGGACTGGACGCACGTTTCGTCTAGAGGGCGGCTCGTAGGGTATCGCCCAAGGGCCGTGTCGGGTTCTACGGTATCCCTTTTCCGCATTGCCGATGCCCCAGTGAAGTCTAAGGGCTGGAGTCCCTTGAAATTGCCGCTGCCCACACCCAAGCCCCCGAGGACCCGGTTTCAGTTACTACCGCGAGATCTTCGGAGCGCGACCGCAGGAACCTTCGTGCTGGGCTAGCCCCGTTCCTCAAGAGATGGACACCCCGGTGAGCGTTCGGGCCTCCATTCGGACCTTGCTTGGTCCAAGACCGAGTGTGAGTGCGTTTCTCGGATCTGGCGGCGGCGCTCTGCTCGATGTTGAAAGACAACTGAGCGAACTGAGCGCATATAGATCAAAGATCGTGGCGCTCATAAAGATGCTGGAGGGCGGTGTCAAGGTTCCTGGGAGTGAGCCCAGTAAGGCGACTGCTTGAGCAACTGGCGGGCGAGGGCGACCCGCGATGCGGCGATCGAGTGGGGATTATGCCGTTCGGGGCGAACGCAACGACCCTCGCGGGCGGAAGTCCTGCGGCGGCTGCAACGCTTGCCGAATCTGCTGCAAGGCAATGTCTGGCTTGGTTTGAAAACTCCACTTCCTCGGGCACCCCGGCCTGCGCGCGGATGTCAGCAGTTCGCATCTCGCGCACTGCGACGGTGACCACCACCACGTCCCCCCGCCGCGCGAGCGCTCTGAAAATGGTCTGCGGTGGCGGTTTCAGTTTCGAAAGTTACGCCGTCTCACTGGGTCAACCACGCAAGGATATTCTAAATGCAACGTATCGCCCGCCGCCGAGGTGCGCGAGTTGTACCTCTCCCGCCACTTTAAGCAGTTGAAGAAAGAAGTTCGAGAGAAAATTCCCCGGCGGGCAGTCAGCGATCTCGCCTTCTCTACAATGCCGTCTTCACGCTTTCGATGACTGCTCGCCAATTGCCAGGTTCACATTGCCGGAAGAGGCGCATAGCCGGGTACCAGAGGCTCCGATCGCCCGCATGGAGCCACCGCCAGTCGGAGCCGTATGGTAGCAGTAACCAAACTGGGATTCCGAGCGCGGCCGCCAGGTGCGCCGCGGAATTATCGATTGTCACGACCAGATCGAGCGCCGCGATCTGCGCCGCAAAGGCGTCGATGTTCCGCATCTGATCCACGGAAGGATCGATGAGGATGGGCGCCCCAGCGGCCGCGGCCTGGTCTTCCAATGCGCTGCGCTCCCCATACTGCAGGCTGATCCAGCGGATCCCGGACCGCGCAAACAGCGGGGAAAGGAGCGGCAGGTCGATGGAACGCTCGCGGCCGGTCCTCCGGTTCTTAGTGTGCCAGGCAAGTCCAACCAAGCGCCTTCCATCGGCGTAGCGGGCTCGAAATTCCTCCCGTGCGGCGGGATCGGCCAACAGATATGGCGACGCGGTGCCGGCAAAAGCTGCGCGGCAAGACCGGAAAATGCCGGGCAGACTCCCGCTCGGGACTTGCGCGGCGATATCCAGTTCGGGACGATCGCCCGGCCGGTGTCCGGAGATCGCCTCCACGTCCGGAAAGGAGCGTGCAAACAACGGCTGGAGCCGCGCATCGCAGTCCAACACGCAGCGGTTGCCAGTGCGAATTACATCCGCAATCAGCCCTGCGAACATGATCTCGTCGCCCACACCCTGCTCGCCCCAAATCAACAGTCGTCCGCTTTCCAGTCTTTCGCGCTTCCAGCGCGGCTGGGGATAGGCTCGCCACGGTGTGTCACGATCCTTGATCTGCCAGCGCGATTCATAATTGGCCCAGCCCTCGGCAAAGTCGCCCATCGCCAGTTGCGCCAAAGACTGGCTGAAGCGCGCACCGGCATGGTCCGGTTGAAGCGCTAAAGCTCTGGTGTGCCGCGCCAGCGCCTCTTCCGCGTTTCCCAGCGAAAACCAGGCGCGGCCCAGATTGTAATGGGCCTCGGCGTATTCCGGTTTCAGCGCCAACGCGCGTTCGTAACTTTCCACGGCTTGGCGGAGCTTGCCTTGGGCCTGGAAAACGTTACCCAGGTTGACATGCGCCTCGGCCAACTCCGGCTTTAGAGCGAGCGCCCGCTCATAGGAGTTCACGGCCTCCTCCAGCCTTTCTTGCGCTTGGAAGATGTTCCCAAGGTTGCAGTGGATTTCCGCGAAATCGGGGCTAAGCGCCAGCGCCCGCTGGTAGGACGCCGCAGCCTCACTTAACCGGCCCTGCGCCTGAAGCACGGTGCCAAGGTTGGAATGATACGCGGCGGCCTTTGGATGAATGGCGACGGCATGGGTAATCATTTCCACGGCGGCATCGTGCCTTCCCTCGCCGAACGCGATCATTCCTAGCAAATGCAAACTGTCCGCGTGACGGCTATCGATCTCGAGAATCCGCCGGTAAATCCGTTCCGCTTCGGCGGGCCGTCCGGCCCGATGGCGCCGCAAGGCGTCCGCAAGCATGGCGTGTAGGTCCGCGCCGGGCGGTTGCGTCACGGTTCTACCCCGCCGCCTTCTGAGGTGTTGTGTGCCGTGGCCACGGTGCATGTCTCCGGTATGCTTACGATTTTCGCACTTCGAACTTGAGAACACAGAGCGGCACGTCCGAGAGCGCCGGGGATAAGGTCGAACCCTCCTGCCTGCCGGTCAGGCCAGAAGTGGCAACCGTTTCTTTCGCGGCTGGAACTGCCGCTGTTCCCGCTCCCTTGGCGCGTACTTGCTGGATGCCCTCCGCACGCGGGTCGTGTCGGCGCAGTTTTGCCTGCAACGTGCAAGAGACCCGCCGTTCTTGTTTCCCGTGGAACAGCTTGCGTCGATTACCCTCGCGCGCCGTTTACAGGGGTCTCACGCGTCCGCGCCCGCACTCCTCAGGGCCGCCAGCACGCGCTCCCGAGTCATGGGCAAATGCAGCAGCCGGACGCCCACCGCATCAAAAATCGCGTTGGCCACAACAGCGCCCATATTGATGACAGGCGGTTCGCCGCAACCCGAAACCGCCGCCTCGGGATTGTCGATCAACACGATTTCGATCTTCGGCAGCCAGGAGAAGCGCGGGATTTCATAGGTATCGAAATTCCGGCTCAGCACCTCGCCGTCCTTGAATCGCACCTCTTCGGTCAGAGCGTATCCCAGGCCCATGATGATCGCCCCTTCAATCTGCTGGCGCGTGCCTTCGGGGCTCACCGTCGGTCCCTGGTCGTGCGCGAAGACCACGCGCTTCACTTTCGCCTGGCCGGTCTTCTTGTCCACGCTTACTTCGGCCATGGTGACCATGTACGTCCCCGAATAGATGCCGCAGGAAACGCCCACGCCGCGTCCGCTCGGTGCCTTCGCCGGCATCCACGCGAACTTCTGGGCCGCCGTCTCCAGCACACGCCGCATGCGCTTGTCGGACAGGTTCCGGAGACGGAACTCCACGGGGTCCGCGCCCGCCCTGGCTGCGAGAACGTCCATATGGGATTCGCGCGCGAACGTATTGGTAGGGCCGGCGGGCGCGCGCCAGGTGCCCACGCCGAGCGGATGTAAGCCGGGAGGGTTGATCGCCGCCTGCCAGGAACCGGCCCACACCGTGCGCTGGTTGGACACATCGTAGAATGTCTGCGACTCCTGGGGACCTCCGCCATAAGCCTTGTACTCCCAGAAGGCGAGCTTGCCTTCGCCCGTCAAACCGGAGCGGATTTCCACCACGGCGGCCGGACGCATCCTGCTGAAGAGGAACTCCTCCGCGCGATCGAACACCACCTGTACGGGCCGGCCGGCGATCTTTGACAGCCGCGCGGCTTCCGCCGGCGGCGCACCGTAGCACTTTCCACCGAAAGCGCCGCCAACGTACGTCGCGATTACGCGCACGTTCTCCTGCGACACACCCACAGCCTGAGCCACTTCCTGTTTCACACGGACTGGAACCTGCGTGCTGGCCCACACGGTCGCTTTCGCCCCTTCGACGCTTACCAGCGCCGAATAGGTCTCGATGACCGCGAACGCCACGTAACTGTTCAGGTATCTCTTGGCAACCGCCGCGGCCGCCAGTTTTTCCCCGTCCGCCAGGCTGCCCTTTTCGGCTACCACCTGCAGCGGGGGGGCGTTCTTCACCAGGTGTTCGAAGATGGTCTTGTCGTCCGGCCCCGGCGGGGGAGCGTCGAATTCCGTCTTCACCACGCTCAGCGCTTCGTCGGCCTTGTCCGGCCGCTCGTGCAGAACGGCGATCAGATCCTGGTCCCGGATCACTCGCACCCCGGGAAGTTTCTCGGCCGCGCTGGTGTCGGCGCTCTTGAGCCGGACGCCGAGTGCCGGCGGCCGAATGACGCGGGCGTGCAGCATGCCGGGAAGAATCACGTCGGCGGAGTACTTCGCCTTGCCCGTGATCTTGTCCTCCGCATCCTTGCGCCGCACCGATTTCGCCGCCGCTGCGCGGAAGGCCGCGACGGTGGGCTTCAGCGATGTCCCCGAGATGTGCCGTTCGACGCGCTGGCCCTCTACCATCTGCGCATAGGTGACCTGTTTTTCCGGCGCGCCGGAATCGGCGACCACCCCGGCCTTGACCCGCAGGCGCTCGACCGGCACGCCCAGGCGCTCCGCCGCCATCTCGAGCAGCACTGCCCGTGCTTCGGCTCCGGCCGCGCGCAGCACCGGGCCGAACTGCCTGATGCCTAGCGAACCGACCGTTGCCCTGTCCCACGGGCATAGGTCCGTATCCCCCATCACCATGTCTATCGAATCGAAGGCGACGTCCAGTTCTTCCGCCAGCAGTTGCGCCAGGGCCGTAGACGTTCCCTGGCCGAGTTCCACCTTGCCGGTGAAGCACGTGACCCGCCCATCGGCGCCGATGCGCAGATATGCGTTCCAGTCGGAAGGGTACCCCGGGCTCACAGGCTGCTGAAACGCGCCGGACGGTTGCGCGGCGAAAAACACGAGCAACCCTGTTCCACCCAGCGCCAGAAACCCGCGCCGGCTCGGGTTTCCGGTTGCCTTGCGGGGCTTCATCGAATGGCACCTTTCAGGGCGGCCGCGGCCTCTTCAATAGCGTCCAGCACTCGCGGGTGCGATCCGCAGCGGCAGAGATTGTCGTCCAACTGGCTCACGATCTCCTCACGCGAAGGCTGCGCCTTCTGCGCGAGCAGGGCGTATGCGCTCAGGATCATCCCGGGCGTGCAGAAGCCGCATTGGAAAGCGTGATGCTTGGCAAACGCCTCCTGGATAGGGTGCAGGCGATCGCCTCGCGCCAGCCCTTCGATGGTGAGCACCTGTTTGCCTGCGACGTCCTTGACCGGGGTTGAGCAGGACCGGACGGCCTGGTTATCCACGATCACGGTGCAAGCCCCGCATAGTGCCTGGCCGCAGCCGAACTTCGTGCCGGTGAGCCCAAGGTCGCTGCGTAAGACCCACAGCAACATGCGGTCTTCATCCACGGTGACGCTAGCCGCTTTGCCGTTGAGAGTGAAAGAAATAGACCGCTCCATGGGAACCTCCGAAGTCTCTTCCGCGGATATCTATTCCGCCGCGCCCATGGCCCAGAGCACGCCGCCCAAGATGTGCCCGACGAGGAGAGGATTGGAGTAGGTCTCGCTCTTATGGCCAAGCGCCGTGTAGAACACGCGCCGGCCGCCGGTGGTGATGGTCCAGGCGAGCGGCACGTTGCCGTCGATGAGGCTGCTGGCGAACTTGCCGCGGTCAGGGTCGTCCAGTTTCGAGGGGTCGGCAAAGAGCAGGGGATGGAGATCCGGATTCAGGGAGTCGTGGAAGTAGCATTCGTCCTCCCACTCGAAGGAGGCGGGCAGGCCCCGGGTGGAAGGGTGAGTGGCATCCTTCACCGTGACCACGAATTTCTGAAGAGCGGGGTGCCGCAGGAACTTACCGCCGATCGTGGAGACGAAGAACGGCCACTGGCGCTCGGTGGTAGTGGCGGCATGAAGACCAACGAAGCCGCCGCCGCCCTGGATGTAGTCTTGAAACGCCTCGCGCTGGGCGTCGGTCTGGAATGCCTGGCTATTGGTGTTGGAGAAGATCAGGGCGCTGTACTGCTTCAGGTTGCCCGCGGTAAAGACGCTGGGGTCCTCGGAGGCGTCCACCGCAAAGCCGTTTTGCGCACCCATTTTTCGAATGGCCTCGACGCTGCTCGGAGCGTTTTCATGGATGTAGCTGCCGGTGGTCTGTCTGGTGTAGACCAGGACCCGTTTCCCCGCGGCCGTTTGGGCGGGGGAATGCGCCGCTGTCAGGGCGGCAATCAGGCACAAAAGGCTGATGCGTTTCATAATGTGGTTGGAGGGCGCTGACCGGCCGCCGGAGTGACGCCCGCAATGCTTAAATTGCATGCTCCATTCTGGACTTAAGAGTCCTGTTTAATATATACCAGCCGCCATTTCTTAATTCAAACGCTTTGCTCTTCTCGAACCGTTCAAGCGGCCTCGGATTGGGCGGCTGCAGGAGCCGGCAAGAATTTGACGCAGGCCGTTGTTGTCAAGATGGCAACGCTCGTACTTCCTTGTATCTGATTGAAATGAATCCGAAAGCCATATGGCTGGCGAGTTGCCTTCTTCATGTGTATGAGCATCGGCTCTCGAAGCGAGCGAATCCGGTGGGACGGCTTAGACGTCGGGTCCCTTGTCGGAATTGCAGTCGCAACGATTGCCTTGGTCACGGGGTTCTGCGAAATAGCAAGTGACAGGGGTACGAACGTTCCGTCCCTCTATGCCCTTATACCGGCTCAGCTTTCCATGGGGCGCCCGGGGCTAACGAGTGTTCCATCCGCAAGGAGGATGGCTTCGCCCGCCAAATCGGAGGCGGGCCTGACTCCGGAACAGCAATCGCGGCTTGCGGAAGTGATGAATCGAATGACTCCGAAGGAGCGAAAGCGACTAGCCAAAGCCGTGAAGCACATGACTCCGGAACAGCACAGGCAATTCGTGGCAGCCCTGAAACAGCAATTAGCGAAAAAGAGAACTTCGAGGTAGAAGCTCGCTCGATCCCACCGCCCTTCTCAGAGGCCCGCCAGGCGTACTGTCATGCGCCTTATTCTTAACGATTTGGTACACGAGGCGCCGGCTGGGGCTGCGCTTCTCCCAGCACGAGCAGCACGCAATCTTCCCCGGCCGCCGCTCGTGCCGCCCGAGTGGCGCTCTACGCGCGCGATTGCGACGGTAACTGGCGTCCGGCGCGGGAGGATCGGCGCCGGCTTCCGCGGCGGCAGGGCGCCACTGAGCGGCCGCGGCAGTTGTGGCACTCCCGGCATTCAACGTGGTGTAGGCCGCAAAGAAACCGCGGCTCCCGTCAAGAAAATGACGGCCCCGCTGGCCGAGCCGGCCGGTCTTTTCAAATCCCGGAATAATGACGAAAGGCGGCGAAGAATGCCGATAAGATCAGGATGAGTACGAGCTCCATCGACAACTGGCGGCCTTCCAGGCAAATGCCAGCCAGAATGAAGAGTTCAAATCCGATGCCGATCATCACGAACACGCTGTCGAGCGCGGGAATCACCAGCTCCAATGGCTGACGAGCGCTATTTCAAACCATACAGCAATTGGAACGTCAATCTTGGCACGGTGAAAAAGTCGAGAGCGACGATGGCCTCGCGATGGTTCTGCAAGAACGTCAACCAGTTCTTGGCACGGTAAACGCGGCGCCGCATGCGACGCAGATACCTGGCCGCGGTCCGCTCCGAGACCATAAACCCGAGCTTCAACAACTCGCCATGGATTACGCCCCAGTCCCCATTTTCATCCGCCAATCGTCGAATCGGCTCCCGGACTTCAGCGGCAACCTTCGGGTGGCTCCTGCGGCAACGGGATCCCAACGCCAGTACAGGCGAAAGCCGGCACGGTGCCAGTCGATGACCGTTTCGGGCTTGACGATCACGAGCACGTCGCGCCGCGGCCCGCGAACGAGGCCGTAGCGTGCCAGATGCAGTACGCGCATCGGCTTCCGTGGCCGGCCGCCGTTCGTGCCGTGCGCCGGCCCAAATTATTCGGTCTTCATCCTTTTTATGAACCCGAAAAAGGCATTTTGGTTCCGGGCGGCACTGGGGCCTGCGTACATGAATGGATTCGCGTGAATGCTCTTACTTCAGCGCGGCGCCGCCCAAACTCACGTTGCCGGACGCTGTCGCATTCACCCACCGGATGGTCAAGGTCTGCCCGGCCGATGCGGCACCGAACGTGATGGTGTAGTTCCGGTCCCAGCGGCCATTCTGATTTGCCGTGGTGTCCTGATATACAGCCGCCGAGCCGTCCGACAAAGTGGCCGTCAGCGTGCCCCCGCTGCTTTGTCCTCCGGCATGTACCAGCAGAGTGCGGATCGTGGTGTCCGCCGGAACGGTGAAGGAGAACCCCTCGGCCGGATGACCCGAACCGCTCTCTACGTACACGACGACATTATTAGAGCCGCTGACGGTCGGCGTTCCGTCGCTCCAGGTCAAGGTGCGCGCGTCATTGCCGGTGATGCCCACCACCAGAGAACCGATTTCCGTGTAGTTGCTGATTCGAGCTGTGACGCCGCGTTTGCGGTCCGCGAGTCCCGGCCCGCCAGAGATGACGCCCCAGTTAACCCAATCGGTCGTACCTTCGGTGGTCAGGTTGAACGTTCCCGCGCTGGAGTTGCCGGAGCCGGACAGAGTTCCGGTGCCGCCGCTGGTCGCAGGCGCGTTGGTCAGGCTGAAGCTGGCTGGAGTGGCAACCCCCGACACGCTGGCGGTCACGGTGTAGGTGCCGGCCTGGCTGTTGGCGGTCATGGCAGGTGCGGTAGCCACGCCGCTCGTGTTGGTCGTGACGGTCGCTGTTCCGCCGAAGTTGGCGCTGGGGCCACTGGCCGGCGCGGCGAAGGTCACCGTGATGCCGCTGAGCGGATTGCCTCCAGCATCCTTCACGGTGGCTTGCAGGGCCGTGGTGAAGGCGGCGCTTACAGTGGCGCTCTGCGGCGTGCCAACTGTGGCCGCGACGCTCGCCGGGGCACCCGCAAGATTGGTCAGGATGAAGCTGGCCGGGGTGGTGACGCCTGCGACGCTGGCGGTCACGGCACAACTGCCGGCCTGGCCATTAGCAGTGAGTGCGGGCGCTGTGGCGATTCCGGTGGCGTTGGTCGTGACGGTGGCCGATCCGCCGAAGGTGGCGCTGGCACCGCTGGATGGGGCGGCGAAGGTCACGGTGACGCCGCTTACCGGATTGCCGCCGCGGTCCTTCACAGTGGCTTGCAGGGCGATACCGAAGGCGGCGTTCACGGTCGCGCTCTGCGGCGTGCCGGCTGTGGCTGTGACGCTCGCCGGGGAGCCGACAAGATTAGTTAGGCTGAAGCTGGCCGGGGTGCTGATGCCCGATACGCTGGCGGTGACGGTATAGCCGCCGGCCTGGCCATTAGCAGTGAGCGCGGGCGCGGTGGCCACTCCGCTGCCGTTGGTCGTGACGGCGGCCGCTCCGCCGAAGGTGGCGCCGGCACCGCTGGGTGGGGCGCCGAACGTCACGGTGACGCCGCTTAGATAATTGCCGCTGCCGTCCTTCACAGTGGCCTGAAGGGCCGTGGAGAAGGTGGTGCCCACGGTCGCGCTCTGCGGCGTGCCGGCCGTGGCTGTGACGCTCGCCGGGGAGCCGGCAACATTAGTTAAGCTGAAGCTGGCCTGGGTAGCGACGCCCGTCACGCTGGCGGTGACCCTGTAGCTGCCGGCTTGACTGTTAGCGATGAGCGTGGGGGCTGTGGCGATGCCGCCGGCATTCGTAGTGGCAGTCACAGTGGCCGATTGACCGAAGGCCGCACTGGCCCCTGTGGCGGGGGCGGCGAACGTCACCGTCGCTCCGCTCACCGGATTACCGCCGGCATCGCTAACTGTCGCTTGCAACGCCGTAGCGAACGCTGTGTTCACGGTCGTGCTCTGGGGTGTCCCCGCAGTCGCGGAGACGCTGGGTCCGGTAAGCGATAGCGCCGCACCGTTCAACGTAACGTTGCCTCCACCGGAGGTTGCCACCCAGGTGACCGTCAGGGTCTGTCCCGTCGAAGCTGCGTTATAGGCCAAGGCGTAGTTGCGATCGTACTGGCCGCTCGCTGGAGTCGTAATGTCTACATAAACCGCCGCTGATCCATCCGACAGAGACGCTGTCAGCGTGCCCCCGCTGAGCCATCCTCCCACATGTACGGTGAGCGTCCGCAAGTTCGTGTCGGCTGGGGCGGTGAACGAAAAGCCGTTATGCAACGAATTGATGTAGACCCCGTTGTGATTCGAACCGCTGGCCGTGGGCGTACCGTCCGTCCAGCTCAAGGCCCGCGGATCGTTGGAATAGCTTAACACCGAACCCGAACCCACCACCGTGTAACTGGCGATCTGGGGCGTCACTCCGCTCTTGCGATTCAGCACTGCGTCCCCCCAGTGCACCCAGTCGGCAGTCCCTTCCGCGGTCAAGTTATCCGTCGTGGCCGCACTGTTGCCCGAGCCGGACAAACTTCCTCCAATCACAACTGCGGTATTGGCGAGACTGAAGTTGGCGGGCGTCGCCACGCTTTCCACGGCCGCCGTGACCGTGTAACTGCCTTGCTGTCCCCCGGCGATCAAGGCCGCCGAGGTGGCGATCCCGTTGCTGTCCGTTAGAGCCGTGTCCGTAGTCGAACCGCTGAAGCTCGCACCCGCGCCCCCACCGGGCGCACTGAAAGTCACCGCGACACCGATGACCGGGTTGCCACCGGAATCGAGCACCTTCGCCTGTAGGGCCGCGCGGAACTCCGTGTTGACAATTGTGCTCTGTGGCGTTCCCCCAACAGCACTGATGCTCCACCCTGTGGGCGCCTGGGTACCCTGATAAGCCAGAGCGCCGATGTCGAACACGGTGCCTGTCAAGCGCGGATTACCTGCTTGATCCGTGGGTATGGGGGGATTCGCCGTCAGTACGGAAACCGGAAGGCGAGCTGCCCCAATGGCCGGCGATCCACCTTGCAAATTGTAATTGCCCAGAGGAGCATTGACGAAGAGGGGATCACCCTGAACTGAAGCAGTGTCCAGCCCGAAGGCCTGCCACTGACTGAAGGTCAGGTAACTGAAGCTGCCACCCGCTCCGGCTTGCACAAACACGGCGCCGGCGGAATACAAGTTGTATTGCGCCTGGGCAAAATCCTGAGCCGCCGAAAGAGGATCCCATTGCTTCAGCGCCGCCGAAGGCGTTACGCATATGTTGGCAAAGTATTGGAACTGCGCTCCCTGACTCGAAGCAACAGAGTAGTCGCTGTCCAGGGTCAGGCAGGAGTAAGACTGTGCCGCTCGGGAATCCAAAACGATCGTGCTGAAGCGCAGAGTGTTTCCGCTGGCGAGCGAGACTGCGGCAGTCTGATACCCGTCGGCTTCCAGATAACTTCCCTCGATCAGCATGTTCTGGAAGGTCGAATCAGTTCCACCCATGCGAAGGGAGGCGTTCGCTCCTGTGATGAGCATCCCATCGACCAGAGTGCTCTGCCCATACGCTTCCAGGCGGGCGTTTTGAACCAACCCGCCTTTGACGCTAATATCCGCACTCGGATTGTCGGTATTATTGACCGTTAGATTGGCGCCTAGCGAACTCATGTTATCCAGGAGAACCGAGGTAACTTTGGCACCGTGAGTAAAGAACGCGTAATAATTTAGAGGGTTTTGGGGATCGATGGCGTGGTCCCAAACGCAATTACGCCATACGGACGTTTGATTTGGCAGGGAAACACTTGCGTCGCCATATGCAACGTATGCCGATACAGCGGGATCGATACTGCTGGCGCCGACCCTGGACTGTCCGGGCATCGCCCAGGCAGAGTACAGATTTGTACCGACAAACTGAGTCGAGTTAATCGATGCTATATGGTGTTTGCCGGCTCGATAAGCTTCGCAGCTATCCACCAGCACATCGGTACTATTCTGAATACGGATTCCATATCCCTGGTTCGCTGCCGCGGTTTCATCCACCACCAGATTCCGGAATACAAGATGACTCATGTAATTGCTGAATATTGCGTCTTGCCGTACGACAGCCGTGTACACGTATCCATTAACTCGAGGATCGGAACTTGGGGAATTGATGGTCAGGGTTGTGCCGGTGTATGACCAGGAGTTCACGAGATCGGCGGCATTGCCGGTGGGGCTGGTTAAGAAGAATGTGTGGTTGACCAGAGCGGCCGTCACGGGCGTGGATATCGAATACGTGTAGATCCCATTTCCGGCTGGCGCGAAAAGAGAGTTTGTCAGAACATTACTGCCCCAGAACTTGGGCTTAGCCCCTGTGCCGTAATCGGCAAAGCTGATGGGATTTCCAGCCGTCCCGCTCGACGGAGCGGCCAGGGACTCGTGCCACTCGTTACCTCGCTGAAAGAGAACCGTATCCCCGGGTAGCAGAGCGGTGCCGTTAACTTTTGCGATCGTCTGCCAGGGAGACCCGGGAGAAAGGGCGGAATTCGAGTCACTTCCGGATGGACTGACATAGAAGGTCCGGCCAGTGCCAAACACCGGCGGCGGAGTATCGACAACCGTCACCGTCAGTTGTTGGGTGACGGTAGTCGAGGCCGTGCTCGCGGTCAATGTGTAGGTGGTCGTCTGAACCGGCCCGACATATACGGAAGTTGTCCCACTCACGTCTCCAACGCTTTGATCAATCGTGACAGTAGTGGCATTGGCAACCGACCACAACAACTTAATGACTACCCCGGGATTCGTAACCGCCGGAGACGCGGTGAATGAATTGATTACCGGTAAGGGCTGGGAGCGCAGTGGACCGCTGAAGAAGCTGCCGAGAGCGAACAAGATCAGAGCGCCCGGGAGACCATCCGGCATGCGTGCACGTCGACTCCTCTGCCGGGACCCGCCCAACCGGATTCTTATTTCAACCGCGGCAGTCATATGCCAGATCGATGTGCTCTAGGCCGCTCGTCCCAAGCTTATGAATTCGGTCAGCGCCTCTCAGTATATGTCGGCTTCGGTAGCGTGGCAGACATCGCACGTCCTCTGAGATCACCTAACGTGATGTTACGGACGGTTGCAGCGGCTGAGTCGTCGCTCTATTTCTAATTCAAGTCCTGCGTGGCACTCGAAAGACGTAGGGTAGAATTCCATTCCGCCGGCCTCCGCAGAGCGCTTCAACTCGGCAGGCGAATCCGAGCCAACCTGCCAGATTTTCGCACTATACCGGCTTCCGCGGCCGGCCGCCACGCGAGTCGCCCGCCGCGCAAGTTCCCCGTCATCTCCGACGTTGGAGAATCGGAGCGGCCACGTCGCCCGTCACCGAGTAGCAGACCCACTACTGTGGCAGCGCGCCAGGTAAGCCCCTGATTGCGCCTGATGACCTGCTGCCCCGTGTCCCCTTGCGAACCAGAGCTGCATACTGAACGTACGCCACGCTACAGCTTCTGTTGCGCGATCACGAGTACATTCGCTAAAACGTATGTAACGCGCGGCTGCTGATAACGTTGTTCAGGTTCATGCCGACCAAGATGAGGGGACCCAGGTCCTATTTCCAGCGACCCACGTTCCACGAACGAGCCTTCGACAAAGAGCGACTTTAGTATGGAGCGCCAATTGAGCCATCACCGGAGGCCGCTAGGTCTCGTCTGTTCGCCAACAGACTGGCCCCCCGCCCGGCTTTGCTCTGTCCTGCTAGTAGCCTCCGCTACATTGATTGGAACTTCCTGCCTTGAGGGGCAGTCGACGAGCGTGGTCGCGTTCGGGGCCGTGCCGGACGGACTTCTACGGACCGACGGAGCCATGACGGCCGGCTCAACTCTCCTCACCTCGCCATCGTCCAGCTTCACCGCGGCGGATGTCGGCAAATATATTCAGGTGATCGGTGCGGGAGCCGGCAGTACGTCCAACACGGACGGAGCCATGTCCGACGGCTCGCCCGTGCTCACCTCGTCTTCCGGAATCTTCGCTTCCTCAGACGTGGGCAGGGGCATAGTAGTTATCGGCGCCGGCCCGAGCGGCGGCAATCTCGTCACGTCCATTCAAACCTACAGCGCACCGGACTCCGTCACCCTCAGCGCCGCAGCGAGCACCTCGGTAGCAGGTGCGACTTGCTATTACGGCGCCATGACTCTCGAAGGCACCGTTCAAGGCGTTCAGAGTGGCACGACAATTAGCTTGAGCGCGCCGGCTTTGGCCACCATCAGCGGGGCGACCTTCGCCTACGGCACGGATAACCACACCGCTTTCCAGGCCGCTGTCGACGCAGCAGGTCAAGCGGGCGGTGGCGGAGTGTCGGTCCCCGCTCCGTCTTCCTGTCCCAGTGGCGCTACTTGCGGTTACGTTTTGACAGTCGCCGACCAGATGACCGCCAAGGCGCCCGGCGCCGTCAAGATCCGGTATAGCTATGTTACCCTCACCGGCGACGCGCCTCAGACCAACCTCTTCTGCAGAGGGGCGTTCGGCACTTACACCAATACAGTGGCCTTCCCGGGAGTTACCGGCAACATTCGCGGCAACTGC
>CAYRWE010000120.1:11361-15210 GCA_964427655.1 uncultured Solibacteraceae bacterium | reverse complement strand
CGGGATGAAAACTACAAGGACTGGATTCGAACCCTGGCCTGCTGCGCGTGCGGCGCCGAAGGGCGATCCGAAGCAGCACACACCGGATCGGATGGCGGGATGTCGATGAAGGCCTCGGACTACTCGTGCGTTCCGTTGTGCATGGACTGCCACACACGGGCTCCAGGAGCATACCATCGGATTGGCAAGCGAGCATTCGAGCGGTCGAGGGGCTCGAGCTTCGCAGCCTTGGTTGCGGAGTTGCAGTGGGAGTGGCGCGAGAAGTGCGCGTAAGGGGCTAGCTACCCCGGGGTACCTGAGTTCTTTTCCGAACACTTCTGGGGCACATGGGTGGTGTCCGATTCTTCCGGGCTTAAGTGTCCAAGTTCGGCCCATTCATTCGGGCCGTTCGGTGGCGTGTTAATGTGCAACCTTGGGATGGAGTCGGTTCGGACCAGATCAACGTCTGATGCCGAGGCGCCCGTCCGTTTTGCAGATCGGACAGTATGCGTAATGCCGCCGCCAAAACGCTGATTTCCACAGACAATTGGAACATGGTCAGCATCGGAAATCCCCAGAGATTATGCGGGTGGTATGCTCCTCGTTCGAGGGTGCTGTCGCAGGCACCATGCCTCGTCGCAACTGCCGTGGGCCACAACCCTACGCTGGCGAAATACATACGCTGTATGTATACTAAAGTCGGTGGCGGACGCACTCAGATTCGATTGGGACGAAGCAAACACCCAGCATATCGTCAGCCATCAAGTCAGCCATGAAGAGGTTGAGCAGGTGTTCGCCAACGATGAGATGGATATCGACTACGACGTCGTCGGAGGAGAGGAGCGCTGGACCGTCGTCGGCGAGACTGACAAGATGCGGGTGCTCATCGTTGTGTTCACGATGCGGGACGAATTGGTTCGGACAGTGACGGCCTACGAGGCCAGCGCGCGAGTGCGAACGGAGTATTTCACGGCGAAAGGACGTTGACTATGCAGACTAAGGCAGATCGAATGAAGGTGCCGCAGTTCGCCACGGAGGCGGAAGAAGCAAAGTGGTGGGACGACCACAAGGACATGGTCGAGGAAAACTTGATCCGCGCTCTGAGGGACGGAACGGCGCGTCGGGGAACGGCGCAGGGCTTGGTGCGGGAGGCGCGCACATCGAGAAACGTCACCATCCGCATGGCCGAGGCGGATTTGGATCTGGCACGCAAACAGGCGGAAGAGAAGGGATTACCGTACCAAACCTATATCAAGTCTGTGCTGCATGAAGAACTGATGAAACGAGGGCGGCGGAAGGCGAGTTAGCGGGCGATTTGTTTCGGCTCACCCCCTACGAGCGCGTCCGTTGCGAGGGCCTATCCTGCCGGCGTGACGACGAACAGCACCTTCGTGGTTCCTGCGACGCCCTCGGAACCGCCGATACGAGCCCGGCCGCCACTTGCGTCCCATTGTGCCCGGAGTGCCACACGCGGGCTCCAGGAGCATACCATCGGTTTGGCAAGCGCGCGTTCGAACAGTCGAATGGTCTTTGCTTCGCAACCGTAGTTGCGCGGTTGCAGTGGGAGTGGCGCGAGAGGTGCGCATGAGAGGGTCTATCCCCTCGCGACGGACGAGCAAAACGCACCAGCCGACAGGTCTGATTTTGTCCCCGGCAATCGGCTTCCACCGACCAAACTGGCCCAGGTCTAGGCCCTCTACGAGGGCACGATCGCTACGCGCGGAGCCTGAGCCGCTTCCCGGCCTCAGGCCGGCGAGCGCACTTACTCGCTGTAGGACGCCAGCCACCGCTCCAGCCCAGCCGCCCGGAAACGGGCGGCTTTTTTTATGCATTTGCATTCACTTTGCCCGCCCGTTTCTCTGTCAGGTCTGCGAACGTCCGGCCGTCGCCGGCCAGCACTGCGCGCTTCCCGCTAAATTCCTGCCAGCGCTTGATGACCACATCGCAGTATCTCGGGTCCAACTCCACCACGCGTGCCTGGCGGTCGTTCTTGTGACACGCGATGATCGTGGTGCCGGAGCCGCCGAATGGGTCCAGTACGGTCTCGCCCGGCTTGCTGCTGTTTTTCAGCGCGCGTTCGACGAGTTCTACCGGCTTCATGGTCGGATGCTCCAGGTTTGCCATAGGCCTCTTAATGGCCCAGACGTCGCCCTGGTCGCGGTCGCCGCACCAGAAGTGTTGCGCGCCCTCGCGCCAGCCATATAGGATCGGCTCATACATGCGCTGGTAGTCGGATCGGCCCAGCGTAAAGTGGTGCTTAGCCCAAATGACAAACGTTGACCAGTGGCCACCGGCGGCAGCGAACGCGGAGAACAGCGTGTGCAGCTCCGAACTCGACATGCAGACGTAGACCGCGCCCTTTGTGACCGTCAGGATGTTACTGCAGGCCGCCTCAAGGAACTCGCGGAACTTCTCGCCCAGGCTGTCGTTACCGATCTTCAGCTTCTTGGCCGTCTTGCCCTCGTACGCCACGTTGTACGGCGGATCGGTGAACGCCATCGCCGCCTCGCCGCCGTCCAGCACCTTCTGGACGCTCCCCAGATCCGTCGCGTCGCCGCAGAGCAGCCGGTGCTGCCCCTGGACCGGCGCGGTGAACGGCTTGTGGCACTTCGTGCACGTGTGCTTCTTCTCAGCCACGCGCTGCCCCCTTTCGGAGCTTCCGCGCGACCGTGGCAGCGTCGGACTTTGCGCCGCCCATATTGTGGAGCGGATTGCCCTTGGCGAAGCGATGCATGCCCTTCGGCGCCGGCGGAGCATCCGCGCTGGTGCCTCGGGCGGCCGCCACGGCTTCGAACGACTGTCCGGTCGCCTCGAGGACGGCTTTGGCTGTGCCCAGCGGGCCCATGCGCATGCGGCGCACGATGACGTCGCAGTAGCCCGGCGACAATTCGATGCCGTAGCCGGAGCGCCCCAGGATCTGCGCGGCTGCCATCGTGGTGCCGCTTCCCATGAACGGATCATAGACCACATCACCCGGGTCGGAGAAGCCTTTGATGAAGAACTCGACCAGTGCGCGCGGAAAGGGAGCGGAGTGCGAACCTTGTGTGGACTCGGTCTTGGCATCGATCACATTCGAAGGCCTGGCCAAGCCTCCGAACCTGCCATCATTCCCCGACGCACCGGGTTTGCCGGCGGCCGGACCGCGAGCGCCACTGCCAAGCAGCCCGCTTCCGGATGTCGCCTTCGGATTGTTCGGGCTGTAGCCGAAACAGTCCTCCGACTTGTGGCTCACCGCCTCCGGCCGGAATTTGATTTCCTGCTGGCGGCAAAAGTGAAACACCGGCTCCCAAGCGTTCTTAAAGCGATTTTGCCAGCCGCCCGGTACACCGTTGTCGGTCTTGCGCCAACAGAACTCGTCCACGAAGCGCCAGCCCCACTGGCGCTTGTGCGCCAGGACCAGGTCCTTGACGTAGAGGCTGCGCTCGCCTTCGCCCGCGTGCTCCTTGATGTTCAGAAAGTACGAGCCGTCCGGCGCCAGCACGGCTTGGATTGCCGCAGCCACCGCGCGGAACCACTCGACGTATTTCTCCTCCGGGATCGGCTTGAAGCCGCTCGAGGCGTCGTACTCCCGCTGGCTGGCATAGGGCGGGGAAGTGATCACTACGTTGGCTTTGGCTGCGCCAAACAGGCGCGCTGTGGCACCCGGGTCGCGCGAGTCGCCGCACAGTAGCCGGTGGCGGAACTGGACCGGCCCCGTGGCCGATTTGCCACAATGCGCGCAGGTTACGGTCGCCTCAGACATCGTTGTGGTGGTGGCAGCGCGGGCACTCCACGTATGCGCCCAGCAGCCAGAGATCGCCCAGCACGGTGACCGGCACCTCGGGAACCTCAGGGACGCTATCTTCGTCCGTGAGTCCCCCCCCCCCCCCC
>CAYRWE010000120.1:0-11351 GCA_964427655.1 uncultured Solibacteraceae bacterium | reverse complement strand
TCGGAGAAGGCTTCTATCTCATTCGGATCGAAGCCGGTCAGCCCCAGGTCGAAGTCCAGCGCTTTCAGATCCTCAAACTCAAGCGCCAGCACTGGAAGATCGAACTCCGCCTCCTGACTGGCCCGGTTGTCGGCGATGCGGTACGCCTTGGCCTGCGCCGGCGTGAGATCCAGTGCAACGTGGACCGGCACCTCGGGCAGACCCAGCTTCTGGGCGGCCAGCAGGCGCGTATGGCCCACAACAATGACGCCCTTCGCGTCGACCACAATCGGCTGGCGGAAGCCAAACTCCTGGATCGACGCCGCCACCTTGTCGATGGCCGACTGCGGGATCTTGCGCGGGTTGCGCGCGTACGGGATCGGCTTCGACGTGGGCCAGGCCTCACATTGCAGGCCGGGCGGAAGCGCCGGTTGCTGTGCTTGTGGCTGCGATTTCTTCTTCATTGATCAGCTTCCTGGCGTCCGGCCCCGTGCAAGGAGGGATAAGTCAGCGGGTTATAGGTGTGTACCCGAATAGCGGTTGTGTTCGGAGAAAACGGACGCACGGGGACGGACGACAAGCTCGTTGGAATCTGTGTGATGGCGCTCCCCGCGGCCATGTGCCGGCAGGTCCCAGGCGATCGAGGCGCAGAAATCGTCGTCCTCGAAGCTGAATGGCCACATGGCTGCATGCTCAAGCGCCAGCGCGGGCCTTCACGCCGCCGCGCGTCTTGGCGGCGCACTCCCAGAGCCGAGCGGCGGCGAATGCGGCTTCCCACGCGTTTCTGACCGCCGCGGAGAGCTGCCACCAGGTCGCGACCGGCGTGCCGTCGCAAATCGCAGTGGAGCGGCAGCCGCCGCAGAGCGCCTCGCGATAGGCATCGTACCCGACCTGGCCTGGAGTGCGATCGAAGTTCACGCGCCGCGCCTCTGCAGGATCAAGTCGCGAAGCGTTTTAACTTCGGTCGAGACGGCATCGCCGTGCGCCCGGCACAAATCCTTATCCACGAACCGGCCTTCGATCCACGCGCGCATGTCCGCAATCGCTTTTTGCAGCCGCACCTCGCTGCGCGCGACCAGCAGCGCGTTGATGATCTGGCAGGCCAGCACGACGACGCCAAAGATCGCACTCAGAAGAAAATAGAGCCACTCGGTCATTGGTCATACCTCACTGAGTGATTTGATCTTCAGACCGTCGAAAATAACCCGCAGCGCGGTGATGGCCCGCGTGTGCCGCGCGTGAACGCTCGACACAGCCAAATCCAACTCCCCGGCGATCGCGCGGAAGGGCACGCCGTCCCGGTAGCGGCGCCGGACGACGAGAGCGGAGTCCGGATCGAGTTGCGCGAGGGCGCTATTGAGGAGCTGTCGCCGCTCGAGTTCGCGCAGTAGCTCTTCCGGAGAGCATTCGGGAGGTGCTTCCAGTGTCTCGCTTAGGCGGCGCATCGCGCGAGCGGCGGACAGACTGGGCGCCCGCCGCCGGTCTTCGCTGCGAGCCGATCGGGATTAAACCGACGCGGATTGAAGCTTACGCGGTCGGACCACGGAATCAGCGCCTGTGTCTCGCGGTGGACCCGCTTCAACATGGGCAGCATCGTCTCTTCCAGGTGCTCCTCGTAGCCGGGCTGGCGGCTATCGAGATGCACGCTGCGCTTCCCCGACATGTCGTCGAACGAGAGCACGTTGATTCGCACGACCTGACCAGTCTTGTGCTTGCGCACAACCTCGGCATTTGGCGCGTGCTCGTATCGATGCACGCTGCTGTCGTCGCAAAAGTCGACGATCCGCGGGCCGCAGTGAATGGGAATCTTTCGCATGTTGGAACGTAGTGGGAGTTGCCTGGAAACGGCGGACAAGATTTTCGACCCGCCCGAGGGTCGGTGGCCGGAGACCGGCCAGCATGAGCACTACGCAGCCTTGGCGATCTGCGCGACCGCCTGGCGGCGGTGTGTCTTCACTGAACGCGGGCCTGCGCGTAACGGCGCGCTCACAATTTTCGCGAACTTCTCGGGTGCGAGCTTTGCCTCCTCAACCGCCTTGATCGTGATGCTGGAGGCTTCCAAGTAGGCACCCTGTCCGAGGACCGCGAAGGCTGCCCGCTTGTCGACTGTGCGCACGTTGCCCATTGCGGAGACCAGCGCGGCGTACTGATAGCCCTCGTACTCATCGGCCTGCTGCGGCGGCGAGCTCGCGCTCCAGCCGATAATTTCGAGAGCTATCTCTTTCCGGCGCGCCCCTCGCGCTTCCTCCAGCGACGCAAACTGAGCCTCGATGTCGCCGAGTTCGTCGATCAGCTTCCGCCGGCGATGTGCTTCTTTCGACAGCGGCGAGATTTTCTTTGTTTTGGAGGGCTTCATTGTTCCGACATGACTCGACTCGCTGATTGAGTATACCGGCGAGCTGGCGATTTGTTCGGTGCTCTCATCCGCCATCCACATTACGGGAAGTCGATTTGGTAAAACAGAGCGCAAAAGGTACTATTGTTTTGATGTGCTTAAGGACGCCCCCCGAGTGAGGGGCATTAATGAAATTCTTTTCAGATGGCGATTCAACTTCTGGATCTTTGTTTTTGATCCTCTCGCCTCGCGAACGCCAGGTGCTTGCGCTCGTGTCTTCCGGGTGCAGCAATAAGCAGATAGCATATCGGCTGTCAATAGCACTCTCCACAGTCAAGGGCTACATCGCCGCACTGGCTGAAGGCCTCGGCACAGCCAACCGCGTCGAGCTTTGCCTGTGGGCCATCGCGCATCCCGCTGCGACCGAAGGGCGCGCGGTGAAGACCAACTCTCACGGTGGGAAGCTGCCAGGTGATTTCAATTTCGGGCCCCGATCGCCAGAGATGACGATGGCGGATCCCCGCGTCAGAGCTGGCGAGGGGCGATCGCGAGAATTGGGAATACCATAGTTTTCGTCCGTGGCTGCCGGCTGGTCTGAGTGCGGTTTCGTTCTGTTTTGTTCGCGCGCTGGCCGGCGTGTGGGCGGGCAGTTGTCACGCATTTCCGTATACGGAGAATTGCCCACTCACGGCCCTCTGTCTTACTCTAACACGTATAAGGTTGCACCGGCAGTTGGCTGCCGGGGGGTGCGGCAGTTGGCTGCCGGACCGGGTGCGGCAGTTGAGTTCACTCGAAACCGAACTGAAAAATATTCTTGCAAAAACGCGCCTATATAAAGTACACTAAAAAAAACGTGGAACTTTCCGACGTCACCATCGAGCAGGCGGCCAAGATCATGGCTCGGGTCGGGCTGCAGCGCGCGCGGCAGCGTGGGAATAAAATCGGACGCCCGCGTACGATGGTCCACGACCCAACCAAGGCGTGCAGATGTTGGGAGTGCCGTCAGAAAAAGTCCGCGGCGAAGAAGCGCGCAGCGAAGGGATAAAAATTATGGCGCGCATGCACACGGCAGAGCGCGCCAGAAAGGTGCTTCACAACTGAAACCATCATATTGCACTTTTAGCGTTCCGCAAAGCATCGCAAGCCGGAGGCGCAGATGAGCAGCCCGTCGAGGCGGCCTCCCTCCAAAATTTCCTATCCGTTCGTGCCACTCCCTGAAGACTTCGGCGAAAAGCTCGCCGGCGCCGTGCAGCCGGCCACCGTGCTGGCCGTGCTACTGATCGCACAGCGAAGTTGGCGGCAACGGTCGGGATCGCAGCCAGGCGTGTGCGCCTACCCAATCGCGCAGTTGGCCGAGACCATGCGCGTGAGCGAGCGCCAGGCCCGCTACGCCATCCAGGAAGCCGCCAAGTGCGGCCTCTGCGAGGTGGAGAGCGTAAACACGAAGGACGGAAAGGAGAATCGCTATCGCTGGGTGCAGCGTTTGCCGGACCTCGAGAAAAAGCCACTCCGTACAGTGACGCGCGCCGCGGAGGATACCACTCCGGCAGAGCCGGAACCCGTCGCGGCAAAACTGGATTGCCCGCTCAAGATCGCGTGCCCGGTTGACACGCTGTATGAGATCGACGGGGTTCTTACCAACGATGTGCGGGAAATAAAGGACTTAGCAGGGGGTGTGCGGCAGTTGGCTGCCGGACCCCTCCCCGCTTCGAAAAATGGAGACGCCCAACAGCACCAGGTGCCTGCCAATATAACCGAAGCCGGGGCGCCGGCGCAAGGGTGTGTGGATAAAAATTCTCGATGCTGTAAATCCAACGACTTAAGCGTTGGGGTGCGGCAGCCAGTTGCCGCACCCCCCCTCGATCCGCTCCGCGATGTGCTCCGTGAGATCTTCATGGACCGCGAGCGCTATCCGCGGCTGTATATGGGCGCGCTGCCCGACGATCAGAAGCTCGGCGCGGTGGTCAGGGAACTCGGCAACGCGTCCCTGGACCAATTCGCGGCCGTCCTCATCCGGCGCGGCCAGAGAATCGTTAAGGATGGCCACTACGGCCTCCTGGTGCCGTTCGCTCAGGACGCCGCGCGCTCGGCGCCGGCGCGCAAGCCGCCCACAGAGGCGCGGCCGGAGGCGGAAACGGCAGAGGGGCTGGCGATCGACATGCAATTCGTCGCCGAGTTTCCGCAGCACGCCGACGCCGCCAGCTCTCGCGCACGCATAGATGCGGCCAAGCGCGAGGCGCCTGGCCTCTACCTGCGCGCGCAAGAGCTGACCGCCAGCCGCGCGCCGAAGGCAGCTGGAGGTGCGAAGTGATACCCATCCGCCACGCACTGGCCACCGTTAGACCCGACTATGCCGCCGACACCATCGAACGACGAGCTGCGCGACGCATTGCATACCGTTGCGGCGCGTGCAACAAGTTCACCTTCACTGTTCGGGATGGCACGATATTTGGAGCGTCCAAGATCCCGCTGCACAAATGGGTGTACGCGATGTATCTCCTGGTCACCGCGCGCAAAGGTATCAGTTCTATGCAACTCGCTAAAGAGATCGGCATCACGCAAAAGTCCGCTTGGTTCATGCTGCAACGCCTTCGTGAGGCGTGCTCGACGCCTGACAACATCGACAAGCTACGCGGGATCACTGATATCGTGCTGGCTTACAAGGCCAAACCTAAGACAAAGGCTCAACGCAAAAGAGTGCGAAAGGCTAAGAAAAATGCGAAAGCGGGGTAGTAATGTATAATTCCCAAAAGTTGCCCGACTGGAAGAAGTGCAGGGTCCTGGCCGAGCGCACACACAAGCGGCAGAGGACCAATGGTGGCACATGATCGAGGAGCAAACGAGCTGCCGGTTCTCTTCGTTCGTGCTGTGGGCCCGCTATGACCGCGAGCGTCGCGTTCTTGAAATTGATTTCAAGGCGCCAGACGGCCGCAAGCGATCGACTTACGCTTACGAGAACTTTCCACCGGACGAGTGGGAGTTCTTCCTCGCGGCCAGACGGCGCGGGGAGCACTTTGCCTACCGCATCCGCCCGAGGTTTACGGGCAAAAAGGTCTGGTTTGAAACCGAGCGCCGTGCTGCACGATCGGCGCCAGAAAGGTGTACACATGCATAGCAATGATTTCACGCGCGCCGAAGCTCGCGCAGCGGTCGGCACAACGGTAGTTGCGCCAGCGGTGGGACACAACCAGGAGCGCAGCGCGTACGGCGTGCCCTCGCGCACGACTGGCCTGATCGTTCGCGCCGAGCAATTTCCGCAGCACTCCGAACGCTACGAGCTTGTGGTGCGCTGGGAGGGAATCACCGCGACAGTGTTCGGTCGAACCCGCCCGCTCGAGCACTGGATCGATAAGCGCGACTTCAGAAAGCTTTGCCGACGGCAAGCGAGGACTGCATAAAATGCCGCACATGGATTTTAAGCTTCTCAATCGGATGGATGAGAAGCTCGACAAACTCTTGAGCCAGCAGTCGCGGATGGACACGACGCTGGCTCTAACGCTGGCGCTACTCAAAGCACCGGCAGCATTCGTTGTAAGAGAGGAAAGAATGGCAAGACTGAAAGCGATAGTAGATTTTCGGATGCTGGACAATGGTTCGGCAACCGCGACACTCACGCCGGTGGACGTCGCCGGCTTACCCACAACCCTGCCCGATGGAACTCCACCACCTTCTTGGGCGTCGCGCGATCCAGCCGTAGTCGTAACTCCGGCTGCGGACGGAATGAGCGCCACGCTGGCGCCGGCCACACCGCCGGTTCTGGCGACCGGGGTGATCATCACCGCGTCGACTACACTCCCGGATGGCACTGCCATCAGCGGCTCCGGCAACCCGATCGACGTGGTGGCTGGCGGCCCGACCGGGTTCCAGATCACCGAGCAATGAAGACGGCGGGCCGGTGACAGCGGCCCGTCGCACCACACTGGAGACCTGAAGAACATGAGCAAATTCGATGACATGCGGGCAGCGTGCGCGGCCAAGCCGCACGGAACGCGGCGTCGGCTGGAATCGCCAGGGCGAGCTGCAGGTCGCGCTGAGCGCGCTTCAGCGCTGCCAGGACAGGGTGAAGGTGTTGATTGAACTTATCGCGGAGGCCGACCTGTGAGCGATCCGCAGACACCCGAGGCCTGGCAGCGTGCAGTAGACGACGCATGGGACGCGCTAATCTCCGGCAAGCCCGGTACAGACTACAAGGCCTGTGGAGAGATCCTGGATCGAGGCAGGAAGCTCGGCTACAGGCCACCGCCGGCGCGCGTGATCAAACAGGCGGCTGCGTACTTCGCCGCCGCATCGCCCAGAATCAGACAGGGATATCGTCGCGTCGTGCGCAAGCTGCGCATGGTGGCGGAGGCCAACCGTGCCAGCGGCTAACCACATCCACATCTGGCACGACGGCCACGGAGCCAAGTGGCGCAAGAGCATCGAGGTCGCGGAGATTCGCGGCGAGCTCGCGCTACTCGCGTACGGCCCGCGCGCGAGCTGCGCGATTGCCCACGTGATCGCCACATACCTGGACCTCGACGAAGCCACGTATATCCTTAGTCGCCTCGTCAGGCACCGCTGGCCTCGCACGCGCCATGCTCGCGTTACGCGGTGCGCCAAGAAGGACGCAGCCAGACCGCTGCTGGAGGCCGCACCGTGCTCGTAGGATTCCGCCGCCGCTTCGCGCCATACGTCGAGGAAGGGTCCAAGACGCACACCATCCGCGGGATTCGGAAGCGTCCGTTCCGCGTGGGCGATCGCTGTGATTGCTACGTCGATCCGCGCCAGAAGACCATGCGGCTGCTCGGGCGATGGCCGTGCGTGGGCGTTGGGAACGTCCGCATTCTTATCGTGCGCAATTTCTACGGCTGGTTCGGCCGCGTCTGGATCGACGGCGAGGAGCTGACGCCCGACGAGTGTAACGCGCTGGCCTGGCACGACGGCTTTCGTAGCACCACGCGGGACGAAGCCTTCGACGAGATGATCCACTATTGGATCAAGCTGCATCCGCCGCCGGCCGGGATGCGCACGCCGCGGTACGACTTCCATGGCCAGATCGTGCTCTGGCGCTACTCAGAGAAGACCGCCGGCTGCGCGGCCAGGCCGGAAGCGGCGCGTTCGGCCGACGCCGGCGGAAACGGCGAGCCGCGTCGGCGCCCGACGCTTGATCCGGCGATGGCCGCGACGGAGGCCGCGTGCTAATCCGCCTAACCACGTGGGAAGCCATCCGCGAACAGTTCACGGACGACGAGAAGGACGCGCTCAACGCCGTCGCCACGGGTGAGACGATCTGCCCGCGCGGCCTGGTGATCGACGAAGACAAACTGGCGCCGGAGCTGCGCGACAAGCTGCTGCGGGCGATGATCGCGGTGACGACGGACGCCGGGCTGAGGAGGAAGCTGCCGGAGGATCAGGAGGTAAAATGATCCCATGAATACGCGACGATCCTGCCGCTGGGTTGCAGACGCGCCGATCGGCACGACGGACCGCGCATAGGAATCGAACTGCTCTGCCACTAGCAGGCGTTTCATACTTTGCAGTCTACTCTGTAGCCCGTCGGCCTGTCTTCCCTGCCCCACGTTGAGAAACTCCTCCAGAATGTCCGTCAGCGCCCGCTTAGCGCGCCGCATCGCTGTGCTGCAGGCGCAGCCAACGGGGCACTCCAAATGCCGCGTCGTGCGCCAGAGCACGTCGCGTGCGCTGCACACCAGATGCCAGTCAAGCTGAACCTGCCGGGCGGCTTTCGCGCAGGTGGCGCGAATGAATAGCGCGGAAGGACGTGGCACGCGACCGACGCGCCAGGGCTTGGGAACGAAGTCGATTTGAAAGGATGAGCCGAAATAGAGGATGGGCTGGTGGTGGTCAGTAGTTTGGACTGCGAGAGTTTGATTTGACATCCTCCCGTTGTCGCTCCGTGCCAAGGCGCGCGGCTAGGCTGTCGTTGGTTAACAGCGTACCTCAGCCATCGCCGCCAGCAGCGCGTGCCGCTCCAACTCCGGCATCCGCTCGAGGCGCGCGACCCAGCGCTTCTTCCTCCGATTGATTTTCTCGCGCTCCCTGAAGCCACGCCCGAGGTAGCGATAGTCGTGGAGTTCGGTGGGCCGCGGGAAGTTGAACCACAGCCACTCCGTCTTTTGCTTGCCGGCCCGCGTCATCGCGTCGTACGTGACGCTGTTCCAGCCGGCCAGCGCCTCGGCATACATCTCCGACCAGTATCCGGAGATCATCGCGGCGCAAGGCAGATCCTGGAGCACTCGCAATAAACGCTGGTGCTCGGCGTCGGCCATCTCGCAGCGATAGAGCCGGCGGCCCGAGCGCGTGGCCATCACGTATGGCGGATCGCAGTACACGAGCTCGTTGCCGGCGAAGGGATAACACGCCAGGAAGTCGATCCCGTTCCCGTGCACGAAGTGGAAGCGCGGGAGTACTCCATCGCCAGTTCCGCCGCTGGAGGCCTGTATCGCCGCCCCTGGCGAGTGGTGATGACGGGCATCGCCCGAGGCGGCGTGCGGATCCGCCATCGCCGTTTCGCGCGAACGGTACGCCTCGCCGTTTTTGCCGGCGTCGGCCGAACGCGACGGATCTGGCGAGGGAACCGGCGGCATCGTCACTTTGGGCGCGCCCGGATCTATGTCGATGCCAATATTGAGCGCCGCCGGTCGCTTCAGCCGCATGATCGCGCCGGCGCCAAGGAACGGCTCGATGTAGGTCTGGTGGGGCGGCATCAGGTTGATGATCGTGTGATAAACGCCTGGCGCGTTCTTTCCGCCTGGATACGCCATGTCTGCAGCATCGCTGGTTTCGGCGTGGGTGTCAAGTGGCCAGCACGACCTGGTTGCTTCGCTAGTCCTGGCGATGCGAGCTGCGAGAATGGGAGTCGGAGACTACGTACTACCACCTCCGCGCCTGCATTTTTTTTCTGGAATGGGCCTGAATGTGGACTTATGTGCCTGCCAAAGCCGTCCCGCGCGGCAATCGAGCGGACCCGCATGTCCGAATTAGCGCGTAGCGAATGGCCGTTTTATTGGGGTTTTGCGGTGATCTGGCGTGCATAAAACGTTCGTTCGTGCACTCTAAAAGCGCTTCAAATCTAGGTTTTGGTTGCAACACGTTTTTCGCCCTTTTTCAAGGACGTTTTGTGCACACCTTTGGCGGGGGAGCCGAGCGCCTTCCTTAACGACGATTGCGGCACGCCCATTTCCTTCTCGATCTTCCTCCAACTCATGCCGCCTTTCCTCAATTCGCGTGCGCGCTGGCGATCGAAAATTCGCGGCGGCCGGCCGCCCACGTGTCCCTGCTTTCGCGCCCGCACCAGGCCGGCCTTGGTTCGCTCGGAAATGCGAATGCGCTCTTGCTTCGCCACCCAGGCTAGGACCGCCATCAGCAGTTCGCCGGCAGGTCCGGTGGTTCGAAAGAACGGCTCGGTGTAGCTCTCGAACTGGATGCCGTAGTCGTGGAGCATCTTCACGTGCGCGAATGTGTCCAGCACGCCCTGCCTGGTAAATCGGTCGAGCGCCCATACCAACACGACCTCGAACTTCCGCCGGCTTGAGTCCGCAAACATCAATTGCAGCGCGTCGCGGTCGGCGTGCTTGCCGGTCTCGTGGTCGATGTACTCGACGGCTGTCCAGCCCTGCGCCTTCGCGTAGCGACGCAGATCGAGGAGCTGGTTCTCCGTGTCCTGGTGCTTGGACTGCCAAGCGGCGAGCTTTTCCTTATATTTTGCGAGTGCTTCGCCGGCTTTGCGGACCGGTTTCGCCTTGGTGCTGACCCGAGCGTAGATGGCGCAGTTCATGAGATTGGAGTCCTCGGGCGGGCGCCCGAATCGCCGGCGGGTTCGCGGGCGAGTGGGGGAGCGCCCGCGCGTATACCAGTGTACGCCGCCGGCGTCCTCGCCGAGTCCGTCGCGGCTAGCTAGCCACGCTGGAAACGGCGATCGGCGCCCGGCGGCCATCGCCATTCGCGGCGTTGGGATCCGGCTACGCCTTCACCGGCGCCGGCGCCGGCAGCTTGCTGTGTCCGTTGGTCGGCGCGAGCTGCTGGATGGTCGGCACCGGCTCCCGGTAGAGCCGGTATCTCCGGACGGATGGATCTGCGGATGCGCGGCGCCGTGCGACGACGCGCGTCGTCTTCTTTTTGATGTTCATCGTGTTCCTCTCTTGTTGGTAAAATACACATAGAGCCTACCACTTGCATGAGAGTGGTCATATCGTCAAGATTGGGCTTCCAAAAACCGATTCGGCGGGGCAGCAAAACCAAACCGAATCGGTTTTTTATTGCGCTAGTTCGCCCTCTTTAGCGTCTCCATTTTCGTTCGAGCCGCCATCGTCGCTGCCGCCTCGTGGCACGCCGGGCATTCGGGTTCCGAGGGTTGAACTTCGCGACCGCATTTGGGACAAAGCCAGTTGAACATGGGGTCCTACTTGGCGGCGCGCTTTCTCGCACTTGCCTGCTTGTTCCTGCCTGCCACCGGACGCTTGGCCTTATGATCCTTCCATCGCGCGCGTGCTGCCTTGCGCGCGCTGGCACTGCGTTCTTCTGCGGAGAGGGAGGCGGCGCGCGCGTCTCCGCCCATTTTTCCGATAACTGCGGTGTCAATCATCGTCATGTCGAGAAGTATAGTGCCAAGCGGCTTGGCCTGTCAATAGCTGCGTGTCCGCTACGGACGAAAAGCGGGCCAAAATAGTGCTTGACTTATGCGTAGCTACTCCGCATAATACAAATATGCCAAGCCGCTACGGCCCACGGAAGACAAGCACCCGGCCATGGCACAGCAGCGATCGCTGGCGGATCTGGCGACGATGCTGCTGGAGACGCGCAGCCTGCGGTTTTGCCCGCAGGCGTGAAAGGAGGATCATGCCGCAAAATCCAAAGCAGAAATACTACGAATGCCCAAACGGCCACGTCAACCTCGACGATGATGTACTGCACTGCCGGGTTGGCGCCTGCCAGGAGCGGATCTGCCCGGACTGCGGGCCGGAGCTGGCCTGGGACCTGGAGGCCTGTCCGAAGCACATGAACGACGCGGTCTACGCGCTGCAACGCGAGCGCGACCGCT
>CAYRWE010000119.1:0-15458 GCA_964427655.1 uncultured Solibacteraceae bacterium | reverse complement strand
CCAGCATCACCAGCACCACCAGCGCCAGGGCCGGCAGCGAAGAGGCCCGCGAGAATCGCCGGCCTCCTACGCCTCCCCAATCTTCCACGCGCGGAAGATCCATTTCGGCCGCGGATTCCAGGTTTCGATCCGGGGCATCCGGCGCCGGCTCGGTGGCGAACATCTGCCCGATCTGCGCAGCCATCTCTTCGGCATCCAGCCCCAGCAGGGCGGCATACTGCCGCACGAAACTCTTGGCGAACACGGCGCCCCGCAATTGATCGAATTTATCGTTTTCGATGGCCGCCAGCAGCCGCTGGGGGATCTTGAGCTCGCGGGAAATCTGATCCAGCTCGAGGTTGCGCCGCATCCGCTCGGCTCGCAAAGCCTCGCCTATGGACGTCATACGTGAATATCCGAGGTCCTCAGCTTCTATCATAACCTCGGCAAATCTCCCAGGCTGCCGACAACCTTACCAACGCCACAAATATTCCCCCCCAATTCGGGACCCGGTTCCAGTACCCGAAGGATCGCGTGGAAACGGACCTGATAGCATGAACGGTTGATCTCCGTAGTGGTAGTGAATTGGAACCGCAAGGAATTGCTGCGTGCATGCCTGACCTCCCTGGCCCGCCAGGAGGGCGTACCGTTTGAGACCATCGTAGTGGACAACGGATCGGCGGATGGCTCGGCCGATATGGCCGCCGGGGAGTTCCGGGCGCGCGTGATTCGCAACTCCGAGAACCGCGGTTTCTGCGCCGCCAATAATCAAGGCATCGCCGCCGCGCGGGGCGAGTTCATCGCCCTGCTGAACAACGACGCCGAAGCCGAGCCGGGGTGGCTGGCCGCCTTGGCGCGCGCCTGCCAGAAGGGGCCGGAGGTGGGGATGGCCGCCAGTAAGATCCTGGTCTGGGAAGATCCCCGGCGCATCGACAAGGCCGGCCACCTGATCTTCCCGGATGGCCAGAATCGCGGCCGCGGCGCGGGCGCGCTCGATCGCGGGCAGTTCGACAGCGAAGAGGAGGTGCTCTGGCCGGATGGCTGCGCGGCCCTCTATCGCCGCGAAATGCTCGATCGCATCGGCGGCTTCGACGAAGATTTCTTCGCTTATGGCGACGACGCGGAGCTGGGCCTGCGGGCGCGCATCGCCGGATGGAAATGCCTGTATACACCCGCGGCCGTGGTGCGGCACCATCGTGGCGCGACGATGGGAAAAGGCTCCGCGGCGCGCCTCGAGCTGATCGAGCGCAACCGCCTGCTGCTGGCGCTCAAGCTGTTTCCCTGGAGCCTGCTGTGGCTGAACCCGTTGTTCTTCGCCCTGCGGGTGGCGGCGGGCGCGGCGGCCGCCAGCAGCGGAGACGGCGATACGGCCCATTTTCCCGGCCTCGGCGGCAAATGGCGCATGGCGCGCGCGCTGGTGCGCGGCGATCTGCGGGCCTTGCGGCTGGCGCCGCGCATGCTGCGCAAACGCGCCGAGATTGGCCGGATGCGCCGACTTTCGCCGCGCGAGGTGCGCAGGCTGATCCTGGCCAATCGCTTGAGCCTGCGGGAGGTGGTATGAACAGTTTCTTTCCTGGGCAAGCTAAAGCATGCCCCACCGGCTCGCGGCCGCCAGGTCCGATTTCAAGGCAAGACCGCTCCCTCACGGTCGCGGCTCGGTGTACGACAGCGTTCCGAGCCGCGACCGTGAGGGAGCGGTTGCTTGCAATCACACCAGGTGGGGCATGCTTTAGCTTGCCCAGGACCTTGCCTGAAAAGGAGACGCCGTGAGCGCCTGCCTGCTCTGCGGCAACTCCGTCGCGCACTCCCTCTTCCGCGCGTCCGACCGTCTCTACGCCACCACCACGCGCGAATTTGCCGTCGTGCGCTGCGACCAGTGTGGCCTCGTGCGCCTCGATCCCCAGCCTTCCCCCGAAGAGCTGAGCCTCTACTATCCCCGCGATTACTGGTTCGCGCCGGATTCCAGTGCCGCCAGCCGCCTCGAAGAGCGCTACCGCCGCCTGGTGCTCGGCGACCACGTGCGTTTCGTCGTGCGGGCCTTGCGCTCGAGCGGCGCCGTCGGGCCGCTACTCGATGTCGGCTCGGGCGGCGGCCTGTTTCTGGCCATGCTGCGCGATCGCGGTTTCCGCGCGGCGGGCCTGGATTTCTCGCCCCAGGCCGCGGCCGTGGCGTGGCGGCAGCAGGGCGCTCCGGCGGTCTGCGCACACCTGGAGCGGGCGCCCTTCGCCGCCGGCCGGTTCGCCGCCATCACCATGTTCCACGTGCTCGAGCACTTGCCCGATCCGCGCGCGTACCTGGCCTCGGCGCGCACCTTGCTGGCTCCCCAGGGCCGCTTGATCGTGCAGGTGCCCAACGCCGCCTGCTGGCAGTTCCGCCTTCTGCGCGCCGGCTGGACCGGCGTGGATGTGCCCCGTCACCTGTACGACTTTCGTGCCCGCGATCTCGAAACGCTGCTGGAATCCTGCGGGTTCGAGGTGCTTCGCCGAAAATATTTCTCCCTACGCGACAACCCCGCCGGCCTGGCCAGCAGCCTGGCGCCGCGTCTCGACCCCATGGCGCGTCGCCTGCGCCGCTTGCCCGAAAGCCCGGCCCTGCGCCTCTCGAAAGACCTGCTCTATTTCGCCCTTGTCATGGCCGCGCTCGCTCCGACCGCTTTGGAAGCGGCCTGCCGCGCCGGTTCGACCATCATGCTGGAGGCCCGCCCGCGATGAAATATTCCGCGCCCGCATACCTCCTGCCGCGTCCTCTGCGGCGCCACATCCTGCACTTCGAGACGGCTCTCGAAGACGCCGTGGCGGCATTCGCGGGGAGCCTTCCCGCCGGCGCACGCGTGCTCGATGCCGGAGCGGGCGAGGGCCGCTATGCGCGCCCTTTCGCCCGGCAGCGCTACTGCGGGATCGATCTGGCGGTGGGCGATGCCGCTTGGGATTACACGAATCTCGACGCGCTGGCCGATCTGACCGCGCTGCCCTTCCGCGCCGGCACGTTCGATGCGGCGCTGAACATCGTGACTCTGGAGCACCTGTGCGAGCCGGCCGGCGCCCTGCGCGAGATCGCGCGCAGCCTGCGCCCCGGAGGCCTCCTGCTGCTGGCCGCGCCGCTCGAATGGGAGGTGCACCAGGCGCCCCACGATTTTTTCCGCTACACGCGCTACGGTCTGGCGTACCTTATCGAGCGCGCCGGATTGCAGGTGGTGGAGATGCGTCCCGTGGGCGGTTACTTTCGTTTGCTGGCCCGCCGCATGCTCAACGGTCTGCAATTCTTCACCGGCGGTTTGCGGTGGGCGCTTTTCATTCCCGCGGCTTTGCTCCTGGTTCCCCCGGCGCTAATACTGCCATTTTTGGACCGTCTCGATCACGAGCGGAATTTCACGCCCGGTTACATTTGTACGGCCCGCAAGGCCGGCTAAGGTGGATATGCGACACGCCATTCGCACTCTAATGAAGGACCGCGGCTACACTACCGTCGCGCTGTTGACGCTGGCCTTCGGCATCGCGGTCAACACCATCATCTTTTCGATCGTCGATGGCGTGTTGCTCAAGCCGCTTGCCTGGCGCGAAGGCGGACGGCTGGTCGTGGTCAACGAGATCGTCCCGGAGCTTGCCCGCACCTATCCCGTGCTGCCCGTCAACGGGCGCCATTTCCTCGAATGGCGCGAGCACAGCCGCTCGTTCGAGGAACTCGGCACGGTCGCCAAATCCGAGATCGTGCTGACGGGCGCCGGAGAACCCGAGCAACTGGACGGCGCGGGGATTTCCGCCAACGTGCTCTCCATGCTGGGCGCGCAGCCGCAGCTCGGGCGCACCTTCCTGGAGGAGGAGGGCCGCGCCGGTCACGATCATGTGGCGGTGATCGGCAACGCGCTCTGGAGCCGCAAGTTTCACCGCGATCCGAATCTCGTGGGCCGCGCCATCACGCTGAACGGGGTGCCGCGCACGGTGGTCGGCATTCTCCCCGCCCGGTTCCACTTCCCGAGGATCGAAAACCGGTTCGAGTCGCTCCCTCGAAACGTCGACGTCTTCACTCCCGTCGTTATCCAGGGCGACAAGTTGGACTGGTTCGGCGAGTTCAACTATATCGTCATCGGGCGGCTGAAGGCGGGTCTTTCGCCGCGGAGCGCGCTGGCGGAGTTGAACGTTGTGCAGGCATCTATTGCGACGCATTTTACGGAGAAGATGAGCCTGCGCGCCGCCATCACGCCGCTTCAGGATGAGCTGGTGGGGCCGGTGCGCAGGGGCCTGCTGATTCTGTTCGGCGCGGTGGGCGCGGTGCTGCTGATCGTGTGTGTGAACCTGGCGAACTTGAGCCTGGCTCGCGCCACGGGGCGAAGGCGCGAGCTGGCCATTAGCGCCGCGCTGGGCGCCGGCCGCTGGCAACTGCTGCGCTCTGTTCTCGCTGAGAGCCTGTCGATCGGCCTGGCGGGCGGGGCCGCGGGGATCCTGCTGGCGTCCGCGGGCCTGCGCATGGTGCTCCGCTACGCGCCGGTCGACCTGCCGCGCGCCGACGAAATCCACATGGATGGCCGCGTGCTTCTGTTCGCCCTGGGCCTCTCGATCCTCACCGGCGTGCTCTTCGGCATTCTGCCCGCCTGGCGCGCGGCGTCGGCGGACCCCCAGGAGGCTTTGCGCGCCGGGTCGCACACCGCAACCGAGGGCCGCCGCGGCCTCCTCACGCGCGATCTGCTGGTGGGGTTCGAAGCCGCCCTGAGCGCCGTTCTGCTGATCGCGGCCGGACTCCTGATCGGCAGCTTCGTGCGGCTGCTGAACGTCGATAAGGGATTCGAAGCCGCCCGGTTGATGGCCGTGGAGATCCATCTCCCAGGCAATAACTACCGCGAAGAGAGCCAGCGCGAATCCTACTACCGCGGTCTCGTCGCGAAGCTCCAGACCATCCCCGGCGTGACCGGCGCCGGGCTGGTATCGCGTCTACCGCTCGAAGGCGAGGACTGGGTGGACGCGATCCAGAGAACCGGCGAAACCCGTCCCCTTGCGGAGCTGCCGCCCACCAACTACCGCTTTTGCACTCCCGATTATTTCCGCGCCATGGGCATTCCGCTGGTGGCGGGGACGACATTCACGGAAGCCGATCGACAGCGGAACCTGGCGCTGATCTCCGAAGAAGCCGCGCGCGTGGTCTGGCCCGGCGAGAACCCGGTGGGGAAGAGATTCGGGCGCGGCGGCGACGGAAAAGAGCAGCCCTTTGTGGTGGCCGGGGTGGTGCGCGATGTCCGCGTGAGCATCGAGAAAGGGCCGGTGCCGACGGTGTACGTGCCTTATTGGTTTCGCACCCAAACGGGCATGCAGGCTGTCCTGCGGACCGCTGGCGACCCGCGCGCCATCGCCTCGTCTGTGCGTGCCGCGGTGCGGAGCCTGGACCCCGGCGTGGTGATCGGGCAGGTGCGCACCATGCAGAACGTGGTCTCGGATTCCGTGAGCCAGCGGCGTTTTCAGATGGGGCTGATCACTGGCTTCGCTCTTTCCGCGATGTTGCTGGCCTCGCTGGGCATCTATGGCGTGGTGTCGTGGTCGGTGGCGCGCCGCCGCAACGAGATTGGCATTCGCATGGCTCTGGGGGCGCGCACGGCCGACGTGCACCGCATGGTTCTGGCGCACGCGCTCGGCCCGGTGCTGGCCGGCATGGTCGCGGGCGTGGCCGGCGCGCTAGCCCTGGGTCGCGTGCTGGCGAGCGTGTTGTTCGGCGTGAGCACGCACGATCCGCTGACGATCCTGGCGGTGGTCGCGGTGCTGGGCGCTGTCGCGGCGCTGGCCTGCTACATCCCGGCGCGGCGGGCGGCGCGCAGCGATCCGCTGGACGCGCTGCGCTATGAATGATACTCCAGGGCTTCGCAGTAACTGATCGAAGTTCCCTGAGGCATTCAGGTGCGGCGGCCGCTGTTACACTGGGGTGACAATCCCAGCTTAGAAAGCCGCGCGGAAAATCCCTTGAATGGTGTGATCGTAGTCGATAAACCCGGAGGCTGGACGTCGCACGATGTGGTCGGCAAAGTGCGGCATCTGGCTAAAACCAAAAAGGTGGGACACCTGGGAACCCTCGATCCCATCGCCACCGGAGTGCTGCCGCTGGTCATTGAGCGCGCTACGCGCCTGGCGCAATTCTACGTGCGCAGCGACAAGATCTACGAGGGCGTGGTGCGCTTCGGCTGGGCCACCGATACCTACGATTGCGCCGGGCAGGATGCCGGCCCACGCCGCGAGGTCTCGTTCACGGCGGCCGAACTCGAGCCGTATCTGGAGAACTTCCGCGGCGAGTTTCTGCAACAGCCGCCGCCGGTTTCCGCCAAGAAGGTAGCCGGGCGGCGCGCCTATGAACTGGCGCGCGAAGATAAAGAGGTGAATCTCGAGCCGGTCAAGGTGCACGTATACGAGTTGACGGTGCTCGATATCGACGGGCCGAATGTGCGGCTGCGCGCGCATTGCTCGGGCGGCACCTACCTGCGGGCAATCGCGCACGAGCTCGGCCGGGCCGCCGGATGCGGCGCGCACCTCTGCGAGCTGCGCCGCCTGGCGAGCGGCGAATTCGAAATCGCGCAGGCCCGCACCATCCCGCAGCTCGAAGCGCTGGCGGCCGAAGAGCGCCTGCTCGACGCCCTGGTGCCGGCCGCGCAGATGCTGCCGTTTTTTCCGGCGGTGCTGGTGGACGATGGCACGGTCGCGCAGATCCGCAATGGCCGCAATTTCGCCGCCTCGCCCTTCCGCGCGCAGCCCAACGCGCGCTACGTGAAGGCGGTCACGCGCACAGGCGAGCTGGTGGCTGTCGGGGAAGCCGTGCTGCCCAACCTCTACCATCCCGCGGTGGTCCTATAACCTACAACGTCGGGCGCGCCTAACCGGCGGGCACGCCGCTTGTTAAAATAGCCGATGGATGTTGAAGCGCTTCATTCTGTGGGACTACTCCCGCGCGTGTTGGCAATATGACCTGATGGTTGGGATCATCGTCGCCTTCATCTTTTTGACGCCGCGCGCGTGGTTCCGCGACCAGCCGCGCATCCACCAGGCCAGCAGCATCGCCATGCTCCCCACTGAAAATGGGGGCTTGGCCTATTTCGTGGAGCTGGACCTGCTGACCAAGGTTCCGGAGAACCAGCGCGTGGCCAGGCTCACCGATATGCTGCAAAACCGGACCGGCAACCGGCATCTGCAAGTGACCCGCGTGGAGCCGATTTTGGATGCGGAAGACGAACTGGAAGGCTACATGGCGTTTGCACGGCCCTGAACTTGCTTGGCCTTAGACTTGACGGCCCTAAAGAGATGTAACTTCCAGGGGCCTCAAGGCCGTATCTGATAGAGAGCTTACATTTGATGCCAGCCCGACGCTCTTCGCAGCTCCTCCTTGCCATGACTTTCCTGCTGTGCTGCGGCGCCGTCGCTGGTGCCGCGGGCGACGAGCTGGCGGATACCCTGGCCCGCATGGATCAGGCGGCCGTCCGGTTCAAGGGCCTGAGCGCCAACATTCGCAAAGTCTCGCATACCGCGGTCATCAACGAAGATACGGCCGATACTGGGACCATCTATGTGAAGCGTCCCCGGCCCAACGATCTACGGATGCGGATCGACATCCAGCCGCCCAATCCCAAGCAGGCCGAATTTTCCGGGCACGTGGTCCAAATCTACTACCCCACCAGCAATACTGTTGAAGAATACGACTTGGGCAAGGAAAAGGGCATGATCGACCAGTTTCTCTTGCTGGGATTTGGGAGCCGTTCCAAAGATCTGCAGGACGCCTACACGATCCGTCTAGGCGGCGACGATACGGTGAACGGTGAGAAAACGGTGAGAATCGAGTTGACGCCGAAATCTCCCGATGTTTTGACGCATCTAAAAAGAGTCGAGTTATGGATCGACGCCAAGGGGATGGCGGTTCAACAGAAATTTTACGAGCCGGGCGGAGATTATTCCCTGGCGACGTATACGAATATGAAGTCCGATGCCAATTTGCCGGATTCGGCCGTCAAATTAAACCTCCCCAGGGACGTGCACAAGCAACGTCCGCAGAAGTAGGCCCCTATTGGGTATCGTAACTAAGACCAAAACCAGTACCTACAGGCTCCAGTACCTCGATTGGCTGCGCGGTTTAGGCGCCTTGATCATGTTGCAGGGCCACGTCTTCCACTCGTTCCTGCGGAACGACCTGCGGCAGGACGGCCCTTACATGCTGTCGCAGTTCGTAGGTGGAATGCCCCCGGCCATTTTTCTGTTTCTGACGGGCGTCACGCTGGCGTTTCTGATGGACAGCACCGAGCGCAAGGGATTGCCCCCCGTGGAACGAGTCACCACGGCTTTCCGCCGCTCCGGCTACCTATTCCTTCTGGCTTTCGCGTTCCGGTTGCAGATGTGGGTGTTCTCGGGGACCTCGCCGTGGACCGATCTGTTCCGCGTGGATATTCTCAACGCCATGGGCTTCGCCATGGCGGTGCTCTCCGTGATGGCGCTGTTCCGCACCCAGGAGCGGGCCCGTCTGTGCGCCGCGCTGGGGCTGGCCATCGCGCTGGCCGCGCCGCTGGTCACGCAGATCGATTCGTCGGCCGTGCCCGCGATGCTGCGCAACTATGTCGTCCCCGATTACAATGCTTTCGCCTTCTTCCCCTGGGCCGCTTACCTGGCCTTTGGGATGAGCGTGGGAAGCGCGATCCGGATCATACCGCCGGATTCCATCGAGCGCTTCGTGCAGTGGGCCGCCCTGGCGGCCGGGGTGACCATCGTCGCCTGCCAGTATCTGGCCGGTTTGCCGTATTCGGTCTACCCGAAATCGGAGTATTGGCTGAACAGCCCGGCGCAGGTGCTGACCAAGCTTTCGGCCACCGTGCTGCTGCTGGCCATGGCCTTCGTGTGGACGCGCTACGGCGCGCGCGGCGACCGTTGGAGCTGGGTGCGGCAGATCGGCACGACCTCGCTGCTGGTGTACTGGGTTCACATCGAGCTGGTGTACGGCCGCTGGCTGTGGTTCTTCAAGAACAACCTGAATGTGCCGCAGGTGGTGGTGGCGGCCATCTGCGTCATTCTGCTGATGGTGGGCCTCTCGACTCTCAAGACGTACCGCCATCGCGTGGGCCTGATGCTGGCCGAAATGGGTTGGAGCTTCGGGCCCAAGCCCGACCGGGTGCCCGGCGATTGATCGCGCCGCGATGCCGGACCTCCAGAGTTCGCTCTTCTTCGAGACGGCCGCGGAGATCTATGCGCGCGTCTTTCGCGAGCTGAAGCCGCGCACGCCGCTGCCGGAGCTGACGATCGAGTACTGCCGCTTCGCCAACGCGGACAGCTTCATCAAGCTGGAGGATGGCCGCCTGCGAGTGCGCATTTCGGATCTGCTGGAAGGTGCGCCGGCGCCCGTCACCGAGGCGCTGGCCTATATTCTGCTGGGCAAGCTTTACCGCAAACCGGTGGGGCGCGTTCACCTGCGCCGCTACAGGCTATATCTGAACCGGCGCGACGTGCGCCGCCAGGCGCAACTGGTACGCCAGATCCGCGGGCGCAAGTTCGTTTCCGGGCCGCGCGGCAAGGTGCATAACCTGGAGGCGATCTTCGAGCGCCTAAATGCCCGATTCTTCAATGGGTTGCTGGGCCGCCCGCAGCTCGGTTGGAGCCGCGGGGCTTCGCGCAGCATGCTGGGCCATTTCGATCCCTCGCATAACGCCATCATCGTCAGCCGCATTTTCGACCGGCCGGAGGCGCCCCCGCTGGCGCTGGAGTACGTGATGTATCACGAGATGCTGCACCTGCAACATCCGGTGGATCATAGTGGCGTGCGCCGCCGGGTGCATACGAGGGAATTCCGGGAGGCTGAAAAGGAATTTCCGGAACTGAAAGAAGCCAAAGAAGCGTTGAAGCGGCTGTAGACGCAAATAAGCGCCATTTCGCAGCCTGTCCCCTGTCGGTTAAGGCCCCGAAATGGCGCGGCTTATTTTTAGTTGACTCCCGCCGACACGGTAGCCGGAACCAGACTGCGCAGTTCCAGCCGCATGACGTCGAAGATCCTCACCAGATTGCTGACGTCCACGCCGCAGATGCCCCAGCCGTACAACAACAGACGAGCGTGAATCATGAGCATGCCGGTCGCGAACATCACCTGATGGCGCACCAGGATGGCGGCTAAATCGGGCCGGTCATGCCCGGAATGCAGCATCAGGAGATGAACTGCCGAACACACCCGCCGGAAATCCGCCGTCAAGCAATGCAAATATCCGGCGAAAATCTGGCATCTTTGAGCACGAATCCGGCGAGCCATTTCCGGTTTAAAGCCCGGCTGAGATCGCAGAAATTCAAGATCGGCGCCATCCAGCAAGCGCATCATCGGCCGGTAGCGCTCCACCGAAAGCTCACCAATCCACTCCGCGGTCAGAGGAAGGTTTCCCCCCTCGAAGGCCACTTTACGAATCAACAACATAGCACCTCCGAGCAGGCCCAGAAACACCAGAACCGAAATACCGATTACGAGTTGCATCTTGTCCGCACTTTCCTTGTTCAAGATGAGCTTACGAGAGTTTAGACCAATTTGCAACTATAGTCCTGGTAATATTGGTACTGTTTGGCTCTGAGATAGTACTTAGAATTTAACCGAAGTTATCATTTAAAGCAGCTAAGGCCGCGAGGCTCGCAAAATAGTGGCGTTCAAGGCATCCAGTTGTTCGAGCAAACGCTGCTCGTGTTCGCTGGAAATCCAGGGCAGATTTACGCGCATTTCCTCCCCTTTGGCGTTCAGGAAAAGAAACCACGCAAACGTACATAACGAGGAGATCCCCATTAGAAAAAGGTTGACTTCATCCTTCAGACGCATTCCCAGGATGACCCGCATCAGCACGCCGAACGTGTTGCTCAGGAAGAAGACCGAGTAAACCACCGAGTGCACCAGGACGTTGCGCGGAAGAGGGATGGGATAAAGCGTCAGAAACGCCAATGTCAGCAGAAGGGAAAGCGCCAGGCTGAGATCCACGCCGCGTTCCGCGGCCAGTGCGTAGCCCATGATGCGCGAAGACTGCGGCATGGCCGGGGTGATGCGCGGCAATAAACTGATGACGCTGCCGACGACGGCCACCGCGATGCTGAAATACATGGCCCAGCGGCCCAGCGTGAGCAGGCCTTGATATTTGCGCAGGATCAGGCGGCACAACTCGCGCATCACCATTATTTCAAAGGCCCAAAGAACCAGCTCCGTGAAGATCCAGAGCTTCTGATAGACTTGCGAGCCGACGTCGAAAACCAGGGAGGAAAGCGAGCTGAGAATGAAGAAAATCAGGAACCAGAAAAGAACCGTATACTGCCGGAACAGCCCGGCTTTGAGCAGTTTAACATCTGTCAAAGCCGCGCCCAGGAGCGATAAGAATTGCAAATACGATACCAGCGCGACACTCGGCATTTACGTGCGACCGCTGATCGATTTTAGCACCGCGTGCCGCGCCGGTTGGGGTCCCCTGTTCAACGCACCCAGTCACACGGATTGCAGGTCGGGATCGGAGTGATGACCCGGCTGGTCTGAGCGGTGGCCAGGAACGTGAAAGCGAGCAATGCGAGCAAAACCAGTTTCCTCATGCTAGTGTCCTTTCGCTAGTGTCATTCCGCTAACTTTGGAGAGTAAGCTGAGTACTATACTAGAGCCATCAGTACCGTGGTAAGGTGTTTCACCGTAGAATTTTCTGGAATCGGAACGGGCCTCTCAGTACTGGGGGTATGTAGGGAATATCGACGGGGAGGGGCTAAGCGGGAGTTTACCGGAGTGCTGGGATATTATAGAATCGATAGGGAACACGGAATCGAGCACTCGCACGACCTAGCCTCGTTAACGGTTACCGCATATGCCTGATGTCGGAATCGGCGGGATCGGTGAGAGCAAGTCCGGTTCGCAGGGCCTACGAATACGAGGAGCGGACGCCTGGCGAAAGGCGCTTTCGCAGATCCCGACGGTCTTTGGCCGGCTTGTCTACCTGGCCTCTTTGCGCAACCCGGAGACTGGCGGCTATTCTCACGCCCTGCTGAGCCAGGCGATGAACGACGAAGAGGCCGACCGCACGTTGCGCCAGGCCCACCACCAGGTTTTCTTCCAATGGCTGACCTTCAACCTGGCGGATCAAAAGATCGATTTGGACGAGTATTTCAGTGAGAACGGTCTGCTTTCGGTGGCCGAATACCGCGACCTGGCGCCGCGCTCGGCGCGCGGGGTGGAGCGGCAGCTTTACTTCAGCGATCTGGAGACTCTGCTGGAATTGCGGAAGGCCGAGCGGAGCGTCTTTCCGATTCCAGGGGCATAGCCACACCGATCACCTGGCCAATCACATCGATTTCCGAAGGGAATTCGAAGATGGAAGGATTTTGCCGGGAGATCGGATGCGGCTCGACCACCAGCTTCTTTCCGGCCAGGGCGCACCAGCCGCACATGTAGGCGCTGCGGTGCTCCAGGAAATAGATGGGGCGCTCGAATTCGTTGCTCCAGCCGGTGGAGGCGATTTTCCGGGTAGACACATCGATCATCACCAGCGAGCCGGGCCGCAGGAGCGGCCACATGGTGAAGTCGCAAAGCCCAATGACGCCATAGCAATACTGGCGGAGGTCGAGCCCGCTCAAAAACGCCAGCGGGAGTTTGCCCCAGCGGCGTGCCAGGTGGCCCAGGAAAGAGGTCTCTTCGAGGTCGGTATCCGCACGGGGCTGGGGAACCGGAACCTGTCCGCGGGGCCGGAAATGAACGAGGTGGGTCTCCTCGAGACCGATCTGCAGGGCGTCTGGAGGTAAATTCCTCAGGTCCACTCCGTACCATCCCAGGACCTCCTCGAAATCCAGGCGGTAAATGGCGCACAGAGTATACAGACGGTAGATGGTGGGCAGGGTGCCCTTGTTCTCGATGTCGGCCAGGCGGCTCAGAGCGATGGTGTACTCGTCGCTGAGGCGCCGCGCGGCAATCTTCTGGCTGGCTGCCCCCACGTCGCGATAAGTCAGCCCAAGGCGCTCGCGTTCCCGTTTGAGCCTTTCGCCGGGACGTTCCATGTTATGATCCTCGATGTCCGGAGGTATTTTTCGCACATTATGGGCCCCCGGAGATCGCAATTATAGGTCTCGGCGGCGAGCGTGAGCAAGCGAAATCTGAGCCGTTTTGTTCCGGAAACGGAACGGAGGGTACTGGGCTGATGAAAATCGTGATCGGCATAACCGGAGCGAGCGGCGCGGTCTACGGCTGCCGCCTTCTGGAACGCCTTAGAAATAAGGCAGATATCGAAATTCACCTGGTCCTGTCGCGTTCCGGCGAAAAGACGTTGCACCTGGAAACGGGCCGCACGGCGGCGGATCTCCGGAAGCTGGCGGACCACTCCTATTCGCAAGAGGATATCGGATGTCGGTTGGCCAGCGGCTCGTACCCGGTCGATGGAATGGTGGTGGCGCCCTGCTCGATTCACACGATGTCGGCCATCGCAACGGGTATCAGCTCGAACCTGATCGTGAGGGCGGCGGACGTCACATTAAAGGAGCGCCGCCGGCTCGTTCTCATGGTGCGCGAGAGCCCCTTTCATCTCGGCCATCTTAAGAATATGATGGCATTGGCGGAAATGGGGGCGATTATTGCGCCGCCGATTCCCGGCTTCTACAACCACCCGCAGACCGTCATGGACATCGTGGATCACAGCGTGGATCGCGTACTGGATCTTCTGGGACTGCCGGACCCAGCCATCCGCCGATGGGAGGGGACTCGATGAGCCGCGCGAAACGCAAAGACGCGGATCCCATCGCTTTTCAAGGCGCGCGCGGCGCTTTCAGCGAGCAGGCGGTGCGGCAGTTATTGGGACCGGAGCCGCCGGTGCTGCCCTGCGAGCGCTTCGAGGACGCCTTCCGAGCCGTCAAGGAAGGGCACGCGGCGGGTGCGGTGATTCCCATCGAGAATACTTTGGCCGGCTCGGTATATGAGAACTACGACCACCTGCTCAATTTCGAGCTGCCCATCGTGGCCGAAACCAGCGTGCGGATTGTGCATAATTTGATCGCTGCAGAGGGCGTGACTTTCGGGAAAATCAAGCGGGTATTTTCCCATCCCGTGGCGCTGAATCAGTGCCTGGATTTCTTCAGAAACCATCCGAATATCGAGCGAATTCCACATTACGACACCGCCGGCAGCGTAAAAATGGTGGTGGAAGAGAAGCTCGCGGATGCGGCCGGGATCGCTTCGGCGGTGGCGGCGGAAATCTACGGGGGGCGCATTCTCCGCAAGTCGATCGAAGACGACCGGCAGAATTTCACACGCTTCTTCCTGCTGCGCACGCCCGAGTATGCGCGGCGCCATCCCTGGCCGGCTCCCGCGGATGGCGCCTGGAAAACCTCGCTGGTGTTCAGCACGCGCAACGTTCCGGGTTCGCTATTCCGTGCGCTCAGCGCTTTCGCGCTGCGCGATCTGAACCTGGCCAAGATTCAATCGCGCCCGCTGCGGGGCAAACCGTGGGAGTACCTGTTTTACATGGATTTTTGGGGCCAGGTGGACGCCCCCAACGCCCAGAACGCCCTGCATCACCTCGGAGAATTGGCGGACTTTATGAGAGTACTAGGCTGCTATCCCAAAGGAGCCTAGACCGGTTATCCCGCGGCCGTATTGACTTGGGCTTTTGGCACACGCCATAATTCGGATAGCTTCGATAGGACTTCGGTACTATCGAAGTTAATACCTTCAGTTCCGAGTCAAGTTATGCCGACGACCCTGGGCCTTCAGACCGTAGCCAAGTATTCCAGCAGCGCCGCCGAGCCGCCGGTTCCGATCGTCTTCCGTGTAACGGGTACCGCTTTCGGAGATTGGATCCACATCGAACGTTTGGGAACGGCCGAGTTCCAGTGGTGTGTAGTGTGGTATAGCCTGGAAGGCGCCCAATGGCGGAGGATCGCCAAGGTCGAGAGGCTCTTCGACACGGCGGAAGCGGCCCTGGAGGCGGTGGCTGCTGCGCTGCATCCCATGCCGCCAGCCATGGCCGCGAGCCGCTGAGGCGGCGACGGCTACTTCACGCGCTTACAGTTCAGATCCATGGGGTCGCCATCGGCCAGGGCGACTTTCAACTTCAAATCGTCGCCGCTGACGGTGCCGGCGTAGGTCAGCTTTCCGAACTCCATATTGACGATGAAGGAGACCTTGTCGCCGTCGATCTTGCCCTCCTCGATCTTCATCTCCGCGGCCGGGCCGCCCTGGACGGTGCCGGTCAACTGGTCTCCGTCAGCTTTGAGCGCCAGGGTGATCTCGAAAGTGCCGGCGGGGGTATCCACAGTGCCCTTCCAGGTTCCGTCCACGGCCGCGGCGTACGCCGCGTACGCCAACAGGGCCATGGCCGCCAGGGACCAAAACAACTTGCGCATCATTCGATTCTCCTCTCCCACGGGCGATCCGGGGCACGCAAAATTACAATGTACGATAGTAACACCGCCGGAAAATGCGGCTGCGGCAAATTCGCGGGCCTGTCGCGGCAATATGAGAAGTTCCTATTTGGGCAAAGTAGAAAGTTCCTCTTG
>CAYRWE010000118.1:0-15540 GCA_964427655.1 uncultured Solibacteraceae bacterium | reverse complement strand
TACTTTGCTGGAAAGCGGAACTTTCTATTTTGCCTTGACAGGCGCAAGCGGCGGGCAAGCTAAAGCATGCCCACCGGTGGGGCATGTTCTAGCTTACGCAGACGATCGCTATTTGAACGAGATACCGCCGTCCTTCGAGATTACCGTGTGCTTTTCGAACTCGGCGCGCTTCTGCGGCGCGTCCGCGCGGAAATGTGCGCCCCGGCTTTCGCGGCGTGCCAGGGCGCAGCGGGCGATGAGCAGGGCGACCTGGTGAACGTTGCGCACGGCGGCATTTTCCGGGGATGGCGGAAGCTCGCCGGCGCGCGCCTCCAGCCAGCCCACGGCATCTTCCAGGCCCGCGCCGTCGCGCACGATGCCACATTTTTCCCACGCCAGGCTTCGGATCTCCTCGATGGCCTCCGAGGCGTAAGCGCCGCTCTCGACGCGGTAAGGCTCTTTGGAGGGGCACGGCGGCGCGGGCGGCGCATCCCGCATGGCACGCCCCGCGCGCGCGCCGAATACCACCCCTTCGAGCAGCGAATTGCTGGCCAGCCGATTGGCGCCGTGGACACCGTTGGCGGCCGCCTCGCCCGCCGCGAAGAGGCGCGGGATGGAGGTGCGGCCCTCCAGATCCGTGTGGACGCCGCCCATGGCGTAGTGCGCCGCGGGGGCCACCGGCGCGGGGCCGTGCTCCAGATCCACGCCGTGTTCCAGGCACGTAGTGTAGATGCGCGGGAAGCGCCGGGGCAGGAAGCCGGCCCGCAGATGGGTCAAATCGAGGAATACGTGCGGCGCTCCGGTGCGCGCCATTTCCGCCCAGATGGCGCGAGCCACCACGTCGCGGGGCGCCAGCTCGCGAAGCGGATGGACGCCTTCCATGAAGCGCTTCCCTTCCCTGTTGCGCAGCCGTCCGCCCTCGCCCCGCAAGGCCTCGGAGAGCAGGAAGCGCGGCGCGCCCTCGACGTGCAGGGCGGTGGGATGGAATTGCACGAACTCGATGTCCGCGATCTCGGCTCCCGCGCGATAGGCCATGGCGACGCCATCGCCGGTGGCTACAGCCGGATTGGTGGTATTCAGGAAGACCTGCCCCAGCCCCCCGGTGGCGAACAGAACCGCGCGCGCGAAGATGGGGACGACGCGGCCCGCCGCAGCGTCGTAGAGTTCCGCGCCCACGGCGCCCGAGCCATCCAGCAGCAGATCCAGAGCGGTACCGAAGCTGCGGAACGAAACGTTGGGAAGCGAAGCCGCCGTTAGATAAAGCGTGCGCGCGATCTCACGGCCCGTGGAATCGCCATCGGCGTGCAAGACGCGGTTGCGGCTGTGCGCGCCCTCGCGGGTGAAGGCCAGGCGCGATCCTTCGCGATCGAACGCGGCGCCCCACTCGATAAGCTCCCGGATGGCGTCCGGGCCTTCCTCGACGAGCGTGCGCACAGCGGCGGGATCGCACAAACCGTCGCCCGCCGAGAGAGTATCCTGCTCGTGCAGGGCAACTTCGTCGTCGTCGCTCAGGGCCACGGCAATCCCGCCCTGGGCGTATTCGGAGGAGGATTCGCGCAGGCCCTCTTTAGCCACGACCAGAACTTGGCCGGCCTCAGCCAGCTCGATGGCCGCGCGCAGTCCGGCCACGCCGGCGCCGACGATCAGAAAGTCCGGATTCATTCGTTAATGTTTGATGATAGCGCCATGCAGTTGGGGCTCGGTCACGCAGCCCAGCTCCGGGGCGGAGTCTGGGGTCGGCAATATCGAAAACGGATGGCCTGAAAAATGCCAGGGACCACACATGAAGCTGCTAAGGCGGGGCGCTTTGGTGTGTTTACTTACCGTGCTGGCGTGCCCTTTGTCACACGCTTACTCGGTTCTGACGCACGAAGCGGTCATCGACACGGCCTGGGACACGAATATCAAGCCGCTCCTGTTGAAGAGGTTCCCGGAGGCCACGCCGGAGCAACTTATCGCGGCGCACGCCAGCGCTTATGCGGGCTGCATCATCCAGGACATGGGCTATTATCCGTTCGGCAATAAGTTCTTCAGCGACCTGGTGCATTACCTTCGCAGCGGCGATTTCGTGGTCAACATGATTCGTGAAGCGCAGACGATCGAAGAGTATGGCTTCGCGCTTGGCTCCCTGGCGCACTACGCGGGCGACATTCAGGGCCACGGAGTCGCGGTGAATCGGGCCGTGCCGATCGATTACCCCAAGCTGGCGCGCAAGTATGGGGACATAGTCACGTATGCCGACGATCATGCCTCGCACATGAAAGTGGAGTTCTCGTTCGACGTTCTACAGGTGGCGCGCGGCTCCTACGCGCCGCAGGCCTATCACGATTTCATCGGGTTCCGCATCTCGAAAGACGTACTGGACCGCGCCTTTTACGACACTTACTGCCTGCACCTGACGGATGTCTTTGCGGATCTGGATCTGGCGCTGGGAACCTACCGCCAGTTGGTAAGTTCCATGATACCCAGCATGACGCGCGTCGCTTGGGATCTCAAGAAGAACGAGCTGATGAAAGCCCGTCCGGGTCTCACGCGCCGCGCCTTCACTTACAACCTGTCGCGGGCCAGTTACCGGAAAGAGTGGGCCGACAAGTACCAGCGCCCCGGCTTGGGTTCGGAGATTCTGGCGTTCGCAATTCGCATCATGCCGAAATTCGGCCCTCTGAAAGCCCTCTCGTTCAAGCCTCCCAGCGCGCGGACGGAGGGGCTGTTCCAGGAGAGCTTCGACCGGACGTTGAACGAGTATCGGCGCCTTTTGACGGCGGTGGGCGATGGCAGCCTGTCGCTCTCCGACCGCGATCTCGATACAGGCGAACCGACGCGCCCGGCCGCGTATCCGTTGGCCGACCTGGCGTATTCGAAGCTGGCCATCGCGCTGGCGGAGAAGCCACCGGAGACGATCGATCCGAAATTGCGCGACAACATTTTGAATTACTACCGCGATCCGGATCTTCCGTTTGCCACCAAAAAGAAGCGCAAGGATTGGAAGCAGACAATCGCCGCGCTGCAGAAGTTGAAGGCCGGTGCCGGCAGCGCCACAGGAACCTTCACGGCCGGCGACCGGGAGCAGCCTGCCATGGGGACCCATTAAGCGGGGGAAGAAGCAGGCATCCCGCTCGATTACTGTATCGCAGCCTCTGAGGCGCCGGCTGTACCTTTTCGGACAGGCGCCGGACCGCTCTCCGCACAAGCGTCTATACGGGTATCTGGGAGGACCGTGGTGGCCCATATGCCATATAACAGTCATGAGCAACCTAATTGCAAAATGCCGCATAGCGCTGGTTTGCCTCGGCTGTGCCGGCCATAACCATGGCGCAAACCGCCCAGGACGACATGATGGATGCCGGCCAATCCACTAAGCAGGCGGCCCAAGACACCAGGAAAGCTACGTCAAGGACGGCCAAGACCGCCGGTCACAAGATCAAGAACGGCACTAAGAAAGCCACCAACAAAGCGGCCCAGAAGACCGGAGAAGGCGCCACCAAAGTGCAACAAAAGACACAATAGCGGCACCGGCGGTGGCTTCACGGTGAGCCGCGCCGCCCGAAGCTCTAAGTGCTTCGCGATACCCTTGGCGCGGCGGCCGCTCTGGCAAGCTGGAAAGGGAGAGAAAGACCATGAAAGTCGAAACTCTGCACGACCTCTATATCAAGGAATTGCGGGATTTGTATCATGCCGAGAACCAAATTGTTAAGGCCTTGCCCAAGATGATCGATGCCTCGACCTCGTCGGAACTTCGGAACGCCTTGGCACAGCACCTGGAACAGACTCGCGAGCACGTAACCCGTCTGGAACAGGTGTTTCGTATGCACAACGAAGAAGCCAAGGGCGAAAAGTGCAAGGGCATGGAAGGCATTATCGACGAGGGTAAGGACATTGTGTCGCACGACGAGGACCTCGAGGTTCGCGACGCGGGAATCGTCGGGGGTGCTCAGAAGGTAGAGCACTATGAGATCGCCAGCTACGGCAGCGTCCGCAATTGGGCCGGTCAGATGGGCCATACGCAGGACGCTCAACTGCTCCAGCAAACGTTGAACGAGGAGAAGGAGGCCGACCGGAAGCTTACCGAGATCGCCGAAACTCTCAATGCACAGGCTGCGCATAGGGAACGGTGAACACGCACGGGATCCCCGCTCCCTGCCGGGGCGGGTCCCCATTCTTATAGAAAGGGAGAATCAACCCCGGCGAGATTCAAGTCTCGCGTTCCGGTCCATTCTCCGCGATGACGTCAGCGGGGAGTCAGATCCACGTTTCCCTTCCGGACGCAGTCATAGGCGAATAAGTACATTCCGGCGGACCAGGCTTGGTCCTTCACACCGAGGGCCTCGCTTGTTTCGCCGTGATGCCACTCGTTGAATTCTCCCCGATCATTCAGCTCCGCCAGCCTGGTAAGTGCGTACTCTCCATCCTTGCGGCGTCCCGCAGCCACTAATGCCGCCACATAGAATCCGCCGATGAACGGCCAGACGCCGCCATTGTGATAGCAGTGCGGCTCGTTGATCCCGGTATAGTAATCGCGCCAGTCCGTATCGCCAGGCCGAACGACCGGCGTTAGACTGAGAGCCGGCCAGGCGGCCAGCGCGCGGCTTGAAATGAAATCCAGAATCGTATTGGTGCGCGTTCCATCGGCGATTCCAGCAAGGATGGCCATCAGGTTTCCCAGTAAATCGAACCATTCGCCCGCCGCGCGAAAGGCGAGATAGGGCAAGTAGTAAGACTCGCCGACGAGGTAGCGCTTCTTCGGGATCCACCGTCTGCGCCCTAGTGAATCGTATTCCCCCGGATTCGGCGTACTGAAGCTATGCGCAACATGACGCCGCATGTCTCCGTCCCCGGAATACCAGAGCCACGCGTTGACCGCATCCGCGGTCTTCTTCGCCTGCAGCCGGCAGCGTTCGCTCTCGGCGGGGTCGGATACCGCGAAGAGATCCGCCGCCAAACGCGACGCGAGCACGTAGAGGCAGTTGAGATATAGGCCCTTGCCTCGAGTACAGAACAGGTCCTGCCAATCCGAGCTTTCCTGCATGCTGAGCAGTCCGCTGCGATCGACATCCTGACATTCGTACCAGCCCAGGATTCGACGAACCGCGGCTGGATCGGGCGCGAGCAGCGCGCTGCCGACGATCCACCATAGCCCGCTATCGGCGTATGCCCGGAAGTTCGGCCGCAGCGTGGCGCAATCCACGTTGTTGGGAATGGCCCCGGTGGGCGCCTGATGCTGCTTGAGCAGAGAAATGCCGGCTCGCAGAGCGGCTTGGATCTCCGCATCTTCCACCAGGCGCGCACCCAACAATGCGATCATGCTATCGCGCGCCCAAACCTGGTGATGCCCTACGGGCCGGCCCGAAGCCTGCAGACCCCAGGGGCCGCAACAACGGCGCAGCGAATCGATGGCGTTCCGGTAAACCGCTTCCGTCAGATCCAAGTCTCTCTCCCACCCGCGCCGTCTGACTTCACAAATGGAAACTTACAAGTGGCGCATCGGCTCCTCGGACTCCGCCGAGGCGCGCGTGGCCTCCCGCTCGAGCGACCGGCTGACCAGCTCCTTCGATCCCAGACCCACGGCCAGCGCCAATGCGAACACAATGCCGCCAAAGAGAATCCCGAATGCCAGGGGGATGATGCCACCGCCGATACCCAGGTCGCTCAGCGCCATCGCCACGGCCAGCACAGTTACCATCCAGCGGACGCCCGCGCTGAGAAGCCGGGCGTATTGTAAGTTCATGTTTACCGCGCCAATCAACACGCTGCGCGCCAGGAAACGGGAGATAAGACTCCCCACCGCCAGCACAACCACGGCTGCCAGCACGTTCGGTAAATACTCGAAGACATGCAGCACCAGCTCCGACGTCAGCGCCAGATCGAATGCCGAAAGGCCGATCACGAATCCGATGAAGACCACCGTCCACGCGGCCGCGCGCGATACCAGCAGCGTGGGGCTTTTGCGGGGAGACCACTCAGCTAGCGAAGGAAATCCCCAGTGAAGCACCCGCTCGTCGAAGCGGATCCTGCTGAGCGATCGCCGGAGAAGGCTGGCCAGGAGGCCCCCTATCGCAGCCGAGATCGCCAGCGCCAGAAAGAGCGCCACGATGCCGGGCAGCAGGCTCGCCACCTGGCTCAACACCCGGGTTGTCGATTGACTGAGCGACTGTTCTATCTGTTCCCACATAACTTACTCCCTTGCCGGCGACACTTATGGGTTAAAGCGGTCCGGCCACCGCCAGCGCGAAACCAGCCGCGGTTTTCCCGCCTCGTATGCCAGAGCCAGCCGCTCCAGCCGACCGTCTACTGCGGCCGAGTCCGCGCCTTCCATTTCGAGTGCGTAAGAGGCCACCCAACCCAGATAGAGCGGCGTGAAAGACCGCAGCAGGTGATCGCGGTTGATCGCTCGGATACGATGAGCGAGGGCAAAATCGCAGACAATCCATACCCATAAGTCGTCGCTCATGCGGAACTGCCCCGGCGGCAGGCGCGCTAACTTCCGGATCTCGAGCAGGCTAGTGGGGGATAATACCAGACTCCAAACGTCCTGTAAGTTCTTGGCCCCCAGTTGGAACGAATCGATCAGCCGCCGCACATCCACCGCGCCGCTGTCCTCCGGCGCGACCTCGGGTCCGCCAAACGCCGGCACCGCCTCGGATCGCCGGGCCCTCTGCCACAGAGCCGCGTTATGTTCCATATCGAGAAACACCGGGCCCAAAATCTGCGCCAGCAGCGAGCTCAGGTTCGGATAGTCCGCCGGCGGCTGGTGGCGCGCGCCCAGGTGCGCCTCGCAAATCCGCAGCTTGCCCCCCACCGCGGCGGGAACAATCGATGGCAGTGGATTCCCGGGACTCCCGCGGCGCGCGGCGACGTGGTAATCGAGCATCGTTCGAATCAGCCTGCCGGAGAACCCGAGGTCCGGTCCGATGGGGTTTTCGATCCGTATGCCATAGAGGGCCCGGCTAAGTGGCGAGAGAATGGCTCTGTTGATCAATCCCTCCAACTTACGTCGGTCGTATCGCGGCGTCACTAAATCGAACTCCATCTCGAGGACCGGCCGCACCAGCCGGTCGATCCACCGCGAGGTAACCGCCTGCATCCCCGGTGCAATCACGCAACATGCGCGCGCGCCCATCTTAGCGCTGACGTCGAACATGGCCCGGTAGGCGTCGTAGATCCTCTGCGGCACGGCTTCGGGACCACCCGGCTCCGAAAGCTGGCAAAACAGGACTGGTAGAGATTGTTCTTCTTCGACGCGCGCACCTCCGGCTCCGTCGTCGACCACCAGCACGGTGCGCGGAGAAGCGGCGAGTGCTCCAATAGCCTCGCGGACCGCGCCTGAAGCGGCTTCCCAGCCGTTTCCGCCCGGGCTGAGAACGCCGACCACCAGGTCGGCGGGCCGAATCCGCGCAATTTGCTCTAGCGCGGGCTGCGAGATGGCGCCGGACTCCACCCATGACCTCCCGCTTCGATCGGAAGCGACAAGATTCCCAACAATGGAATGCGCACCCATGCGGGGCGGTTATTCAATTCGTAAGATAATTCGTAGAACGCCCTATCGAGCCAGTACGCCGCCAACAATCCACGAAACGCCTCTTCGCCGGACGGCAGAAACGCGGCGCCCGAGGCGGTCTCCCGGTACGCGCGCAGGAATTCGCCGGAGGTCGAGCGCTCCCAGATACGCGCCCAGGGTTCCAGCTTATCGAAGTCGTCCGGGCGCCGGGCCGTATAGTTGAAGAGACCCGCATAGGCCGCATAAGATAGCGACCGCAACATGCCGGCCACATCCTTCAGCGGGGATTGCCTGGCGCGGCGTTCCCCGAGCGGGCGGGCCGGCTCGCCCTCGAAATCCAGGATCACGTAATCGCTGCGCACCCGTATTACCTGGCCGAGGTGATAGTCCCCGTGAATTCGTATCCTCTGGCCCTGTGGTTCGTCCCTTCCGAAATGACCGAAGTTTTCGATAGTCTGGCGCCGGCGACCGAGCACCAGGCCCGCCAAGTCGAGGATCTCATCCGGCAGCCGGGCAACGTTGTCTCGCAACGTATCGAACGCCTGGGCGGCCTGTTGCCGCAGATCCGCCAGCAGTTGCTGGAGGTCTACGGAGGTCAGCGGCTCGGGTGAGAACGCCGGATCCCCGGACGGCGCCGCCAGGGCCAGGTGCAAGGCGGCGGTGCGCTTACCCAGGCGTGCCGCGGAATCGAGCGACATACCCACGAAGTCTCGCTCGTTCTGACTGTCGCCCCCATCCAGCTTCTCGGGAAGCGGCACGCGGGCGCAGTTTTCGTAATAGCGCTCCAGTTCTTCGAGCGTCAGCGTCCAGCCGTCACCCTCATTGGCTACCATGCCTTCGAGGACGGCGAATGTCCATGATTCCCCGCCGCGTGACTCATATTCGATCGATCCGGCATATGGAGGTACCCCATCGAAATGCGCCGTCTCGGTCAAGTACCTACCCATCTCGGCCTCCGGATTGGCACCCGCCTGCTGCCGGCGAAATAGTTTGAGTGTCAAGCGGTCGCCATATATGAGAGACGTGTTACTCTGCTCCGCCGAACTAGGCTTCGCAGGCAGCCGCATGTCCGGAGATCCGCGCAATGCCGCAAGAGCCGCGCCGGGCGCACCCCAGAGCGTCCCATTGCGGCTCGTGACGCGGCCCGTGCCTTCTATAAGCGCTAACAACGCCGCGCCCGCCCGCTCGTCGATGGTGGCGTCATGCAGCACGCCCGGATCGCTTTGCCGAGTTACCGAAGTTATAACCGCATTCGGGAACTCCTGGCGTATGCGGGTTTCGTCCGGACCATAAGACGCCACCAGCGCGATCAAGTAATTCTCCGGATCGCCGCTCTCATACCGCACTTCCACCAGCGCTAGCACGGCCGACGACCCGGGAAGCTCGCCCCAGTCCATAATGCGGGTCCCCAAGATGCGCCGCGTCTTACCTCCGAACCAGCGCTGTTTGACTAAGTACTCAGGGATGAACACGGTTTCCATTAAGGACCGCGCGTGACCTTCCAACACGCTCTCCCAGTTTTCCATGCGCAATGGAGCCATCTCATCCGCCTCGGGAATTGCCGGCGGCTCGGACCTTCCGTGCAACTCCAGCCAGAGGAAGCCGTACGGCCCCAGAGAGAGGCGGTATGGCTGCCGCTCGATGCGCGGAAACTGCACGTATCCGAGCATCTCGAACGGTGTGGCGCCCTCCAACTCCGCGAGATCCAGATCGACAGGTTGCGCAAAGCGCGAAAGGTTGGCCACGCACAGGATCTGCTCGTCCTGGTAGCGCCGTATATAACCCAGCACCTTGCGGTTCGCGGGGTTCAGGAATTCGAGCGTGCCGCGGCCGAAAACCCGGAACAGCTTGCGCAACGCGATCATGTTGCGCATCCAGTTCAGCAGCGAGGAGGGATCGCTCTGCTGCGCCTCCACATTGATGGCCTCATATCCCCACACCGGGTCCATAATGACAGGGCTATAGAGTTTGGCCGGGTTAGCCCGCGAAAAGCCGGCGTTGCGATCGGTATTCCACTGCATGGGCGTGCGCACGCCGTTGCGATCGCCGAGATAGATGTTATCGCCCATCCCGATTTCGTCGCCATAGTAAAGCACCGGCGTTCCGGGGAAAGAAAATAGAAGGCTGTTGAGTAACTCGATGCGCCGGCGGTTATTATCCAGGAGCGGAGCAAGCCGCCGCCGGATGCCCAGGTTGACCCGCATCCGCGTGTCCGCACTATAAGCAAGATACATATAGTCGCGTTCGTCGCTGGTAACCATTTCCAGCGTCAGCTCGTCGTGATTCCGCAGAAACAGGCCCCACTGGCAGGTCTCCGGGATAGGCGGCGTTTGGGCCATTATGTCGGTGATGGCTAGCCGATCTTCCTGACGCAGCGCCATGTAAATACGCGGCATCAGCGGAAAGTGGAAGGCCATGTGGCATTCGTCGCCGTTGCCGAAGTAAGGCCGAACGTCGGCCGGCCACTGATTGGCCTCGGCGAGAATCATGCGGTCCTCGTAGCCCTCGTCTATCTCGCGCCGCAGGCGCTTGATCAGAGCGTGAGTCTCGGGAAGATTCTCGCAGGTGGTGCCGTCGCGTTCCAGCAGGTATGGGATGGCGTCCAGCCGCAGGCCGTCCACTCCCAGATCCAGCCAGAAACGCATTGCCTTGAAGACTTCCTCCACCACCCGCGGGTTATCGTAATTCAGGTCCGGCTGATGGGAGAAGAAGCGGTGCCAGTAATAAGCCTGCGCGACCGGGTCCCACGTCCAGTTCGATTTTTCCGTGTCGGTGAAGATGATGCGGGCATCCCGGTATTTTTGATCGGTATTACTCCACACGTAAAACTCGCGCTCGGGCGAACCGGGCGGCGCCTGCCGGGCGGCCTGAAACCAGGGATGCTGGTCGGAGGTGTGATTCATCACCAGCTCGATCATCACTTGCAGCCCGCGCTCGTGTGCGGCAGCCAGGAGAGCGACGAAATCGTCGGTGGTTCCATACATCGGATGAACGCCGGTGTAATCGGAAATATCGTACCCGTCATCGCGCAGCGGCGAGGGGAAGAAAGGCAACAGCCACAGGCATGTGACCCCCAGATCCTGAAGATAATCGAGCCTCCCGGTCAATCCGGGAAGATCGCCCGCCCCGTCCCCATTGCTGTCGCAGAAGGCACGCACGTGAAGTTCGTAAATGATCGCGTCTTTGAACCACAGCGGGTCCCCTGCGCTTCCGGGCTTCTTCATGCGAGCGTGCGAATCTCCACTACTTCGACGGGGCACATGAAAGGCCAACTCGGGCGCAGGCTGTCCGCGGGCGTCGCGCTTCGGTAACGCCCGATACTCCCCGAACGCGATTCACGCCTCCCTCGCAACTGGAAGCCCGCTTGCAAACCCGGTGGCCGGAGGCCTGCGGCAAGAGTGAGCTATCAGGCTGGAACGAGATCTGTAAGAAAAGACCCGCTCCATATTCCGTCGTCGACATATCGCCTTCAGTTGAACCGGCAGTTCACGTTCAATGACGCCCTGGACCTGGTCGATTACCTGGACGCCCTCGGGATCGGCGATTGCTACCTTTCGCCATTCTTCATGGCCGCGCCTGGCAGCACCCACGGATACGATATTACTAACCCGAACCGAATCAATCCCGAGATCGGCACTCGCGAAGAGTTTCAACGCCTAAGTGAATGCCTGAAGCAGCGCGGGATGGGAGTCGTCGCGGATGTGGTGCCCAATCATATGTGCATCTCCGAAGCCGCCAACGAGTGGTGGTGGGACGTCCTGGAAAATGGCCCTAGTTCCCCATTTGCCCGATACTTCGACATCAACTGGAATCCACCCAAGAAAGATCTCATTAACAAGGTGCTGTTACCCATCCTCGGAGATCAGTATGGGCGCGTGCTGGAAGATCGGCAGATCTCGATCGTGTACGATCGCGGAGCCTTCTTCGCCACGGTATACGAGAATCCGCTGCCGCTGGCGCCGCGTTCCTGGGGGACGGTGCTGGCCCCGGCAGCCGCGGCGCTGAAGAGGCGGCTGGGAGAGACCCACGAACACGTTCTCGAACTGGAGAGCATTCTTACGGCCCTATCCCACATGGCTCCGGCGGGCGAGACCGATCCCGATAAGATCCGCGAACGGCAGCGCGAAAAGGAGATTACCCGCAAGCGCCTGGCGGCTCTGGCAGACTCGAACAACGACGTCCGCGAAGAAATCGAGGCCTCGCTCCGCCGGGTCAACGGCGTCAAGGGCGATCCTCACAGCTTCGACCGCCTCGAAGAGATCCTCGCGCAGCAATCCCACCGGCTATCGTTCTGGAAGGTGGCGGCGGACGAAATCAATTACCGGCGTTTCTTCGATATCAACCGCCTCGCGGCGATTCGCGTCGAAGATCCGGAGGTGTTTCAAGCCGTGCACGCCTTGCTCTTGGAACTGATCGGAGCCGGCCAGATCGACGGCTTGAGGATAGACCACTCCGACGGCCTTTACGATCCGGCCGAGTACTTCGACCGTTTACAGGCTGCCTGTATGGCCGCGGCCCATACATCGCGACCCTTCTATATCGTAACCGAGAAGATCTTGCTGGGAAACGAGGAATTGCGCTCCGGCTGGGCGATTGAGGGCACTACCGGCTACGATTTCCTGGGCCTGGTGAACGGGATGTTCGTGGACCGCCAGGGACGGCGCGCTTTTCTCCGGCTGTATGAAGCCTTCACCAATTCGCCGCCGTTCAGCGACGATCTGGTCTACGAGAGCAAACGGCTAATCCTTCAGACCTCCATGTCGGGCGAGCTCAACGTTCTGGCCGGTAAGTTGGATAAGATCTCCGAGCAACACAGGTGGTCGCGAGACTTTACCCTCGCGAGCCTGCGGCACGTGCTCCGCGAGACCATCGCATCCTTTCCGATCTACCGAACTTACACGACTTACAGGCTGGAGCGCCCGGACGCCGAAGACGAGCGATACATCCGGCAGGCGATTGCGCTCGCCAAGCGCCGCAACCAGTCCACCGACGAATCGATCTTCGACTTCCTCCAGGGCATCCAGTTACTGCAAGATCCGGAGGGTATCGACGAAGCCCAGCGCGTCGAGCGCCGCGCGTTCGCCATGTCGCTCCAGCAGTTCACCGGTCCGGTGATGGCCAAGGGGCTTGAAGATACGGCGCTTTACCGGCGTTTCCCGCTGGCCTCTTTGAATGAAGTCGGAAGCGATCCGCGCTGCTTCGGGAGCACGGCAGCCGCTTTTCACATCCACAACCTCAAGCGGCGCAAGTCGTGGCCGAATGCGTTACTGGCCACCTCCACGCACGATTCCAAGCGCAGCGAAGATGTCCGGGCGCGCATCGACGTGCTCTCGGAAATCCCCGCCGACTGGCACCGGGCCATCCGCTCCTGGCGCACGCTGAATGCTGGGCGAAAGGCCAAAGTAGCCGGAAGTAAGGTCCCCAGTCCAGCGGAGGAGTATTTGTTCTACCAGACTCTGGCCGGCGTCTGGCCCTTAAAGCATCCCCAACCGTGCGAATTGAAGGATCTGACGAACCGCCTCCATGAGTACATGCGGAAGGCGCTTCGCGAAGCCAAGGTTCATTCGAGCTGGATCAACCCCAATCAGGCATATGAAGAGGCGGTCGACCAGTTTATCGCGGCCGCGCTCGAGCCTTCCCCCGCGAGCGCCTTTCTTCGGGAAGTTATGGCCTTGGTGGACACGATCAAGGCCGCGGGCATGTGGAATTCTCTTTCCCAGACCTTACTAAAGATCGCGTCTCCCGGCGTGCCGGACTTCTACCAGGGAAGTGAACTTTGGGACTTCAGCCTGGTGGACCCCGATAATCGCCGGTCCGTAGACTACCGGCTGCGGCGCGAGCTCATGCGTAAGGTAAAGAACACGGAGGGACCAGGCGAAACCGCGCTGATTCAATCATTGCTTACCAATCCGGCCGACGGCGCCATCAAGTTATATCTCACGCGCCGAGCGTTGAATTGCCGGAAGGCTGATGCACGGTTTTTCGCGGAAGCGTCCTATGTCCCCTTACGCGCGAAAGGCGCTCTTCAGAAGCACGTCGTGGCCTTCGCCCGCAACCTCGGCAACCGCTCCGTGCTAGCCATAGCAGGCCGCTTCTTTCTGGGACTAGGTGGGGATAGGAGTAACCCAACCGGTGAGGCCACTTGGGGGGACTCCGCTATTATTCTGCCGCGGAGCATTGCAGCTTCAGGTTATTGCGATGCCTTTACCCGCTCCGGCCTGCACACCGTCTCACGAGACGGCAAGCGGCTTCTTCCCCTTTCTCAGGTATTCGGACTGCTACCGGTAGCTTTGTTGGAGAGCATCGAATCGTAGAGCACGCGACCTTGCCTGGCCGCGTGCTCTCGCAAGGAAGTTAGTATCCCCCGCCGGACGTGCGCGTCCGCGGAACGTCGCTCTGACCATAATCCGCTCCGGCCTCGCCGGTCGAAGAGATGTCTTGAGCTCCGGTATCCTTCATGAGCTGCTTGGCGCGGTCCGCCCATTTCGAATCGTCGCAGTGTACGGAGGCCAGGATTCCGCCTTCTTTGATCCGGCCTTCGTACCGCTTCGCCTCATACTCCGGCATGCCCATTCCGATCAGCGCGCCCACCAGGCCGCCTACGGCTCCGCCCACGCCCAGACCGGCCAGTCCCGCCATGATCGGGCCGGCCGCGATGAAAGGACCAAGACCCGGTATAGCCAGTGTCCCTATGCCCGCCAGCACACCCAGCGTGCCGCCGATCACTCCACCCGCGGTAACCCCGGCCACGGCCCCCTCCGGAGCCTTGGTCTGTTTCTCGTGAGCGAAGTCCTTGGTTCCCTGATTGTCCGGGAGGAGGATCGAAATGTCTTCGTTCCGGAAGCCGGCGTCCAACATTTCGTCCACCGCGTCCGACACCTCCATCCGGGTTTTGTAGATTCCGAAAACTGCTATGTTTTTTGCCATGTAATTCCTCTTCGATTCAAATGTGTAGTTAGTTCACACGCGGCTCACTGAGATCGCTCGGCCGCGTTACTCTTGACCGTCAACTGGCTGGTCACATGATCGCGACCGGCAACGGCTGCCGCCTTTTCCTCGACGGCTCTTTTTTCCTCGTCCGAACGCACCGGTCCGGAGAGGGTCACGGTGCCGTTCTGGGCAATTACCTTCACGTTGTGAGCGTCGGTCGACAAGGTCTTGTCGTGTATGATCGACCGCCGGATCTTCGCCATGGTCTCGCGGTCGGACTTATTGTTCTTGGCTTGATCCGCGGTCGGCGCCGAGGCGTCGCGGTCGGTCTTGTTTACTCTGGTGTTATCCGGCTGAGTGGCCTGGGAATCGGGCTGCTGTGCACACAGGAGCGTGAACGAGAAGACCGCTGCCAGGCTCAGCCGAGTGATTGTCGATTGGTATCGCATGCGCCCTCTTGCGGAGCACGAAGCTGGCCAAAGGGAGGCTGGCTGGCCTGTAACTTAACGCACCCGATCAGGTATAGTAAGCAAACACTATCCGGGCAACTTATGCTTCGAGATACCAAGGCACATTGACAACCACGATCCGGCGATTGCCTTTGATGAGCAAGAGCGCGGTCGACAACTCGCTTCGCTGATTGCGGACGATATATTGATACCGGTGGCGCTCCACGAGCGGGGAGATGACGACAGCCACAGTCTGGTCGGGGTGCTCGCGCTCAAGGGCCAGTACTTACGGAGCGGGGCGGTTGGCCACGCGGGCGTTCTCCTGGATGGCTCTGGTCTCTTTGCCGAATGCCACAGCACGATGAGGATGGACGCGATCATGACGTAGTAGAACGGCCCGTTGCCAAATGCCGCGGCGGTAACCTGCGACAGCACGGGCTCCTCCGAGGCCAGAGGTCGGCCGAAAAGGATATCGGCAAGAGGCATTTCGGCGACCTATAGCTGCACGCCGGTTGCCGAACGTCCCGCGTACGTTCGGAGCTTAGCCCACCAGCTCCGGTTCGTCGACGCAGGTTCCGCAGCCCTTGCGGCCCTTGAGGGTCAGGCGCCGCATCTCTTCCTGCTCTTCGAAAGGCACCGAGAATTCCTTCTCGATGCGCTCGCGGAAGACCGGTCCGGAATTGTAGG
>CAYRWE010000117.1:0-15751 GCA_964427655.1 uncultured Solibacteraceae bacterium | reverse complement strand
AAGACGTCCTTGAACTGGTTCATGCCCGCGTTGGTGAACAGCAGCGTGGGGTCGTTCGCCGGTACCAGCGAGGAACTGCGCACCACGCGGTGCCCCCGTGCGGCGAAGAAGTCGAGAAAGCGCTGTCTGATTTGGTGACCGGTCACTGAAATTCCTTCGTGGTGTGGACTAAATCCAATTGTAGCGGAGAGGCTGGGGCGAGGCTGCGCGGCCGTCCGCCGGCGGGCGCGCGCTACTATAGTGGTGCTTCGACTATGAGTAAACGGGCGGACCCGTTGCGAATCGCTCTCCGTGTGGGCGTCTACGTGGTGCTGTACTTCGGCGGCGTCTTCCTGTTCGGACCGCTGTTGCTATGGGCGGGCGGCTACATGGTGGGGATCACGACCACCGGCCTCGTCACCGCGCTATTCGCCAACTGGCTGGCCCTGCGCATCTACGAGGGGCGGCGCGTCGTGGACTTGGGTCTCTGGCCGAACCGCGCCTCGGCTGAAAACCTGGGGCTGGGCCTGGCGGGCGGCGTGGCGGCCGCGTCCCTGGTTTTGGCGCCGGCGCTGGCGGTGGGAGTGGCGCATTTCGTGCGACTGCCCGCGGAACAGCCTACGATGGGCGCCGCGGCCATGCTGACGGTCCTGCTGGCGGCGGGAGCGGCGGGCGAGGAGCTGTTTTTCCGGGGATACGGTTTCCAGGTGCTGGTAGCGGCGTGCGGGCCATGGGCGAGCGTCATCCCGGTGGGCGTGGTGTTCGCGCTGCTGCACTCAGGCAACCCCAGCGCTACGTGGTTCGGGATCGTCAACACCGCGGGATTCGGCGTTCTTTTCGGATATGCCTACCTGCGCAGCCGCGACCTCGCATTGCCCGTGGGCCTGCACTTCGGTTGGAACATCACACTGCCGATCTTTGGCGTGAATGTCAGCGGGCTTAAAATGGGTATGACGGGCCATGAGATGGTGTGGACCGCCGGCAAGCTGTGGAGCGGAGGGGATTACGGCCCCGAAGCCAGCCTGCTGACGTCGGGCGTATTGGTGCTGCTGTTTCTCTATGTGCGGAAGGCGCCCGTGCGCCGGCAGTTTTCGCCGTTGACCGGTCCGGCCGAGGGGAGTGCCCGATGCGAATCCTTGCCTCCATCGCAATTGGAATCCTGACGCTGCCGCTAGCGGTTCGCCTGGAGGCGGGAGAGCTGGCGGAACAGGATCGCGTGGAGCTGGTACGCGGGCTGCTGGCCGAATTCGCCAACGCCAAAACGCTGTTGCCGCGCTCCAAGAAGCCGCTGGAGTTCGATTCCAAGGGCACCTACGACAGGGTCGAGTGGAGCCAAATCGCGCAACAGAGCGGTCCGGCGGCGCGCACGGGCGACCAAGTGCAGATTACCAGGGTGGAGATCGAGTCCGACCGCCTCGTGCTCGAATTGAACGGCGGCTTCAGCGGCGGAAAGAAGTGGTACCGCGGGGTTCGCGTGGCCGGAGGGATGGGAGGCACGCCCGTGCCCATCGCCAGCGATCCCAACTCGAACGCCCCCGGAGGCACTTCCATCGCGGTGCTCTTCCACAAGCCGCTCGAGCCGATCAAGGCTGCCGAGATCAAAAAAATGCTCGCCCCGGTGCTGGATTTCGATAAACGCAGCGCCACCGAGATCTATTCCGAGACGCTCTCGCCGGAGATGAAGCAGAGCATCAAGGAAAAGCACGTGACGGTGGGGATGGACCGCGACCAGGTGATGATGGCGCTGGGCCGGCCGACTCACAAATCGCGCGAGACGGTGGACGGGATCGAGGTGGAGGACTGGGTTTTCGGCACGCCTCCGGGCCGGATCACGTTCGTGACCTTCAACGGCGACAAGGTCATCAAGGTGAAGGAATCCTACGCCGGCCTGGGGACCGAAGTAGCCGATCCGCCGGTGGTGCGATAGGGGTGAGAATAACCGCTCAGTCCACCTCCCGGTTCGCTTGCCGCGACCGTGACGGAGCGATTTTTCCGAGCTACCGCGTGCAGCAGATCTGGGTCGAGACCAGATCGGCGGGCGCGACGGAAGCCGAGGCGAAGTACTTCTGCTCGCTCAGGTGGCGGTAGACGTCTCCCGCAATCCCGGCGGCCAGGGGACCGCTGGTCGGCCGTCCGCCGGTCAGCAATACCACCACTACCAGCTTGCGCGGCCCTATGTCGTTGAACGAGCCGAACCAGCCCAGGTGGGTGTGGTTCTCGCTGCATGTGCCGGTTTTGCCGGCGATGGGGCCATCCTCGCTGGCCCGGCGGGCGGTGCCGAATTCCACGGCTCCCCGCAGCCCCGGTTTGATCAGAGGCAGGAAACTCTCGATTTGCAGACGGCGCCGGACGCGCGGCACGAAGCCGCGGACATCGGCCTGGCTGCGCGGATATTGCAGATAGTAGAGCGTTCCCCCGTTGGCGACGGCGCTCATCAGGGCGGCCAGTTGCAGCGGAGTCTGCGAAATCCCCTCGCCGAAACTGGTCAGCATGCCGACGCCGCCGTTCTTCGGAGGGGCATCCGGAAAACGCCCCGGCTGCTCGCCCGGTATATCCAAACCGGCCTTTTCGCCGTATCCGAACTGGCGCGCGTAGTAACTGAACTTCTCGTAGCCTAGCTTTTGCCCCAGGGTGGCGAAGAAATAGTTATTGGAATGCGCCAGCGCGTAAGTCAGGTCCATGCGCATGCCCGCCAGGCGCAGCTTGGCATCCGGAGCCACGACTTTCTCGCTGAGCGCCGCCAGCGCTACCGAAACCTTCACCGTGGAGCAAGGCTGGAACCCGGCTCCCAGGGCCAGCTTCTGATTGACCATGGAGAGCACGCGGCCGGTCGCGGGGTCCACCACCACCACCGAGCCATTGAAAATACCGAGGGCATCCACGGCCGCCCGGCGAATGGTCAAATCTTCGCCATCCACGTTGTCACCGAGCGTCGAATCGGCAAAAGTCGGCTGCGTCCAGGGGCCGCCGGCGATGACCGGTTCCGCGGCGGGCCGGTGTTCGACGGGCGGTTGGGTCACCAGAGACGCGGCATGGATGGGGGCGCGCAACGCCGAAGTCCGCACCGCGGGCTTGACGGCCGGCGTCCGGCGATGTGCCGAAGCCGATACGCGGCGCCTGTGTCTTCTCGCGGAGACGGCGCCAAAACTGTAGCCCGAAACGAGCTCGAGCGCTAGTAAGAGGCAGAAGGTCCGGTATACTGAGGGTCCCAATTTCATAAAAAGTCGCACGGCACCTTGCGGTGCACTCGGGGGGAAATCAAGCGCCAGAGCTGTGGCCGAAAAGCCCGATCGGAGCAACCGGACTAATCGATTGTGGACGCTGAACAAGGCGCCCGTCAAGCTGATTTTCCTAAATTCTACCATGCAGCAGAATTTTCCCTCATGCAAAGTCACATATAGTTATCGGCCAAACGGTAACATTAAATTAGGGTTAAGAATTGCTCGATTTGCTTCAGCAGGAGATTGTCGATTGCCGCCTCTGCCCGCGTCTTCGGGAGCACTGTTCGCACATCGCCGAAGTGAAGCGGCGGGCGTATCGTGAATGGGAATACTGGGGCCGGCCGGTACCCAGTTTCGGCGACCCTCAAGCGCGTGTGCTGATTCTCGGGCTGGCGCCCGGCGCGCACGGCTCCAACCGCACCGGGCGCATGTTCACGGGCGACCGTTCGGGCGAGATGCTGTTTCGCGCGCTGCACAAGACCGGTTTCGCATCCCAGCCGGCCAGTGTGGCGCGGGGCGATGGCCTGGCACTCGACGACGCCTACATCACCGCGGTGGCGCATTGCGCGCCGCCGGGCAACAAGCCCACTCCCGAAGAGATCCGCAACTGCCGTCCGTTTCTGGAACGCGAACTCGGGTTGCTGACCAATTTGCGGGTCCTGGTGGCGCTGGGGAAGATCGCCTTCGACGGTTACCTGGATGTGCTGAAACGCCGGGGCGCGATTGCCAGCCGCGCGGCCTTCACCTTCGGGCACAACCGCGCTTTCCCAATGAGCGATGGCCTGCCGCTGCTCATCAGCTCCTACCACCCCAGCCAGCAAAACACCTCCACCGGCAAGCTGACCGAACGCATGCTGGTGGATGTTTTCCGGCGGGCGCGGAAAGCGATCGAGGCTCAATAGCAACCCGGGCTTCACAGCGGCCGCAAGAGTTCCCGCACCTCGGCATCCACGGGGTTGGCGCGAATCTCCCGCCAGGCGCCCTGCTGCACGATCTTGCCGCGCACCAGCACCATCGCGCTGGGGCAAAGGCGCTCCAGCACCTCGGACTGGTGATCCACCACCACCATGGCGAAGCCGATCTCGCTCTTCCACGCCAGCAGGGCCTCGATCAGCTCGCGCACCAGGCGGCGATCGAGACCGGTAAAGGGCTCGTCGAGCATCACCAGCGGCGGGCGGCGGGCCAGCATGCGGGCCAGCGCCACGCGGCGCGCCTGGCCGCCAGAAATCCGGGAGGCCGGGGCGTTCCATTCGTTGGCCAGTCCCAGGCTGACGCGCAGGCGGTCGAGCCAGGCGATCTCCCGCGGCGAGCGCTGCGCACGCGGCGCGCCCAGTCCGAACGCCACGTTTCGCGCCACCGTGAGATGCGGAAACAGGTGCGGCTCCTGCGTGAGATAGCCTATGGGACGGCGGTCCAGTGGCAGGGGCGGCGGGAAAAGCTGCAAGCCGCCCAGGCGGATCGCGCCGGCGTCCGGTTGTTCGATCCCCGCGATGGCCGAGAGGATGGTGCTCTTTCCCGATCCGGATGGACCGAACAGGGCCAGGCATCCGCCGGCCTCCACGTGCATTTCGATATCGACGGTGAAATCGCGGCGCCGCTTGACGATGCGCGCCTCAAGCATGCGACCTCCGCTGCGCCATCAGGTGCAGCAGCCACGGAAGCGGCAGGGCGGCGGCCAGGAACGCAACTAATAACGGCATGACCGCGGTAAGACCGAAGCTTTCCAGATTCACCCAGAGCTGCACGGGCATTCCCGAAGGGTGATAGGCCGTCACCACCACAGCGCCGAATTCCCCAAGCGCACGCACCCAGGCTACGCTCAGAGCCACCGCCAGTCCCAGGCACGCCAGCGGAAAGGTGATGCGCCAGAAGACCGCCCAGGGCCGCTGGCCCAACAGCGCCGCGTGCTTTTCCAGCATGACGGGCACCGCGTCGAAAGCCGCCACGGCGCCCAGCACGTAATATCCCACGCTCACGTAGACCTGGGTGAGCACGAACGCGAAAGGGCTGTTGGCGGTGCGGATGCCGAGTTGCGCCATCCAGCGGCCCAGGGGCGCGGCCGGGCCGAAAGCGATGGAAAGCAGGATGCCGATGGCCAGGGGCGGCAGCAGAATGGAGAGCAGCAGGACGCCCTGCCACCAGAGGCGCTCGCGTGTGCCGGCGCGGGCGATGTAAACTGCCGCGGGCGTGCCCGCCAGCAGCACGATCCCCATGGCGAGCGCGGTCAGGCCCAGCGACACGCGAATGGATGCCAGGGTGGGATCGGCCACGTCGCGGTCCCAGCGCCAAGGCCCCACGGGCGCCAGCAAGGCACTCAGGGGATAGAGCAGAGCCAGGGCGAAGCACACCATGGCCGCGCGGGCGACCCACCTTCGCGAGGCCGCCTCAGCCACCGAGGGACCTCGCATCGCCGGCCGGATCGTATGCGAACTGGCGGAAAACCTGCTGCGCGCTCTTCCCCAGGAGCCATTTGACGAAGTTCCTCGCGGCGGCCGAATGTGCGGCGCCCTTGAGCGCGGCCGCGTAATAGACCAGCGGCTCGGGATGGTAAGTGTGGCCGTCGAGCGTCAGGGTGGCTTGGGCATAGTCCGAAGCCATGCGGTCGCTCGCCAGGCTGATGGCCGCGGGCAGCGCGATATAAGGCAATCCGAAGGCGGCCGGCTGGATCTTATAGGCCGAAGCGGCATCCAGTTCGCCGCTCTGGAGACGCGCCTGGACGGAGGGCTCGGTGAAGATCTGCTCGGGGTTGAGGTCCGCGCCGAGCACACGACGCGCCAAATCCGGCTGGTGGTAGAGGCGCGCCGCCAGCTGCATGACGAAGATAATGTTGCGGCCTTGCGGATCGATGACCGGGTCGGTGCGGCCGAAGCGCAGCCCGGGTTCCTCCAGGATGCGCCACCAGGGTTCGGCGGAGTCGCGCGCGGCCCGTTCGAAGCGCGCGCGGAAGCGGCTTTTGGGGCTGTAGGCGATCACCATCTCGGTGCGGGCAAACGGCTCGGCGCCAGAGGCCATTCCGGCGCGCAGCACCGTCAGCATGGGACTGGGGGTGACCGAGAGGAACACATCCGGGCGGAGACTGCCGCTCACGATGAGCTGGGCCAGACCGCTGGCGCCCTGGGCGTGCCCTTGAAGGGTGAGATCGAGTTCATCCGCGGCCGCCCGGCGCAGGGGGCCCTCCATGACCGAAGCCATCGAGCCGGCATAGGCCACCTCCAGCGGCGTCGCGGCGCTCAGCGGCGCGGCCATTGCACTGGCGGCGAAAAGGAAGCGGCGGCGAGTCATGGGTTCCGACTGATAGTTTCCCATGCGGGCGCTTCAGTTGTCCCCCTGATATCCAGGCGTAACAATGCCGTAATAGTTTCTGGAATTTCTTATATTCTTTGCCGATATTCCCAGTAAGGAGCCGAGGAGTGCCGGTTTCCAGAGGCGACGGAGAGATGAAACCCGAAAATCGCAGCACGGATTGTAACCAAGAACACGGAGTGGTGGAGCGGCTCTCGAAACTGCCGCCCTTCCGCCCCGCCTGCCTGCAACTCCTGTCCGTCTCGGCGGACGGCTACTCGGCCATGGACGATTTCGCCAAGATCTTCCTCACCGATCCGGCCATGGCCGCCGACCTTCTGCTGGTGGCCAATTCGATGGAGTTCGGCTCGCGCTGCCGTATCGAGACAATACGTCATGCGCTGTCGTATCTCGGCCTGGAGCGTGTCCGCGCGCTGGCTTCCACCATCGCCTTGCGCGTGGAAGTCAGTCACACCGCCAACGAGAGCGTACGGCCGTTGTGGCTGCATAGCGTAGCCAGCGCGGTCATCGCCGAACAGCTTGCCGCCCTGCACGGCATCCAGGGAATCTACACCGCCGCGCTGGTGCACGACCTGGGTCGCCTGGGCCTGCTCTCAGTGGAGCACGAACGGTACGCGCTGGTCCTTGGAACCATGTTTGACACCATGGACGAGGCCAATCGCATGGAGGAAATCCTGTTTGGCATGGACCACTGCAAGACGGGGGCCTTCCTGGGCGAGAAATGGGGCTTTCCCATCGGCTTGCAGACCGCCATGTTCGCGCACCACGGGACCGAGCAGATGAGCCTGCCACGGCGCCTGGTGCAAGCCGCCTGCGAGATAGCCGAATCGCTGGGATTCCCGGAAGTGCAGCGGCGTGACCAGGGCGTCTCGGAGGCACCGTGCGAAAAGGCCGGCCTCTCGCCGGACGCGGTCTGCGACCAGATCGCCAAGCGCATGGCTACCCTGGAAGGCGCCGGCCCCGCCCCGGCACCCAGAGCGGCGCGCAGGCTTTAGCCTGAACGGGCGGAGAGGGCGCAGGCGCGGCGCAGGCCGATTAGCGGAAGCTCGGGCACGAGGGAATCGAAGAGACGCTCGTCCTCGAACAGGCGGCCGAACGGGCCGGTTGCGACGATGGCCGGCGGACCGCTCGCGAAGTGGGCCTCGGCCACCAGCGCGGCCAGGGATCGCACGGACGCCGCCGTGCCGTAATAGAGCCCCGCCTGGATGCTCTCCACCGTGGAGCGGCCCAGGACCTCCGCCGGCCGCACGATCTCAACCGCCGGAAGACGCGCCGTGCGGGAATCCAAGGCAGCCATCGACATGTGGATACCCGGCATGATGATCCCCCCCAGATATTCCTTCTCCTTACTCACGGCGCACAGCGTGGTGGCGGTGCCGAAATCCACGATGAGCAGGTTGCGGCGAGGAAAAAGTGCCAGCGCCGCGATGGCGTTGGCGATCTTGTCGGCGCCCACTTCCAGAGGGTTGCGGTAGCGGATCTTCAACCCGGTCTTCGCGCCGGGCTGCAGGAAGAACGGCTCGAAGCCGAAATATTTGTGGAAACAGCTCCGCAGCGAGTGCAGCACATCGGGCACGACCGAACAAATCGATGCCATATCTATGCAGCGCGGGTCGATTTCCTTCTCGCGCAGCACGGCGCGGAAAAAGATGCCGTACTCATCCGAGGAAGCCCGTACGCTGGAGGTCCGCCGGAAGGTGGTCTTCAACTCCTCGCCGTCGTAAACTCCGCCGTAAATCTGGCTGTTTCCGATATCAAGACACAGCAGCATCGCGGTCTCCGCTTCGGTGGCTCATGAGGGGCACGTTGTCGATGAGCCGCACGCCTTCGAGGAAGGCCGCGGCCAGCCTTCGCCCCCAATGCTCCTCGACATACTCCACGCGGAAGCCTTCGGCGTCGAGCAGCGCTCTGGCTTCGGCGGCGGTCTCGGCAGTGGTCAGCGCGCGGTGGACGGTGGCGGCCTTTTCCCGCGCGGCATCGGAGAGCAGCGCGTTGCGCGAGCTGGCCGCCAAGCCGGAGGCCTCGCGGATCGTGGGGCAGCCAACGATCTCGGTGGGGACGAAAAACTCCGCGGCCATTTCGGTGACGATCTTCAGTTGCTGAAAATCCTTCTCCCCGAAATAGGCGCGGCGCGCGCGCACCAGGTTCAGCAGTTTGAGCACGATGGTCATCACGCCCTGCAGGGAGCCGGGGCGGAAGACGCCCTCCATGATGGAGGTGAAGCTCTCGGCCTCCAGCCGAAAGCGGTAGCCCTGCGGATAGAACTCCGCGGCGGGCGCGAGGATCACGTCGTCGGTTCCGAGGCGTTCGAGAATCGCGAGGTCGCTTTCGACGGTGCGCGGGTAGCGCTCGAGATCGCGGGGGTCGTTGAACTGCGCCGGGTTGACGAAGATGCTGACCGCGACGGTTTCGTTTTCCCGGCGGCAGCGCTCCACCAGCGACGCGTGGCCGCAATGCAGCGCCCCCATGGTGGGGACGAAACCGATGGCGCGGCCGGCGAGGGCGCCCTCGCGCCGGGCAATCCACTGCTCGATGGTTCGCGAAATGTGCATCAGGAGTAGCTCTCTTTCGGAGTGGGAAATTCGCCGGTCTTGACGGCTCGATCGTAGCTCGAGACGGCCTCGCGGACGAGGCGCGCGCCTTCGAGAAACGGGCGTGCGAAACGCGCCTGGAATTCGGGATTCATGCCCAGCAGATCCTGCAGCACCAGGATCTGGCCGTCGCAGCCGGCGCCCGCGCCAATGCCGATGGTGGGGATGCGCAGCGAGGCGGTGATCTGGCAGGCAAGTTCCGCGGGAATGCACTCGAGAACAATGGCAAACGCACCGGCCTCCTGGAGCAGCGCCGCGTCGCGCGCAATCTCGCAGGCAGCCTCCGCATCGCGCCCCTGCACGCGAAAGCCTCCGTACGCGTGCACGGATTGAGGCTGAAGCCCCAGGTGGCCCATGACGGGAATGCCGCTCTCGACCATGCGGCGGATGGCATCTTCGTGCCCCTGGACGCCTTCCAGCTTGACGGCCTGCGCGCCGGCCCGCATGAGGACCCCGGCGGCATCGAGCGCCGCGGCCACGCCCTTACGGAACGAGAGAAAAGGCATGTCGGCGATCACGAATTTCTCGCCGGCGCCGCGCGCCACGGCCGCGGTATGCAGGCGCATGATCGCCAGTGTCACCGCCAGCGTGGAGGAATAACCGTGCATCACCATGCCGGCGCTATCGCCGATGAGGATGCCATCGACGGCGGTCTGGGAGAGAAGGCGGGCAAAGGTATAGTCGTAGCACGTGACCATGGAGAGCTTACGGCCCTCGGCCTTCGCGCGAACGAAATCGGCGGCGGACATGGCTCACCTCGCGGAAAGGGACGGGTACGGGAGGAATGTCGATGGAGTTTGAAAGACGTTCGGCATTGCCTGGGTACCTGTCGAATAAAACCGATCAAGTCCTGGACTTACATGCGGCCCTGAAGGCAGCAGGTTTCCGGTTTGTCGCCGCCATTGCAGGTCGGCGCAGAGCGCGATTATAACAAGGAGAGGGGTGGCAAACTGTGCGCGCGAATACTTACTCGTAGCGCAGCGCCACCACCGGATCGAGGCGCGCGGCTTTGTTGGCCGGCCAGATTCCGAAGAATAAACCCACCGCCACCGAGACCACGATGCCCAGCGCGGCGGCCCAGAGCGGCACGCTGGTGGCGAGCGACGAGAAGATCAGCCGGGCCACCAGCGAGATCAGCCAGCCGAACGCGACGCCCGCGAGACCGCCCATCCCGGTGAGCGCGGCGGCCTCCAGCAGAAACTGAATCAGGATATCCGCCCGGCGCGCGCCGATGGCCTTGCGCAGCCCGATCTCGTACGTGCGCTCGGTCACCGAAACCAGCATGATATTCATGACCCCGATGCCGCCCACCAGCAGGCCCACCGAGCTGAGCGAGACCATCACCAGGAACGTGATGGCGGTGATCTGGCGGAAATCGGCGACCATCTGCTCGGCCGTGGAGAGCGCGAAATTGTCGGGCTTCGAGTAGGGCACGCGGCGGTCGATGCGCAGCACCGTGCGCACCTCGTCCATGGCTCGCGCCAGGCGGCCCTCCATGGCGGTCACCACGATGGCGTTCTCGCGCGCGTTGGGGTAGAGCTTCTGCATGGTGCCGTAGGGCACCAGCACGCGCGTATCGGTATCGCCGAAGAACGAAGCCGCCGGGCGCAGCATGGTGCCGATCACCTGAAGCTCCTGGCCGTCCACCAGGATGGTTTTGCCGACCGGGTCCACATTGGCATATAGGCCCTTCTCCACGTCGGCCCCCACCACCGCCACGGGCATGCGCCGGCGGCTCTCTTCCTCGCTGAAGAAGCGGCCCACGTGCATATCCACCTGCCCGCCGCGCGCGTAGCCTTCCTCCACGCCCATCAGGTTCACGTCGTAAAGGTCGTTGCCCTTGTAGTGCACGTTGACGATGCCGTTCATGAACAGCATGGCCGAGACATCCTCCACGGATGGGCAGCGCTCGCGTATGGCCACGGCGTCCTGGTAGGTAAGATTCTTGCGGGTGCGTTCCTCGGGGGTCAGGTCGCTGGTTCGGAAGCCCACGGGGAACTTGAACACGATGATGGAATTGGGGCCGAAGCTGCGCAGTATGGAGGTAATGGAGGCGTCGAAGCCGGTCAAAATGGCGGCCACTCCGATGATGGTGCCGGTGCCGATGATCACGCCCAGCACGGTGAGAAACGCCCGCAGCTTGTGCGTGCGGATGGTCTGCAGCGCCAGAGTGATGCCATTGAGGAAGGCCAGCCTGGTCATGCCGTCACCGCTCCACACGCAGGGCTTCGATGGGGTCCAGGCGGGCCGCCTGGCGCGCCGGGTAGATTCCGAAAAACAGCCCCACGGCCGCCGATAGTCCCACGCCGATCGTCACCGAGCTCCAAGGCAGCGCCATGGGCACCGAAGTGAAAGTGCGCACCGCGACGGCGATAACCCAGGCCAGGGCCACGCCAATCAACCCTCCGGCGCACGCCAGCACGGCCGATTCCACCAGGTACTGATTCAGGATGTCGCTGCGCCGCGCGCCCAGCGACTTGCGGATGCCGATCTCGTGCGTCCGCTCGCTGACCACCGCCAGCATGATGTTCATGATCACGATGCCGCCCACGATCATGAACACCGAGACGATCCCCACCGCCATCCCGGAGATGGCCGCGGTGAGCTTCTCCCACATGCTCACGATGGTGTCCGAGCCGAACACCATGAAGTTGTCATCCTGGCCCGGGCGCAGGTGGCGAAAGGCGCGCAGGGCCGCGCGAGCCTCGTCCTCGGCCTCCATGAGGTGCTGCTGGTCGATGGCCTTGGCCACCAGGCGGATGCCATCGTGGCTTCCATACGTTTTGAAGTAGCTCGCGATGGGGATCATGACGAAGTTATCCTGCGAGCTGCCGAAGACGCTCCCCAGTTCCTTGGCCACGCCGACGATCTGGTAGGGGTTGCCCTCGATGGCGATGGTCTTGCCGACCGGTTCCTGGCTGGCGAAGAAGCGCGTGCGGATATCGTTCCCGATGAAAGCCACGGCGGCGTGGCGGCGCACTTCCTCATAAGTGATGGCGCGCCCGCCGCCCACCTGCACATTATTTATGGCCGGGATATTATCGGTGATGCCATCGAGGTCCACGCCTTCCCGCGACTGCCCCTGGAACGACACGCGGGCGCTGCGCGAGGCCATCATCCCGAGGTCTTTGAGCAAGGTGCATTGCGTCTTGAGAAACTCGTATTCCTCGGGCTTGATCTGCGGATTGCGCTTCTGCATTTCGAGAAACTTCTTGGCGTCCCAATTGCCGAAAAACGCCATGCGCACGATGCGGAAGCCATCCGACCCCATGCTGGAGACCTTGTTGGCGATATAGAGGTCCATGCCGTGGATGAGGGCCGTGACGGCGATCAGGGTCGTGGTGGCGAGGATTATCCCCAGCAGCGTCAGGAAACTGCGCAGCTTATTCTTACGCAAGGAATCGAGGGCGATGCGGGTGGCCTCCCAGAAGGGCGCGCCGGAGCGGGATGTGGTTGAAGTGCGCAAGCCGGTTCGTTAAGAGAAGACGCGGGGAGGGGGGCGGTTGTTCCGGGGAATTGAGTTTGGAGATAATACAACTGGTGCGGTCGCGGCCTAGACTTAAACCGGCGGAGGTATCGGTCCGTCAGAGCGTAACGCTCCCTGTGCAACTCGCGCGTGAAATCCGGCGCGTAGCGAAGGAGCGCAATGTGACGATGAGCCGGGCGCTGGTGGCCCTCGCCGAACGGGGAGTCGAAGCCGAAGCGCAGGCACGAGCCGAGCTTACTTTGGCTTATGAGCAGTTCATGACGGAAGCGGATCCGGTGAGAAAGAGCAGAGTCCGCGAAGATCTGATCCGGGCTATGTTCGGGAGAGCCGCAGTTGCCGAAGATCCGATTCGTTAATCTGCCTCGCCCGTGTGGGAGCACATTCAGGAACGCGTCGCCGAACGATCAATCACCCTCGATGACCTGCAGCGGCTGCGGAGCTGGGCCGTGACCGATCCCCGACGAAACTCAACAAGACGATAAAGCCAATGCGAAACAACCAAACAATCAAAGGGAGCGGAACCGTTACATCCAATAGCGGTGAACATGCGAAGGTGAAGTACGAGATCCAGATTGAAAAAAACGTGATACACGGTGCGCCCGATCTCAGCTCGGGTCCATCTGATGTTCCTGGCTTGCCGACCATAACCGGTCGAATTAGCCCTGCTTGCTTCTTCGGTACGCAAGCACTAACACTGACGCTGAAGGATGGGCAAACAGCCAGGTTCATCTACCTCAATAGTTCGGGCGATATTCACGTTAATTGGATTGGCAGAGAATAGCTATGAACAACAATGAGCGTGCATTCATGACCGCTGCATCCGAATCGTCAGATGCTCACGGCGGGTCTGAGGTCGTTGATGATGTTGCGACAATCCTAACGAAATTGGGTCAGGAGGGGATGACCGAAAAGGAAGTGTGGAACGGTCAACTCTCTCTCAAGCGAGCGGGATATATCCGCCTGCACGCAAACTATAACGTTGAGAACGTTGATCCAGGGTGGTCACAAGCAGCGCCCGAATTTACGATCACTCCGCTCGGGATGCGGTGGTGCCTCATGCGGGAGTACGGCAAGAGCGAGTATTCCAAATTGGTTAGTGATATCAGAGCGACCAAGAACCAAAATATTGGCCTAGTCGCTGATTGGGCGAAGAGATTGAAGATCGATCTCCTGGCTCTTCAAAGGATTCTCTATGCTGAGGAGATATAGCCAACCCCGAAAAAGCAACACAGCCTTCAGCGGAATACCCTGCGTTGCCGCGACAGTCCCGGCTGTTGAAGTGTGTTACGGCGGTAGGAGTGCCGTGCGCTTACTTAGTTGAACACCCTCACAATATCGGTGTCAGCGAGCTTATCAAAGCGCAGTGGAGTGGTCGCCGCAAGGCTGCGTAGCACGACCACGAGTCTTTCAGTTGACGGCTGGGCGTCGTAGTCCCGGAGATTCCGCATAATATCTTCACTGTCGCTCCAGAGCGCCGGGACTTTGTTCAATTCGGCGAGAAACCTCAGACGCATTTCGTATGGAGGCTGGGGAATCCCGATTTGGTTTTGAGCCAGCGCAAATCGGCAAGCGGTCAGATTGACAAGGCACATTACCCTCTGGCGCCGGATCTCGCTCTTCTCGAGTCCCTCGCTCGTCCTCTCTACAGCTCTGATCGCTCCATAGACTGCGCATGCTCCACCGACGAGTGCGCCGGCGATTGTAGAGAGGAAACTCGTAATTGCGTCTGTCATAAGATCACCGTCACCTCTTGCAGCCGCCGTGCTCTCGGCGAGGAATCCAATAACCATGAACCCCGTGGGTTCAGGTTAATCGCCAACTCCTAATGCATTGAAGCTACAGCCATGGAATCTGGCGGAAGCCAGTGGGAGTCGAACCCACCCGCGACACAAAGTACCGCACAACGGGTTTGAAGCCCGCGCCCAGCACCGGCCAAGACTGGCTTCCAGCGCCGATTGTAGCAGAGCAGGACTTCCCCGCCGGATGCCGCCGGGCGCCGCCGCTACGCCTTCCGCAGCGCGTTCAGCTCGTCGACGATCTTCCCCCGTACGGCGTCCCGCAGCTCGCCGCTTTGCTTGACGGTCCAGCCATCCACGGGCACCGGTTCGAGAACCCGCAGGTGAATGTCGCGGGCGCCGCCGAAAAGCCATGAGTTGCGAGGTAGCGCGTCGCCGGTGCCTTCCACTACCAGGGGCAGAACCGGAACATGCTCGCGGATGGCGAGCTGGAAGGGACCGTCATTGAACGGCAGAACCTGGCCGTCGCGTGACCTCGTGCCTTCGGGAAAGAAAACGATCGAGCAGCCCCGGCGCAGATAGCGGGCGCATTGCAAAAGGGCCTGGGCGCTTTTTTTGCGGTCTCCGCGCGTCACCGGAATATCGCCGGCCATGCGCAGCATCCAGCCGAGCGGCGGGACGCGAAACATCTCGGCTTTGCCCAGCCACTTAGCGTCGATGTTCACGTGCGAGACCACCGGAATATCGGCGTACGATTGATGATTGCTGACGATCACGTAAACCTGGCCGGGCCGGACGCGCTCGCGGCCCGAGATGTGGATGCGCCAGGGGTTGACGTGCGCCATGGCGTGGCCCAGGCGGCGGAAACAGCGGGCCGTGCGCAGATGCCGCGGATCGCGGTCGAACAGCCGGACAATCGCCAGGAACACGACCCATAACAGGATCAGAGCCGCCGTGGCCGTCCAAATCCAAATAGACCGGAGAATGCGAAGCATGAGAAACAGGCGCGAAATTACGATGCCATCCGTAATGTCACCCGGAAGGCCGGGAAGAGTCAAGCGGCCGCGGATTTTGGCGGCGCAGCGAGCTACTCGCGCGGCTGGTTGGCTCTGCCGGAATTCACGATCCAGTTGCGGAACATGGCGGTGTAGGCGCGCGCTTCGGGGTTCGAGCGCAGCTCCTCGGTCGTGAAGCGCATCTTGCGGCCCCAGTTGGGGTATTGCCAGGTGGTGGCGGGCAGGTTCTGCTGCGCCAGTTCCTTGGTGAGATCCTCCTGGTTAATGGCCAGAAGCGCGCAGGGCGTGATGGCCAGGAAGCCCACGATGGCATTATGCAGCTCGCCGGTCAGCTCGGGATAGGCGGCCGCGGAGCGCGGCGCCTCCGGCGGCAGCAGCTTCTGGTCGAACAACAGGTCCAGCATCTTCTGTTTTTCGA
>CAYRWE010000116.1:0-15900 GCA_964427655.1 uncultured Solibacteraceae bacterium | reverse complement strand
GGCTGCGCGACCGCTTCGGCGAATCCGCCGTGGGGCTGGCCGGCGGACTGCGCGGCACTTTCCGCGAACGCACCCACGAGAACCCCGCCGGATTGCCGGGCAAGGGTCCCAAGCCTCGATAGGGCGCCAGCGACGGACCGGGAAGAGCCGCCGAGCCGATTTTTCGGGCCGCGGGGTTTCGGGTTGCTATCATAAGCGCATAGATTGAACATGACTCCGGCCCGTAAAGCGCAATTGCCGTGGGTCCAGATCGCCTGGTTCGGGGCCCTGGCCCTGGTGGCCTACGCGCCTGTTCTGGCCCGTCTGGTGCGCCAGTGGAGTAGCGACGACGATATGAGCCACGGCTTCTTCGTGCCGCTCGTCGCGGGGTTCATCGTGTGGCAGCGGCGCGAAGAGCTGTTGGCCATCAAGCCGCGGCCCAACTGGTGGGGTCTGGCGGTGGTACTGTATGGAGCCTTCCAGCTCCTGATGGCCACCCTGGGCGCGGAGCTTTCCCTGGCCCGCTCGGCTTTCGTCATCACGCTGATCGGCTCGGTCTGGCTGCTAGGTGGCACGTTGATGCTGCGTAAGCTGGCGTTCCCCCTGTTCCTGCTGTTCTTCATGGTTCCCATCCCGGCGGTGATTTATAGCCGCATCACCTTCCCGCTGCAACTGCTGGCCAGCCGCCTGGCGGATGACGCGCTCACCGTGCTCTCCATCCCGGTGCTGCGCGAAGGCAACATACTGGAATTGCCTAACCAGCGGCTTTCGGTCGTCGAGGCATGCAGCGGCATACGCTCGCTGCTTTCGCTGACGTTCCTCTCGCTGGTTTACGGATATTTTTTCGAGCGGCGCGTATGGCTCAGAGTGGTGCTGTTTCTCTCAACGGTTCCCATCGCTATCGTGGCCAATGGTAGCCGCGTGACGCTCACCGGAGTGCTCACCCAGATCAATCCGGACCTGGCTGAGGGTTTTTTCCACAGCGCTTCGGGATGGGTGATTTTTATGGTGGCGCTGGCCATCATGGTGGCCTTTCACCGTCTGATGGGGATGGCGGACGATTTTGTGTCGCGGAGGAGAGCGCATGCGGTTCCTCAGTAGCCGGTACGCCGCCGTTCTGACCGTCGTTTTGCTGCTGCAGGCGGGGGCGTATTACGCGGTTGCGTCGCGCCCCGAGCAGACCCCCAACGTGGCGCCTTTGTCGCTATTCCCCACCGAGATCGGCGAATGGCACATGGCCCGCGATTACCCCATCGAGGCGGAGGTCCAGGAAATTCTCAAGGCCGACGACACACTGAACCGGGTGTATGTCGGGAGCGCCCGGATGCCCCTTTTCCTGTTCGTGGCGTTCTTCAAGACGCAACGCGCCGGACAGGCGCCCCACTCGCCCAAAAACTGCCTTCCGGGGGCGGGATGGGTTCAGGTGGAAAGCGGTACCCAATCCGTTCCGATTTCCAGCCGGAGCGCGCCCATCCTCGTGAACCGGTTCGTGGTGCAGCACGGCGACGAGTTCAACGTCACCTTTTATTGGTACCAAAGCCACAACCGCGTAATCGCCAGCGAGTATGCCGACCGGCTCTGGCTGATTGCCGACGCCGTGCGCTACAACCGCAGCGACACGGCTCTCGTACGAATCTCCGTTCCCGTTAAGAATCTGGATTTTGCCGGCGCCAGCCAATTGGGAATCGGCTTCGTCCAAGCGCTCTTCCCCCACCTCGTCCGGCAGCTACCGATGTAGCGCTTGCGGCAGTTTGATTACCATTGCGTGAATCTTCACAGGTATATACCGGAAGAGATTGGATCTACCTGCCTCCGGTGGCGCCACGCTTCCGAATCTGTTTTAACCTAAGCTGTTGCCCCCCAGAAAGACCAAGTTGTCCGGCGCAGCCCATCCGCTTCGAGTTCTTTACGTCGGCGGAGATGGCTACGCTCCCATAGCCGAGGAATTGCGTAGAGGTGGGTTCGAGCCGACCTTCGAACGCGTCACGGCGCCCCAGGAGCTTGTCGAAGCGCTTAAGCAGGAATGGGATATCGTTATCAGCGATTTCGCCATCGGCGACTTCGGGGCGCTCCAGGCCTTACATATCATTCAGGATAAGGCTCTCGACCTGCCGCTGATCGTGGTTTCAGGCAACATCCGAAGCGAGGACGTCCTGGCGGTTCTGAAGGCCGGCGCGGCGGACCACCTGGTGCGTTCGACCCTCATGCGGCTGAATGCCGCGGTGGAGCGCGAACTGCGGGCCGCCCAGCTCCGCGACGAGCGGGAGCGCCTGGAAGAGCAGTTCCGGCAGGCGCAAAAGATGGAAGCCGTGGGGCGCCTGGCGGGCGGGGTGGCGCACGATTTCAATAACCTGCTGACCGTCATCACCGGCTACAGCGACCTGCTGCTAGCCGGCCGCGACTTGAAGGAGAACCAGCGCACCGCGCTGGAGGAGATCCGCCGCTCGGCTGAACGCGGCGGCGCGCTGACCCACCAGTTGCTGGCATTCAGCCGCCGCCAGCCGCTCGAACCGCGCACCGTGCGCATTAACGACCTGGTGATCCAGCTCGAGAAAATGCTGCGCCGGCTGATCGGCGAGGATATTACCCTGGTGACCCTTCCGGCCGCCTCCCAGGACACCGTGGAGGCCGACCCCGGCCGCCTCGAACAGGTGGTGATGAACCTGGTGGTCAACGCGCGCGACGCCATGCCCGACGGCGGCAAGTTGACCATCGAGACCGGCGTCGTGCAGCTCGATGAAGCCTTTTCGGCGCGGCAGTTGGGCGTAAAGCCCGGCCGCTACGTCACCATGTCCATCACCGATACGGGAACCGGGATGGACCAGGAAACCCAGAGCCATCTATTCGAGCCTTTTTTCACCACCAAGGGGCCTGGCCGCGGCACCGGGCTGGGATTGGCCACGGCCTATGGCATCATCCGGCAGAGCGGCGGCGCCATCGGGGTGATGAGCCAGACCGGTAAGGGCACCGTGGTGCGCATTTACCTTCCGCTGGCTTTGAAGCCCACGCGCACGGAAGCGGAGAAGCCGGCGGCGGCGGGCTCGATGACCGGGGCGGAAACGATCCTGGTGGTGGAAGACGAAGCGCGCGTGCGCAAGCTGATCGCCGGCGTGCTGAGTTCGCGCGGCTACACGGTGCTCGAAGCCACCCGCGGCGAGGAAGCCTTGCGGCATTGCCGGACACACGTAGGCCCCATCGAGCTGGCCGTGCTGGACGTGGTGATGCCCGAGATGAGCGGCCCCGACCTGGCGCGCGAGATCGCGCCGCTGCGCCCCAATACGCGCCTGCTGTACATCTCCGGCTACACCGATGAAGCCATTGTGCACCACGGCATTCTGGAATCGGGGGTCGCGTTTCTGCAAAAGCCATTCCTGCCGGACGCGCTGGCGCGCAAGGTCCGGGAAGTCCTGGACGCGCGCGGGTCTAGCGCCAACGACTGAACGCGGCGACATGGACGCCGGGCGGCGTCCGTAGGGGCCGAGGCAGGGCGGACGACCGGTACGTGTTTACGCTCCCGATGAAATCGCGCCGCAGCAGCCTGAGCTGAGCCTCAAATTCGGAGCGCAGCCCGGATGCCGCGACGGTCCTTCGTTCCATGCGCCGCTGGATTGTATATATTAGGGTTCTGTAGGAGAAAACCCTATGAGCATGGCGGCGGTCCGGCGACGGTCCCGGCTGGAATCCCTGATGGCGGCGCAGGTTCTGGGAGCGGCCCCGGCGCCAGCCTCCGGGCTCGAGATCGGCGAACTGCGCCTATTCCCTGTGCGCGAACCTGTCTCCGGCCGGAGCTGGGTGGTGGTGCGCGTGAAAACCCGCTCCGGCCTCACGGGCTACGGCGAGTGCGCCCACGCTTCGGGCGAGGAGGCGGCCGCGGCGCAGCGCTTCTGGCTGGGGCGGCCCGCCACGTCGTACGCCATCCAGCCGCCCGATGCCCCGCTGGCAGGGGGCGTCGATATGGCGCTTCTCGATATCGTGGGCCAGGCCTGCCAGGCACCGGTGTATCGCTTGCTGGGCGGACCCACGCGGAACAAGGTCAGGGCCTTCACTTCGCTGGCCGCGGCGGACGCTTCCGAAATCCCCGCGGCCGTGAAGCACGCGGTGCAGGCCGGATATCGGGCCGTGGGGTTGCGCTTGCCGGCGCCGGCCGCGCGCAATCAAGGGAAGGCCTACCAGGTGGAACTGCGCCTCCAGGCCGAAGCGGTCCGCTCGCAGATGGCCGATTTTGTTCTCGAAGGCGCCGGTCTGCTGACGCCTGGAGACGCGGCCAGCGTGGCCGCCGGAATCCAATCGCTACATCCCCTGTGGTTCGACGAGCCGTGCGCAGCCTTCGGTCCGGAGGTGCTGCGCAAGATCGCGGATGAAACCGTGACGCCGCTCGGCTTCGGCCGGGAAATCCGCTTGGCCACCGCCTTTCAGGATCTGCTGCGCGCGGGGTGCCTGGATATCGCGCGGCCGGACCTGCTGCATTTCGGCATCACGCCATCGCGCCGCATCGCCGCGCTGGCCGAGACGTACTACGTAGCGGTGGCACCGCATCATGATGGCGGCCCCATAGCCACGGCCGCCGCGCTGCACCTTGCGGCCAGCCTGCCGAATTTCTTTATCCAGCACATTCCCCTACCGGCGGCCGCCGAGGACCGGGCCATGCGCGCCCAGATCGCGGGCGGCGATCCGGAAACGGTGAAGGAGGGATTTGCCGCGCTCCCCACGGGGCCGGGGCTGGGCGTTAAGGTGAGCGAAGCCGCATTGGAGAAATATCATGCTGCGTAGAGGATTTCTGGCGATGGGCGGTTCCGGCTTGGCCTGGGCCGCGAACGGCGGACGGCGGACCGCCGGCATCGAGCGAGACCTGTGCGGCTGCGCCATGGCGCCTCCGCCCGCCGGAAGCGACGCCTTCGCGGGGCTGCGCTCGGGCGTGACGATCACCGGCCTGAAGGTCTTCGGCGTTTCGCTCACGCGCGATTCCGACCGGCCCTATGTCTTCGTGAAGCTCGAAACCGACCGCGGCGTGGTGGGATGGGGCGAAGGCACGCTCGAAGGCAAAGCCGGCGCGGTGATGGCGTGCGTCAATGATTTCCGCGATTTCCTGATCGGCGCCGACCCCATGCAGGTGGAGCACCTCTGGCAATCGATGTACGTGCAGAGCTTCTATCGCGCCGGCCCGGTGATGGGGTCGGCGATCTCGGGCATCGACCAGGCGCTCTGGGATATCCGCGGAAAAGTGCTGGGCATGCCGGTTTACAAGCTGCTGGGCGGCCCTTCGGACGCGCGCGGCGTGCGCGGCTACTATCACACCAACGCCAGCACACCGGAAGAGCTGACCCGCCTCCGGGACACCGCCATCGCGCAGGGCGTCTCATGCTTTAAATCAGGCATTCCGGGAGCTTATGAGTGGATCGAGACCGACGCCAAGATCCGCCGCGCGGTGCGCTCGCTCGAGACCATGCGCGAGGGCCTGGGGCCGAACATCGATATCGCCATCGATTTCCATGCCAAGACCAGCCCTAGCGTGGCGCAGATCCTGGTGAAGGAAGCCGAGCCGCTCAACCTGCTGTTCATCGAGGAGCCGTGCCCGCCTGAAAACGTGGCGGCCATGGCCAAGATCGCGCGGCATTCGACCACGCCCATCGCCACCGGCGAGCGTCTGGTGGCTTCTTACGGCGTCCGCGAGCTGATCGAAATGGGGGCCATCGATATTCTGCAAACCGACATCAACCACGTGGGCGGCATCACCGGCTTGTGGAAGGCCGGATCGCTGGCCGGCATTTCGGGAGTCTCCATGGCGCCGCACGCCTGCGAGGGGCCCATCGGCGGCCTGGCCACGCTGCATGTGGATGCCGCGCTGCCCAACTTCCTGGTGCAGGAGATCTGCGGCTACGTCGAGCCCTCGGCGCAGGACAAGATCTGGGAGGAGTGGTTCGGCTTCCCCGCCATGCGCATGGTGGATGGCCGCTTCCCGCTGCGCGACCGGCCGGGCCTGGGATTCGAGCTGAGCGAAGCCAGCCTGGCGAAGCTGCCCTTTGGCGGTACACGTCCAATGGCGCGCGCGTTTCATGAAGATGGCTCGGTAGCGGAGTGGTGATTAATCCCGCAATCGCATAAAATAGAGTGCGGCATTCCACGGTTGAGAGGGTGAACTATGAGCGGCTTTTCGCGACGGAACTTTTTCCATTTGGCCGGGGCGGGCGCCTTGGTCGCCACCACGGGAAGGGGGCTTTTCGCCGAGCAGCAGTATCCGCCGGCCGTGCCGGCCCCGAGCATCTACCCCTACGCTAAGCGCGCGACGGTATCCCTGGTACAGGGAGACCAGCGGCGCAAGAACGTAACCGAAGCGCTCCTGGCTATCGACGAACAGATCAGGCCCATACTCCTAACGAAGAAGCGGGTCGTGATCAAGCCTAACCTCGTGAATCCCGCGATTCCCCTGGCGGGGACCCATGCCGACGCCCTGCTGGGCATCATGGACTACCTGGCGCCGCGCTTCAAAGGCCCGATTACGATCGCCGAGGCCTCCGCGCGCGACACCATGGAAGGCTTCGAGCACAACCACTACGACCGCGTGAAGCAGGAGTACAAGCAGATCGAGCTGGTGGACCTGAACCGCGAGGGCAAGTACGTGATGTTCTCGATCGTGGATGAGAACGTCCGGCCGATCCCCATACGGCTGGCGGCGCGGCTGGTGGACCCGGAAGCTTTCATCGTCTCTTCGGCCATGCTGAAGGCGCACAATGCCGTGGTTGCCACGCTTTCGGTGAAGAACATGGTGATTGGCACGCCGCTGCACAGCGCGCCCAACGAGACCGCCTGGCACGATAAGCGGAAGTATCATGCCGGACCGCACCAGATGAATTACAACATGGCCATCAGCATCGTGCGCGAGCGGCCGCAATGGGGCCTGGCGCTGGTGGACGGGTTCGAAGGCATGGAAGGCAACGGACCTTCGGACGGCACGCCGGTACCTTCGCGCATTGCCATCGCCTCCACGGATTTCCTGGCCGCCGATCGCGTGGGTCTGGAGACTATGGGAGTTCCGGCCTACGCCGTGGGCTACCTGCAATACGCCGCGCAGCTCGGGATGGGCCAATACGATCTCGAAAAGATCGACGTGCGCGGCCCCAAACCGGAGAGCGTGAAGCGCGTCTACCGCCTGCACGACCAGGTGCAGGAACAGTTGAAGTGGCTGGGCGCGCTGCCGAAGGCGTAAGGGGCTTATTGCGACGGGTTAAGCTGCGGCTTCGCCGGTAGGGGTATACAAGTACGTCCAAGCGACGTAACGCGTTGTATTGCGGCAAGAAGCCGGCTTCCGGGGGTGGGGTTTTACCGGAAGTGATATTCCACAAGCGGACGTCGGGATCATGTGGAGCGTGAGAAACTTCTCTGCCTACCTGATGGCACTCAAAGTATTACTAAACATCCGGAGCGGTTCTATATTGTCCATACCTCTCAGGCGCGCATGCTCTCTTCCGAATGTCAGCGCCAAAGACAGGAGATCGTTATTTGGAAAAGCCTTGAAGCCACGCTCGACCAGCAGATAGAACTTTGCCAGTCGGTAGCCTTCATCTGCATCATAGAATGTAGCCTTTTCCTTGTCACGATAGTATGTGAATCGCTCGGTAGTCATGGCGGTGGCCCCAATCTCCCGTATCACCTTTTCGATGTCCTGCCGGAGATCGTCATCCGCCTCGGCGTATTGGCTGATGATGTCTCCGGCGTCAAGGAGCGCCGCGTAATTTTCCCGAAACTCCGTGTCGAGTTGATTTAGGACGGTTTTCTTCAGCAGCCGGTTCGAGATCGCCGGTTTCACAAATTCCATCCCGATGCTGGTTGCGATTCCGAAGAACGTCCCGACAAGCGCAGAGATGATCGTTGTCTCCCAGAACGGCATACCGGGCGGAGCCTGGACGGTGACACGGATTGTCGGAATGGACTGCACAGCCTGCAAGAGCAGCATACGCTTGAGATTGTAGTTCATCCGTACGCGCCAAGGCCTCCGTCTCTATTGCGTGCGGAAATCGGTACGGTAGATAGGTTCCTCGTGGTTCGTCAGGTTTTGCGGCTTTATGGCTCCGTAAACGCGTCTGGCTTCGCGGATCGAGTTGGTCATTCCAGTCGCAATGCCAACTTGTGGGGAATAAGTGACCAGCGCCAAACGTCGGATTGCGCGGAAGTCACTATCGCGGCAAACGAGGGTTGCATTCGTGACGAGGGCCGCTGCAGCGGTCCGCAACTCGTTCGCGAATTGCGGCGACTATACCACCCCTCCTCGTCGACACGGCGGGTATTGCAGCTCGCGCAGGGCTTTAGGACTGCTGCTTCCATCCCGTCTTGAAGCCGAGGGCACGATATGCCTGGAAGGGATTCTGGCATTGGACGCCGAATTGTTGGCACACGTCCGGTATTTTTCGGTTTTGGCGCTTCTTGCCTGGTGAGCTGACTTCAACTGTGACGACGCAACGCTCGATTGGCTTTGCGAGGGCGTAGGCTATGAGAAAAGGGTCTTGACCGATCTCAATAAGCTCGTCATCTGCGAGGTCTGGAGCGTACCCTTCGACCACAACCTTGTTGGCGAGGGCCGGGTCGACTTTCTCTTTGAGCGTGAGTGGGTCTTTGTGGTCGGTCATCCAGTCAAGGAGTGGATCGTCGTTCTTCCGGCCAGCAAGTACCTCGTTGATGATCTCGAAGGGGAGCTTAACGTGACCGTTTGTTGCTTGGTAGTCGATCCACTCCCAGAACTCAGGTATTTGGTCGAGTGGGTAGTACAGGTTGCTCGCGGTAATGAGGACGTTCGCATCGAAGAGGAACACCGTGTTTAGCGCCCACCTCGAATCGAGAGGAGTGGCTCCACATTCCGCGGCTTCACGCCAAGCACCGTGCCTGCTTTGGTGTAGGTGATCGTTCCTTCGTCCAGCGAGCGGCGCACGAGCCCGAGCAGCGCGGCGCCCATGCGGTGCCGACGCACAACGTAGTAGTTTGGCGCGCCTTCTGCCTTCTTGGCCTTCTCCGCCTGCTGCTGCTTGTACTGCAGCCATTCCTGCCTGAAGCGATCATCCAGGATGGCCCAGGTGGTCTTGCCGATCATGCTGGTACGGTAGAGTTTGTACGCGACCATTGCTCTGCTCACGCGGTGCGCCTCAGCGAACTGTCCAATCTGTTCGGCAATGGTCGCGGCGCTCAAGTGCACGACATTCGCGAGCTGTCGGAGCTCGCTTGTTGGAAGGAGGAGTTCTCCGGCAACGTCGTTACAGTACCGCTCGATTTGGTTTTCCGCGTCTCGGCCGCTGATGCCGGTTTGACCGAGCCAGAGGTGGACGAGCTCGTGCAGTACCGTGAACGACCATGCGGTACGAGCGTCCTGGTCGTTGACCACGATGAGGGGCGCGATGTTGTCCGCGAGTGCGAACCCCCGGAATACCTCAACCGGGATATTGGTGTGAAAGCTCCCTAGGTTGCCGAGGAGGAGCACGTAGACACCGTTCTCCTCGATGCGTTCCCGCAGATACGCGAACGCTTCATGGGGAGTCTTGTTAGCGCGGAACCGTGCCATATCGAACCTGAGTCGTTCACCAATCCGCACCACAAGCTTCTGCACAGGCTCCTGCATTGTTGCCGATCCGATGAAGTCCAAGGGCTTCGCCTCGTCATCTTCGAGCATCGAGCGGATGAGCCCTTGTCGCGCCTTGATGTCCCGAACTAGTGCATCAAGTTCCGGGTTGAACTGCTCCTTGCCGGGTAGGGTGCGGAAGTCCTGTCCGCGGTCACCCATCCGTGGTGGTTCAGCGAGGTAGAACGCGATGAGGGGGCGATGATACGCCTTGGCCATCTTCGCGATAAGCGTGCGTGACGGCTCCTCCTCCCCAACTTCAACCGCTTCAAGCCGTTCCACGGCGGTCTTGCCGCGTGCCGGCGTGAGCCCGAGCGCGTGCGCAGCATCATCCCGCGAGAGACCTGCGGTCGCTCGAGCCCAAGTCAGGATTTTTGGCTGGATGACGCTCATAAAGAAACCGAAGCCCTATATTTACATTAGACTGCGGCGGCCTTCATGAGATTATAGCCGCTCTCGCCCCCGGATGTGGAGAAACGCACGCCTGGATCACGAACATTGGCGCGGAGGCAATCAGGTGTTCCTATTGTAGTTCTAGACCCGCTGGACCGCTCACGATGGTAGTCGTCGAAGCGGACCCGATGTATCAAGACCGATAAACGCCCCAGGCTCCGGAAATCTAGACAGTCCCGCGCCTGCTCGAATCTCAGTCGATACACCCCAGCTCGCCCTCTGTCACCTTTGCGTCCCAACTGCATCTTGCCTGTTGATGGAAGTCACTGTTCAGCACCTGGGAGATGTGAAGTTTGAAGCGGCCGCGCGAGGCCATCGCGTGGTGTGCGACCAGCCGCCCTCGAATGGCGGCGCCGATAGCGGTATGACGCCCCCCGAGTTCATGCTGGTGGCGCTGGGAACCTGCGCGGGCTTCTACGCCGCGCAATACCTGAAGACGCGCGCGCTTCCGGCCGAGGGGCTGGAGGTCAAAATCTCGGCGGAGAAGGCCCTGCAGCCGGCGCGGCTGGCGTCGTTTCGCATCGAGGTGATCGTGCCCGGCCTCGATGCGCACCACGAAGCCGGCGTCCTGCGATCGGTCAAAGCCTGCCTGGTTCACAATACGCTGGTCAACGCCCCGGCCATCGAGACCGTGGTGCGCGGCGTGGTGCGGGCCTGACCCGCAGGCGCTAATCCCAACGCAGGGCTTCGGATGGGTCCACGCGCATGGCCCGGCGCGCCGGAAGGTAGCTCGCCAGCAGGGCCGCTCCGAGCAGAACCAGGGCTGTCACCGCGAAGGTGAGCGGGTCGAAGGCGTCCACGCCGAATAACTCGCTGCGCAGCCAGCGGCCCGCGGACAGCGCTACGAGCATCCCGATTCCCACACCGGCGCCGGCCAGGCGCAGCCCTTGCCCCAGGACCAGCGCCAGGATGGAGCTTCGCCGCGCACCCAGCGCCACGCGGATGCCGATCTCCTGCGTGCGTTGCGCCACTGCGTAGCCGATCACTCCGTAGAGGCCCACCGCCGCCATGAGCAGGGCCATCGCCGCGAAGAATCCCAGCACGCGCACGACGAAACGCCGCGGTGCGAGCGATCCCGAGACCATCGCCTCGAGCGTGCGCAGGTCGTGCACCGGCTGCGCGGGATCGGCCGCCACCACGGCTTCCCGAATGGCCGCTGCGAAGCGTGACGGATCGGAGGCGCCGGTGCGCACCACAATCGCGGCGGCCGGCGCGGGCTGCTGCCACATGGGGAAATAGTAGGCGCCCTTGCCGCTGTCGGCCGCCAGTTGGGAATGGTACACGTGACCCACGACGCCCACGATGCGCGCCCAGGCGCCCGAAGAGCCGTTGCAGAAGCCCGCGAAGCCGTTGCAGATATGTTGGCCGATGGGGTTCTCTCCGGGCCAATATTGACGGGCCAGATTGGTATCGACGAGCGCCACCGGCTCGGTGCCCGCGCGATCCTGGCCGGTGAAGAGCCGGCCGCTCTGGAGCGGAATTCCGAGCGCGGAGAAGTAGCCGGGCGATACGCGCCGGATATCGCCGTGCGGTCCGGGATCGCCGGCGCCCGTGGGTCTCTCCGCGATCTGGAAGGACGCCGATGAATCCATCCCGCTGAAGGGCAGGGGAAGCACCACCGCGGCCGACGTGACGCCGGGCACCTGGGAGAGGCGGTCCGCCACCGTGCGGTAAAAGGCCACGCGGCGGGGATCATCGGGATAGCTTGCCGGCGGGAGCGAGAGGCTGGCGGCCATGACGCCGCGCGGCTGGAAGCCGGGATCGACGGTCTGAAGCCGCGCCAGGCTGCGCAGAAAGAGGCCCGCGCCCACGAGCAGCGCCAGGGCCGCGGCGGTTTCGGCAATTACTAGGGCGGAGCGCAGCCGCGCACGCGCCGATCCGCGCGCTCCGGCCGACATGCCGGAGCGGCCTCCAGCTTTCAAGATGCCTTGCGGATCCATGCGCGCGATCTGCCAGGCCGGCGCCAGCCCGAAGAGAACACCCGAGAGCAGCGCCGCCGCGACGGTGAAGAGCAGAACGTGGAGGTCCATGCGCACGGACATTCCGGCGGCGGCCTGGCGCGGCGCCAGGGAAAGCAGCAGCGGCACGGCGGCATAAGCCAGCGCCAGGCCCGCGAGCGCGCCGCCCAGCGCCAGCAGCAGACTTTCGGCCAGGGTCTGCCGGATCAGGCGCCAGCGTCCCGCACCCAGGGCAGTGCGGACGGCCATCTCGCGGGCCCGCCCGGAGACCCGCGCCAGCATCAGCCCGGCGATATTGGAGCAGGCGATCAGCAGCACGAAGGCCACCGCGCCCATCAGGACGAGCATGGCGGTGCGATTGTCGCCAGCCACATATCCGGTGAACGGCATGGCGAACATTCCCCAGTCCGATTCCCGCGCGAAAGCCGTGTTCCGGCGCACGCGGTCGGAGAGCATACTCAGGAAGGCGTTGGCACGCTCGAACACGACGCCCTGCCGCGTGCGCGCGAACGCCGCCAGGTGCTCGCTAAAGCGGTGGCCCGCGGCGTAATCGGGGTCGGACAATCCCATGGGCACCCAGAGGTCCACGCCCGCCGGATAGCGGAATTCAGGCCCCATCACGCCCACCACGCGATAGAGCTTGCGGTTGAGTTCCAGGGAACGGCCCAGCACCGCCGGATCGGCCCCGAAGAGACGCCGCCAGGCGGCGTGCGACAAGATCGCCACGAGGTTGGCATTCGGCCGGTCCTCGTCGGCGGAGAACGCCCGGCCCAATGCCGGCCGCGCGCCGAAGACATCGAAGAACTCCTGCGACACCGAAGCGCCCGGCAGACGCTCCGGAATGTCCCGGCCGGTATAGTTGAAGTCTCCCGCTTCCATCACGGCGGTATGCTCGAAAACCTGGCGGCCCGCGCGGGCGTCCGCGAAATCCGGCGCCGAAACCGAGATGTTTTTCAGATTCAGCTTGTTATAACTGACGCGCAGAGCCACCACGCGGTCCGGATCGGAAATCCCCGCGGGATTGAGCAGAACCTGGTTGACCAGGCTGAAGATGGCGGCGTTGGCGCCGATTCCCAAAGCCAGCACCCCCACGGCGGTCAGTGCGAAGCCGGGGGCCTTAGCCAGGGTACGAAGGGCGAAGCGGAAGTCGGAGGCCATAGTAATGATACGCAGCAGGTGGTGTTTCGGTCCGAAAAATTGCGGCCTGGGCGATCGGGACAGCGGCCCGGGCGCGGGTTGCCCGATCCGCGGCCAAGCTACAATCGAGGCGTGGATCTACAGGCCGAAACCGAGCTGGCGCGCGAGGTGGCGGCCGGCCGCCCGGAAGCCTTCGAGCGCTTCGTCGCGTATTTCCGCTCCAAGATCTTCCGCTACAGTTGGCTGATGTGCGGCCAGCCGCAGGATGCCGAAGAGGTGGCCCAGGAGACGCTGCTTAAGGCCTTCGAGAGTTTCGCGCAGCTTCGCGAGCCGGAGCGCGTGCGTTCGTGGATTTTCAGCATCGCCCGCAACGCCTGCCTGATGCAGCGCCGCAAGAGCGTCTTCGCTCCGGCCCACGAGCTTTCGCTCGAGGAGCTGCCGCCCGGCGTCGAGGCGCCCTCCGACGAGCAGCCGCCGGATCGCGAGATGCTCGGCTCGGAGCTCCGCGCCGTGCTGGATCGCGCCATTCTCGAGCTGCCGACCCTCTACCGGGCCGTGGTGGTGCTGCGCGATCTCGAGGAGCTATCCACCGAAGAGACCGCCCAGATCCTGGACGTGAGCGCGGATGTGGTCAAAACGCGGTTGCGGCGCGGGCGCGTGGCGCTGCGGCAGACGATGGATTGCTACGTTCACAACCACTGCCTGGAAGACCAGCCGGCTCCCGATCCCTCGCCGCTGACGGCCGCCGAGCGCGACAAGCTGTACTCGTCGTGGCGGCACGCGGTGCCCGCGGCGGCCTTGTGAGCGGCTACTCTTCGGCTGTCATCTTGATGGAGGTTTTCATCTCCGCGCAGACGGCGCCGGAATAGGCGCCCGCTAGCGGCGCGGCCATTTCCGGATGGAGCGCCGCCGCCACCGCGACGTGCGAGGCGGCCACGGCCATGCCGCGCGAGGGATCGAAGCCGCGCCAGCCGCCACCCGGCAGATAGACCTCCGCCCAGGCGTGCATGTAGGCCGGTTCGGCGCAGGCGGCTTCGCGCTCGTATCCGCTGACGAAGCGCGCGGCCAGTCCCATGGCACGGCAGGCCTCCGCGAATAAGACGGCGAAATCGCGGCACGAGCCGGCCCGGCTCTGCAGTGTTTCGGCGGCGTGCAGAGGCAGCCCGTCGGGGCGCAGCAGAGCTTCGAAGGAGCTGTAGATCTCGCCGGTCAGTTCGCTCAGGAAGCCCACCGTGTTCCAGCCGGCCCGCCCGGCCGCGGCGCGCGCGAACTCGGCCACGGCTTCGGAGGCGTTGCCGCGCACCGTGTAGGGTGCCAGCACGCAACCCAGGCGCTCGCCGTAGCGCAGAGGCACGCGCAGCAGGGCGCCGTCGTCGAGCAGGAAATCGAAGGGATTGGTGCGCAGAGTTTCCACCCTGAAGCGGCTATGCACTGCGAGCGCGGAGGTGGGCGCTTGGAACCAGGCGCGCGCGGTGTGGTTGCCATCCTGGTCGAAACAGGCGGCCAGCATGACCGGCGGCGGATCGATGCGCAGCTCGAAATCGGTGAGGCGCTGCCCGCCATCGTCGCGCGGGCGCAGCCGGATGTCGTGCGGCCCCAGCAGCGCGGACCGGTCGTAGCGGTAAACGGTGGAATGCTCGACCGCGATCTTCATGCCGTCTGGTCGACCCGCGGCGGGCCTTCGTGGATGAGCTCCGAAAAGGCCCGCTCGATCCACTCCGACGGCAGCTCGTTGACGCTGCGGCGCATGCGTTCCTGCCACCAGGCGGAGATTTCGTGCAGATCGCTCTCCTGGAAGCGGTGCTCCACCAGCTCGAAGCTGTTCTTCTTGTACAGGACCACGTCGATGGGGAAATCCACGTCCGCCGCGCACAGGCGCGTGGCGTCGAAGGCCAGGAATCCCACCTTGAAGGCGAACAGCATGGAATCGCTGAACTGCACACTGCGCTCCAGGATGGGCTTGCCGTAGCCCGACGCGCCGACGATCTGGTAGGGCGTGTCGGGGCCCACCTCCACCCAGTTGCCCTCCGGATAAATCATGTACAGGCGGTGCGCGCTATCGCCGGACATCTGCCCGCCGATGAGCGTGTGGATGTTGAATTTCAGATCCGATTTCACCAGCGCATCGCGGTCTTCCTCGGCCGCGCGGCGCACCTGGCCGGCGTAGAGCTTGACGGTCTTGAACAGGCGCTCGCGGACGCTGCTTTCGCGCGCAAAGCTCTCGTCGAAGTTGAGCAGTACTTTATCGCGCAGCGAGCGCAGGCCCGACGTCATGATGAAAAACGAGAAGCCCGGCCCGGAGTAGGAGGCTACTTTGCGGGCCACCAGGCATTCATAGCCGGACAGCAGGCGCGTGTCGGCGATGGCGACGAGGCCGTCGTTGGTGGTGATACCCAGACAGAATGTCATTCGATCAGAGTCCCGCCGACCCCACGGCCGCGGAATCCTGGCGGGCCGCGAAGAACTCTTGGAGAATCGCAGTATCTATTTTATTCATTTTATCTTGCAGGCCGTCGAGAAATTCGTGCAGGCCGGCGCCGAGGATGCTCTCGACGCGCGTGTAATCGAGCTCCGAGCTCAGCATGCCGAGTTTCTGCTCGGAGGCCCACAAAAAACTGCCCTGGGGATTGCCGGTTATGGCGTGCAGGCACTCGTCGGCGCAGTGGATGCAGTAGTGCACGGCGCGCGGGAAGTCGCGGTCCATCAGCAGGAATTCGACGATGCGGTTGGGTCCCATGCGCCCGAAGCGCTTGCGATACATCTCGAAGCCGC
>CAYRWE010000115.1:0-15921 GCA_964427655.1 uncultured Solibacteraceae bacterium | reverse complement strand
TCGACGCCGAGCTGCTCGACAATGATCTGCTTCACCTTCTGCTCAACCGCTGCCATGATTCCTCCTGGGTGATGTTTCGGACGCGTTGATTTTAGCTATCTTTACGGAGCTTTCGCAAGCCGAAAACACCGCTTTTCCAGCCGGCGCGCACTACACCGGGCCCTAATCCGCGTCCAGAGTATCCCATTGTGGCACAAGCCGAAGCCCGTTGGGCGGCATCTTGCTGAAAGGGCGGAAGACTTTGGAAAATCGGACGGGTAGAGACGGCGCGATGGAGCGATTCAGGTTTCGTGGCGGCGGCCGGCGGCCATGAAGCAAGGGGCGGCTGGCTGAAAAGCACCATCGTGGTGCTTCCCGGCCAGTGGAGGAGTCTGAAAAGCTTCCTGTTTTCAATGGATTGGGATTGGCGAAACAGATGCATAGAGATGTCCGTCAGACATTGTGAGGCAGCTATGAAAGAGCATCGAATCCATAATCTTCATCCCGTGGCCACCTTAACGATTGGCGTTTTGGCCGCGTGCGCAGTCGCGATGGCGCAAGACCAGGCTCCCGGAGGCTGGCGCCACGTGGGCGATCCGGCGCCCGCTCCGCCCGCGGCCACCGCTCCCAATTCCGCCCCCGGCGCAGGAAACGAAGCGCAGGATCCCGCCGAGCCGGTGGATCGCAGCGATCAGTACGGCCAACCCGCCGCCCCCAACCCATCGCCGGCGGCTCAGGACCCCGCGCAAGCGGCTCCGCCGCAGTATCAGCCTCAATACCAGCGGGCGCCCAACCAGCCGCCTGCGCCACAATATCAGCAGCGGTATCAGCCGGCGCCCAACCAGCCGGCCAATCGCCCGGCTTACGGCCTTCCCGCAACCCTGACCTTGCAGCCCGGCACCTTCTTTACGGTGCGGATCAATCAGGCGCTCTCCTCGGCGCATAACCAGGTGGGCGACCCCTTCACCGCCACGCTGATGCAACCTATCATCGTAAATGGCGTGGTGGTGGCCAACCGGGGCCAAAGCGTCTACGGCCGGGTGGCCCTGGTGGAGAAACATCATGGCAGCGCGCCGTCGCGGCTGGGCGTCGAATTAACCGGCCTGACGCTGGCGGATGGCAGCCAGGCGCCCATTAAATCGCAACTGGTGGCGCGGCAAGGCCCTACCACCCCCGGCGGGATCGAAGCCGGCACGATAGTGGGGACCACCGCGGTGGGAGCCGCAATCGGCGGCGCGGCCGCCTGGGGCACGGGCGCCGCTATCGGAGCGGGAGCCGGAGCCATCGCCGGGATCGCGACCGTTTTGGCAACTCACAACCATCCTTCGGTGATCTACCCCGAGACCGCCCTGACATTCCGCATCGATTCGCCGGTGACGATTGCGACCGACCGGGCGCCGCAGGCATTTCGCTACGTGGGACCGGAAGACTACAACAACTATCCGCAGCAACAGCTCGTGCGGGCCAGGCCGCCGGCACCATATGCGTCGCCCTATTATGGTTACGGGTCGTATTATGGATACCCATATCCCTACTATTACCCGTACTATTGGGGCCCGGGATTTGGAGCGTACTTCGGCGGCGGCTTTTATGGGGGCTTTCGCGGTGGCTTCCGCCGCTGGTAGTGACGGCCTAGAGAAGAACTGCTTCGCGGAGCGGCTCCCGGTTACGGCCGGGAGCCGTTTCCGTTTAGAGGGGTCACGCTGGCGCGCGACGGCTGCCCGTCAGCGCGACGATGGAGCCCGCTCGGGCAGCGGCGATCCCGGTCCGGGCGGCAGCAGGAGGGCAATGAGAACTCCCGCCAGAAGTACGGCTATCGTGACGACATCGGGGTCGAGCATGAATCTCCCTTCGCCTACACGCGGATAAACTGGCCCTCAAGCGGTGTTTGCGGCAGCGGGAGAACGTGAGGTTAGCCTGAAAGCCTCGCTTTGTCTGTAGGAACCCGCAATTGTAGCATGGCGGTCAGTGCGTCATGGCGTAAACGACGTAGTCCACGCCGAGACGGATGCCCAGCGCCGAGTACTTCTCGGGGTACTCCGGATCGTCGGCCCATTCCCAGGAATCGCCGATATCGGAATTGAAGGTCAGGGCCACCATGATGCGGCCGCGGTCGTCGTAGATGCCGCGCCAGTGGGGGATGGAGCCGTCGTTGCGGTAGGTGGTGCCGCGCGCCAGAGCCCACTGACCGGGCACCTGGTAGCGGTCGTCGAGATCGTAGACCATGTGGAAAATGGGATCCTTGCCATCGATCTCCACAATGGGCCGGTCCGGGAAAACCAGCCGCATACTTTCGTAGAAGCGGTTCCACTCCTCGGTTCCCCAGAAATCGTCCAGCATGATGAAGCCGCCGCGCAGCAGATATTCGCGAAGCGTGCGGGCCTCGGCGCCGGTCAGCTTCCAATCGCCCATCTCTCCGGCGTTCATCCAGGGCCAATTGTAGAAGTCGTCCGAATCGTCGGGATTGACGGGTTGCTCGACGGAGCGGACGTTGATGCGCGTCAGGCGGCGCAGCGCGGCGGCGAAGTGGCGGTCGGCGCGCGGGTAATCCTGAGTCCAGCTCGTGAAGCCCTCGCGCCAGTCGAAGCCGCCGCCGAAACGGCGCGAGAAGCGGCCGAAGCGCGCGTTGGGATGCTGCGGGTACATCAGGCGCGCGAAGACCCACTCGGTCTTCTCCTGGTAGTCCGGAGGCAGCGGGATATCGTCGTACGGCTCCATGCTGGGATAGACACGGAAAGGGCGCTGGAACGCAATCAGACCACAGATCAGCACCAGACCGCAGCATCCCAGCCGGAGCGCCGGGGAATTCATAACGCGCTGATTCAATTCTACTGCTCTTAGCGGCGTCTAGCGCTCTATTGGGGATCTTCTTCGGAAGCCGCTTCGGCCTCGGCGGCGGCTTCCGGGCCGGCCGCGCGGGCTTCTTCGACCAATCGCCTGGCCTTCTCCAGATCCTCGCGCGGCACCTGCACCTGGAATTCGAACACGGGGATCACGCTGGCTCCCACGATCACAGATTGAATCCCGCTGGCCTGCAGCAGGTTGTGGATGTTGCCGGCTTCCAGCTCGGCATCGATCGCGCCGGAACTGAAGAGCGTGATCATATCGAGTGCGGCGGAAGGATCCACGGACCCCTCGTCCGGCTGGCCTTCCTCGCCTTCGGGTTCGCGTTCGGGATCTTGCGCCATGCCTCAAGGATATCGCAGAATGTGGAAAGCGACCCGAAAGCGGCGTGCGCGTGGAGGCGGTCAATGTCCGGAGAATATAGCGAAGCAAGGGACACCAGTATGCGGGAAGATAGCGGCAACCGGGTGGCGTGGTTTCTGACCGGCTTCATGATCGGGGCCGCGGCGGGAGTGCTCTACGCTCCCAAGAGCGGCAAGGATACCCGGCGGCTGCTGACCGATAAGGGCCAGCAGGTTAGCGACACCGGCAAGGAGTTCGCGGACGCCGGCCGCGAAATGTTCGAGCGCGGGCGCAAGCTCGTCGAAGACGCTGCCGAGCTGTTCGAACGCGGGCGGCAATTGGTCAAAGGCTGATTCGATGCCGTCGCCATCCCGGCTGTCGTGGGACGACGAAATGACCGTGGCGGCGGCGCCGGAACGCGTCTTTCCGCTGCTCTGCCCGGTGCGCGAATACGATTGGATCCCCACGTGGAACTGCCAAATGATCCACAGCCGCAGCGGCGTGGCGGAGGATGGCTGCGTTTTCCAGACGCCTGTGCCGGGCGGCGGCACGATGACCTGGGTGGTGAGCGTCTACGAGCCGCCACGGCGCATCGAGTTCACTTGCGTGGCGCCGGAGCTTTTCGTGATGCGTCTCAAGCTGAGCCTGGAAAGGGGCGGCGCGGAACGCATCACCCTCCGCTGGCGGCGCGAATTTCTCTCGCTGGGCGAAGCCGGCGACCGGCACCTGGCGGAACATCGGACCGAGGCCGCGCACCGCGAATCGATGGCGCTGCTGGAGCGGAATCTGCGGGAGTACCTGGCCGGGACCGCATAGCTCCGGCGGGCGATCCCGCGGGCGGCCCTGTGCGCGTACCATGTAATTGATGGCCACTACTACTACCGCAAGTTTGCCGGAGTTCCGCAACGAACCCTACTGCGATTTCTCCACGCCCGCTAACCGGCAGGCCATGGAGGCTGCCCTGGGGCAGGTGCGCGCCGCATTCGGCCGCGAATACCAATTGCGCCTGGGCGGCGAATGGATCGCCACTTCCGATAAGCTGAACTCGCTAAACCCCTCGAATCCGCGCGAGGTTGTGGGCATTCATCACAAGGCCACGGCGGAGCTGGCGCGGCGCGCGGTCGAGAATGCGCACGCCTATTTTCCCGAATGGAGCCGCACGCCGGCCGAAGAGCGCGTGCGCCTGCTGCGGGAAGCCACACGCATCCTGCGCTCGCGCAAGCTGGAGTTCGATGCCTGGCTGGTCTACGAAGCCGGCAAAACCTGGATCGAAGCCGAAGCCGACGTCTCGGAAGCCATCGACTTCTGCGAATTCTACGCGCGCGAGATGCTGCGCCTGGCGGGTCCGCATAAAGTGACGCAGCTTCCCGGCGAGCTGGATGAACTGATCTACATCCCGCTGGGCGTGGGCGTGGTGATACCGCCATGGAATTTTCCGCTGGCCATCCTGGTGGGCATGACGGTAGCCTCGCTCGTGACCGGCAATACGGTGGTGCTCAAGCCCTCTAGCGACACCCCCACGATTGGCGCCAAATTCGCCGAGGTGCTGCTGGACGCGGGCTTCCCCGAGAGGAGCTTCACGCTGCTGACAGGTAGCGGCGCGGCGGTGGGCGACGTACTGGTCGGGCATCCCAAGACGCGCTTCGTTTCCTTCACCGGGTCGCGCGACGTGGGACTGCACATCAACGAGCTGGCTTCTAAGCCGCAGCCCGGACAGATCTGGATCAAACGCGTCATCGCGGAGATGGGCGGCAAGGACGCCATCGTGGTGGATGCCGATTGCGACCTCGATAAAGCCGTCGAAGGCGTGGCGGTTTCAGCGTTCGGCTACCAGGGGCAGAAGTGCTCGGCCTGCTCGCGAGCCATCGTGGACGCGGCGGTTTACGACCGGTTCGTGGAGAAACTGGCGGTGCGGGTGAAGAGCATCAAGGTCGGCCCGTCGGACGATCCGGCAAATTATATGGGACCGGTGATCAACCAGGGGGCGCGCAAGAGCATCCTCGATTACATCGAGATCGGGAAACGCGAAGGCCGGCTGGTGGCCGGGGGAGACGCGCCGGAAGGCGGGTACTTCGTGGCGCCCACGGTGATCGCGGACGTGGCGCCCACAGCGCGCATTTTCCAGGAAGAGATCTTCGGCCCGGTTCTGGCGGTCACCAAGGCGCGCGATTTCGAACATGCCCTGGAGCTGGCCAACGATACGCAGTACGGCCTGACGGGCGCGCTTTACTCTAATAATGCCAAGCACTTGAGCGAGGCGCGCGAGCGTTTCCACGTGGGCAACCTGTATTTCAACCGCAAATGCACGGGGGCCATGGTGGGGGCGCACCCCTTCGGCGGCTTCAACATGTCCGGGACGGATTCGAAAGCCGGCGGGCCGGACTATCTGCTGCTGTTCATGCAGGCCAAGTCGGTGGCGACCAAGCTTGCGTAAGGCACGGCGGGGCGGGGGTTTCCCCCCATAATAGGGAAGTACCCTAAGGCTAGCGTAGAGGGATTATAATGGCACGTCACTATGCCGATAGTTAATAGGTGTGGTCCGGTCGAATGGTCGGGCGCCACCCGGTACACGCGTCCATGAAAGCTATTTGGCTCATTTTTCCACTGGTTCTGGTGGGTTTGCTCCAGAATGCGATATCCGCCGCCACGCCGGCTACCGGCTCCGCGCGCTCTTCCGCCCGAAAGAAAAAGGGGGTCCGCAAGCCGCTGACGCCCTACCCGAAAGTCGATCCGACGCTGGGCGATAACGTGGATGGCGACGATCTCACCATCCGCCGCGCGGCGGTGGAAGCGCTGGGCCAGGTGAACGGCAGCATCGTGGTGGTGGATCCTTCGAACGGCAGGATCCTCACCATGGTGAATCAGAAACTGGGGCTCAAGAGCGGCTTCATCCCGTGCTCGACGATCAAGCTGGTCACGGCGCTGGCGGCCCTCAGCGAGCACGTGGTGGAGCGCGACACCAAGCTCTCGATCAGCCGGCGCGTCACCTTCGATCTCACCAACGCGCTGGCGCACTCCAATAACGAGTACTTCTCGAAGCTGGGCGCCCAACTGGGCTACGATCGCGTGACGCGCTACGCCAAGATGATGGGCTTGGGCGAGAAGGCGGGAATCGATATCCCCGGCGAAGAGCCGGGCGTGTGGCCCGATGGGCCGCCCAAGGAAGGCGGCATGGGCCTGATGACGGCTTTCGGCGAAGGCATCCTGATGACTCCGCTGGAGCTGGCGGCGCTGCTTTCGGCGGTGGCCAACGGCGGCACGCTGTACCACCTGCAATATCCGCGCACGCCGGAGGAGATCGAGCACTTCACTCCCAAGGTCAGGAACGTTCTGGAGATAGCGCCTAACGGCATCGCCGATATCAAAGTCGGGATGCGCGGCGCGGTGGATTACGGCACGGGGCGGCGCGCCAATTACGACCCCAACGAACCGATTCTGGGGAAGACCGGCACGTGCACGGATTTCCGGGTAGCCAGTCACATGGGCTGGTTCGGATCGTTCAACGACGTGAGCCATCACCAGATCGTGGTCGTGGTAATGCTGACCGCGACCAACAAAGCGGTGAGCGGCGGGGTGGCCGCGGGAGTGGCCGGCGCGGTGTACCGCGACCTTTCCGAGCAGCGCTACTTCGCTTCGGATATGGGCAATCGGCCGGACCTGCCGCAGATTCTCAGCACCAGCCCCTGCTGCGCGCAGTAGAGCTCGGGGCCGGCTGCCGCGGCGATATGCGCTGTGCAGAATTGAGGAGGCCATGCAGCGGTCCATCGGAACCTCGGTGCTCAGTGCCGGGGCTTCACTTTTGTATCTGGGACTTACCGTGCTGGGCCGCGGCGGGTTTGCGCCGTTCCTTTCGCAGCCGGCTTTAACCGCCCTCGCTGTCGCGGTGGGCGTCCTTCTCGTCGTGGGATTTTTTAGCCCCGGAAACCTCAGTGCCGGCGAGCAAGAGGACCGCGGCAACCGCTGGGTTCTGGCCGTTTTCGCGGTGACCGGCTTCGCGAGCGCTTATCTGCCGGCCTATACGGACAGGGTCGGGTTCTGGACCCTGGATGGCGATGGCCTCCGCTGGGTGGGCGTGGCGTTATACGCTGCGGGCGGAGCGCTGCGCATCGGGTCGGTCTTCGCGCTGGGACGGCAGTTCAGCGGATTGGTGGCGATCCAGCCCGGGCACAAGCTGGTGACGACCGGGGTCTACAGCGTGGTCCGCAATCCCAGCTACCTCGGGCTGCTCGTCAACGCGCTGGGTTGGGCGCTGGCTTTCCGGTCCGCCATCGGGGTGCTGCTCGCGATGCTCTATATTCCGCCGCTCGTCGCGCGGATGCGGTCGGAGGAAAAGCTGCTGGGGTCGCACTTCGGGGCGGACTACTATGCCTACCGCGCCCGCACATCACGCCTGATCCCCGGCCTGTACTGACGCTGCCTCACAATCCTCCTTTCAGCCTGGCCGAATTACCGGTGCGCCAGTGTGGCTGCGGAAGCCATCCTGTAATTGCAGGAGGTTTTCATGGCAAACGAACTGGCCGCGCTTTCCGATGAACTGGCGGCCGTGGTGGAGCGGACGAAGCGGTACGTGGCGGCGGTGGATGCGCGCCCGCGCTTCTATTCGAGCGGTGTCTTCTGGCGCCCCGGTGTGATCGTGACGGCCGAACACACCATCCGGCGCGAAGAGGAAATTTCAGTTACGCTGGCCGATGGCGCCCAAGTGGCGGCCAGCCTTGCGGGCAGAGATCCAAGCACCGATATCGCGGTGCTGAAGGTGGAGGATTCGGCGCACGAGGCCATCCCCAAAGCGGGCGGACCACCCAAGCCCGGACAAATCGCGCTGAACCTGGGGCGATCGCCCGATTCCGGCGTGAACGCTACCATGGGGATCGTCAGCGCCGTCGGCGGGGAGTGGCGCACGTGGCGCGGCGGCCGCCTGGATCACTACATCCGGCTGGATCTCACGGTATACCCGGGATCTTCGGGCGGCGCGGTGGTGAATACGGCCGGCGAGGCCCTGGGGATCTCCACATCGGTGCTCTCGCGCATCGCAGCTCTGGCCATCCCCACGGGATCGGTGGATCGCGTGGTGGATGAGATTCTGGCGCGCGGACGGGTGACCCGCGGATATCTGGGAGTGGGGCTGCAACGTGTGGAGCTGCCGGACCATCAGAGAGGCCTGATCGTGCTGTCGCTGGAGCCGGAGGGGCCGGGCGCGCGGGCGGGTTTGCTGATTGGCGACATCCTGGTGGCGCTGGGCGGAGTTCCCGTGGCGGAGACGGACGATATCCAGGGCCTGCTCGAGACGCACGGAGTGGGAAGCGGCATCGAGGCCGAGCTGGTGCGCGGCGGGACCGCGCGGAAACTGACGATCACGGTGGGGGAACGGCCCCGGAGGAATTGACATGGCGGGCTTTGGGGAAGTGGCGGAGGCTCTGCGAAGGGCTACGGTTGAGGTGCGGCTGCCGGAATCGCGCGGGGGCGGCTCCGGGGTGATTTGGGAGAGCGATGGCCTGGTGCTCACCAACTCCCACGTGGCGCGCGCGGAGCGACTGCAAGTGGATCTGTGGGACGGGCGGCATTACGAGGGGCGCGTTACGGCGCGGGACCCGCGGCGGGACGTGGCGGCCATACGCATCGCGGCGCGCGATCTGCCCGCCGTGGCGGCCGGCGATTCGAGCGCGCTGCGTCCCGGCGAGCTGGTGATCGCGGTCGGCAGCCCGCTGGGCTTTTCGGGGGCGCTTTCCACGGGAGTGGTGCATTCGGTGGGGCCGATCGCGGGCATGGGCCGCGCGAGCTGGATCCGGGCCAGCGTGCGGCTGGCTCCGGGGAACTCCGGCGGACCGCTGGCCGATGCCCTGGGCCGCGTAGTGGGATTGAACACGGCCATCGTGAACGGTCTGGGAGTGGCGCTGCCGGCCAACGCGGCGGCGCGGTTGGTGCGCGACGGCTCGCCGCCCATGCTAGGGGTGACGCTCCAGCCGGTCCAATCCGGCCTGCTGGTGCTGGGCGTGGACCCGCGCGGCGCGGCGGCGGCATCCTCCCTGCGCGCGGGCGACATTCTGCTGGGATCCTATGAAGAACTGGGCGACGCTCTGGATGCGGGGGACGAGGTGCTGCGGCTGCGCTTTCTGCGCGGCGACGCGCGGCGCGTGAGGGAAGCCTATGTGCGCCTGGTTCCGCGCGCGGAGGCGGCGTGATCCAGGTGGCCATCGCGGCGCCCTCGGCGGTGACGCGGGCCGGCCTCGAAGCGCTGCTCTCTTCACATGCGGAGTTCGACGTGGTGGGAGCGAGCGCGGACCTGGCGACTGCCGCGAGTATGCGGCCGGATGTCTTAGTGGCGGCGGTCGAGATCGAGGAACTGACGGCGGCCGGCGATTCCCGCGGGGCACCGATTGTCCTCGTGGGGGGCGCCGGCGACCCCGTGTGGACCGAGGAAGCGCTGCGGCTCGGGGCGCGCGCGGTGCTACCGCCGGATGCCGCGCCGGCGGCCATCGTGGCGGCGGTCGAGGCGGCCGCGAGCGGCCTCGTGGCGCTCGATCCCCGGGATCTGGAAGTTCTGCTGGCTGGCGCCGCGCCCGCGCACCGTCCACGCGAAACCGCGGCGCTGACGGCGCGCGAGATCGAGGTGCTGCGCATGATGGCGGAGGGCACGGCCAACAAGAATATCGCCTGGAAGCTGGGGATTTCGGAGCACACCGTGAAGTTTCACGTGGCTTCCATACTGGGCAAGCTCAACGCTTCCAGCCGGACGGAAGCGGTGACCACGGGCATTCGCAAGGGGCTGATTTTGATCTGATTCCCCCGGATGCAACCGGTACTTATTGCGGCGGGTCCGGCGGTAACTCCATGTCGGGCCGGCCCCGGTCGAAATAGAGCGTTTTCTTCTTCACCGCGCCAGAGCGGCCGACAACCTCAACCGTAAGCGGGCGCAAGGAGAGAGTACACTCTCCCGGGGAGTTGATACCCACCTGACAGGCGAACTGATATGTGAAGGTGGTCTTGGACCGGCTGAGGAAGTCCAATAATGCCAGCCGCGCGACCTGCTGCTGTGCTCCCCAATTCAGGAGATTATCCTGTCGCTGGGTGTCAGGTCCATTCTTGCCGGTGAAACCGGAATTCCAGGTGCCGAGGCCTACATCCAGTTTCACCGGTACACCCGTTTGCTCCTGGATCGCCTCCGTTAGCGCTTCAAGGTGCTCCAAAGGCGTGCGTTGCGCGGTGGGTATTTGGATAACTTTCGAGAGAAGCAGCGGAGCCGGCACACGGGACCCCGTAGGGTCCAGCATTGTGTCCGCTTCCAGTACAGTCACGTCGCCCAGCGTTTCCATCTTATAAGATACCGTACTGTTCTGGTTGTTGAACGCCTGTAGCAGCGCAGCTATACCACCAGCTTGACCGTCCGACCCTCGAAGTGTCGGGATCGAGATTTGTACCCGATCCGCCTGGGGCGGTTCCACCTGAATGCCATCGATGGTCGGCCGGGCGTCGGGCCCCCCCGAAATCTTTGGGGGCCAGACTGGCTCCTCGTACGCGATATGCCAGCCTGTTTTTTCGCACAGCGCGTAAATTGCCATCCTCAGCGACCGGTAGCCAGCGGTGTTTATCTGAAACTCCGGCGTCTGTGCGATCACGAAATTCGGGATGAGCATGGCCGCGCTTAACAGAATTGTACTTTTCACAAACCCTCCTCGCCTCGCCTACGGATAGGATCGTTGAATTTGCACGGCACTTCGACTGGAAGTCAAAGAGGCGGCCGACGGAGTCGCACTAATGTATATCGCCAATGGATTGCTCGTGACGTAGTATTGTCCAGGGCCTGAAACTCCCGAACAGTACATATACATATTCTGTGTGAACGTGATGCTGCAGGTGCCGTTTGACGGCCTCATGTTGTTCACGTCATTGTAAACCATCGTATTACCGGTAGTCCCCACGAAGCCGACGTTATCATACCCCCAGCCATTCGAATAGGAGAACGCATAGTCCGCATTCAGGTTAGCATCCTCGAACTTAATGAAGCTGACGGCCCATGTGCCAACCGGACTCGGGTTGGTAGCTGGTGAGGTACTGTTCCCTTGCTGCCAACAGGTATCGGTTGCGGGCGAACTGAATTGTTCCGTCAAGTATTGGTTAGCAAAGCTGCCGCCGTTCAGAACCTGAAGAAACTGCCCCAAATAAGGCCAATAGCCACTGTCCCAACCCCATCCGTAAGTTGTCTCCGAGGTGGGGTACACGCAACCCCCCTGCCGCACCTGCCGGTCAATCTGGGCATTGATCGCCGTGCTCTGAGACGTTGGCGTGGCCTGATCTGTGGCGTAGACGTATGCATTGTCGGTGTAGTCTGGATTAGAAATCAGGCTGTACCCGTAATAGTCGTCCCAGTAACTACACTGCCAACTACACGACTGCAACTGGTAGTAATAGTAAACCGTATTCAGGTCGTGGTACGACTCTAGCGTAAAGTATCCGCCCCCGGCGCCGACATTCCCAGAGCACGAAACCGAAGTGTAACTGTAATTCTCGATTGCTGCTTCTTGCGTGCAGACTTGGTACCCAGACCCGTTGTCGGGCTGGAACGACAACCATTCTGCCACTTGAAGATCATAGTAATACGCTGTACTGTAATCGGTGCTCGACGATGCAGTCGCGGTGGCGTTGCCGGAGCCACCGGTCTGGAGGTTAGAGTAAACGTAAAGGTCCTGGGCGGCGGCGGCGCCTGCAAAGATCAGTGTGATCAGGACGGCCTTCATGTGCGACTCTCCTTTAGGCTTTCGTACTCTACTGGGGCGTTCCTGTTCCCGCCGGTTGTACGGAAATGTGCTGCATCAGGACAGACGTAAGATAGCTGACCTGCGCAGGGCCGAGCGAGCTCGTAAGCGACCCGAGCGTACTGCGGATCAGGTTCTCCTTTTGCTGCTGCAGGTCTTGCAGTTCGGAAGGGACAGGGGGTACCGACTGCCCGGTCGCCGCGCCGCGAACTCGATACTTGGCTTTTGCGGCGCTGATAATTGCGGTCGCCTTAGCATCGATGGCGGCCACGGCCGAGGTGTACGTGGCCGCTGTCTCGGCTACTTGGGCAAATGCGGCACCCGACAGGTCATACGCGCTCTGAAGATACAACTGGTTTGAGGTGGGCGCTGCCTGCGTCGTGGCGCTTTGGGACTGGCTTACCTGCCGAAAGAAAAGGTCGAAGGCAAAGAGCGTTGGCCTGTCGCTCGGCTCGGCTGCGACGAGCGGCAGGAGCGCGCCGAGCAGCCCAACAACAGCCAGGGATTGGGCGCGCCGCTGAAACTTAGCAACAATGTGAAGAGCGATGTCCATATGTAATCTCCGCAGTTAATGGAAAGCCCGAGGGTTAGTGCGGATCAGGTCAATTAAGATTTCCATATCTTTTTTCCCTGAGAAGGGGGGGGATCTGTACGAATACGCACAAATGCATCATGTGCGTGGGGGTTGAACTCCGTAGGGGTTGTCTCTAGAGGCGGCGGGAAATGCCCGTTCCTGCGTGCGGACTGGCTAGTCGAAATCCCGGGGGAGGCCACGGGACTCGCAAGAGACTGATTCTAATCTAGTTTCTCCGGAAAGACCGCTAGCGGTACTTGTCGCGGCATTCCTTGGAACAGAAGTAAATGACTTTGCCGCCGACCGTGCGGGTGATGCTGGCGGCCGTGGAGACATAGGTCCCGCAGACCGGATCCTTCTTGAGCTCGCCGCCGGCGGGAACCGGTGGAGGAGGCGGATTCACAGGGCGTTGGGAAATGGGGGTACGGGTTCCCGAGAATAAATTCCGGAGAGCCGCTCTTACGAAGAAGAAGAGCAGTATGGGAAGCAGGAGATCGACAAAGAGGTAGCGAAGCATGCTGCTTGGGCGGAGAGCACGGCCCTCCGCCCACAGGGGATCTATTTCAGTTTACTTCTTTTTCTTGGTGCTCTTGCCGGCGTCGGGATTCTGGAACTTCGTCTCGACGCTGGAACCGAGCGTGGCCAGCATATCCTTGGCGGCCTGGGCGAACGTGCCGTTGGGCTGAAGAGAGAGATACTTCTGCAGCGCATCGACCGTGCCCGGAACCGGGTTTATCTTACCATCGGCGCCGATCTGAGCCTTGGCGACCAACGTCACGCCGTACTGGTAATAAGCATCGGCATAGTTGGGGTCGGCATCGATGGCCTTCTTGAACGCTTCGCCAGCCGTGTCGTTTTGCCCGCTGTTCACCAGTAGCGCACCGAGATTGTAGTAGTACTTGCCAGCGCCGGGAGGATCGAGCTGCACGGCCTTGGCCAATTCTGCCTGCATTTCGGGGAACTTCTTCGCTTTGGCGAGAGCCAGAGCGTAGTTGTTGTGGGTGGCGGCGTCGTCCGGCTTCAGCTCGATGGCCTTGGCATAAGCCTCGATGCCCTTCGCCATGGCAGCGTCGAAATCGGCGCCGGTCTTGGTGCTGCCGAGGCCGACATAGGCTTCCGCCAACTGCGCCCAGACGGCGGGCTGCGTGGGATCCACCTCGGCGGCCTTGGTGAGGTCGGTTACGGCTTCCGGCCACTGCTTGTTTTGCACGGCAGTCAGACCGGCGTTGAAGGATTCGTTCAACTCGGAGCGTTTCTTGAGCGCAGCCTCACGGTCTTTCATGTTCTTTTCGAGGGCGGCTTTATCCGCGGCGCTCATTCCGCGTTCTTGAGCGGCACTCATTCCTGGCCCGGCAGCCTGGCGGGCGGCGGCCTGCTTCAGGTCGAAATTGATTTCCTTGGGGTCGCCGGGCGACGTCTTGATATTGCCCTGCTTGTCTACATCCTTACCGTCCACCTGAACGGTGATGTTATACAGGCCGATGGGAAGTCCGGTATGGAAATAGCGGCCCTTCTTATCGGTTTTGGTTTGATAATTTCCTTTAACGTCGGTGCGTTCGATCTTGACCACGGCGCCTACAACCGGCTGTCCGTCAGTCCCTTTCACATCCCCTTCAATCGAAGTGATTTGGGCGAGTGAAGTGAAGGCCAAAAGGAAGAGCCCCGCCGTGGCTTGCGCCAGGCTGCGAAACTTCATAGATCCTCCAAAAGAATTAAACCACAGTATATCGTAATTTGGGACACCGCTCTCTGTTTGATGCCGGGTGAGCGTCGCCGGGCCGGCCCGGCGGCGGGACGGCTGGCGCGATCCGGGAGGGGAAGCATGGCGGGACAATGCTTTAGCCCGCCGGGGATCCGACCAGGGCTGGGCATCGGGCGCCTGGAACGGCAGTAACGTAAGAAGGTTCGGGGACGCCTAAGATTTCACTATGACCAAGAAGCTGCTTTTTGCATTTACGATCCTGCTGGTCGTCGTTTTCGTCGCAACGGCGGCGGATGTTAGCGGCAAGTGGGTTTACGAGCAGGCCGGCCGGAGAGGCGGGAACCCGGTTCAGGTGACCCTCACTCTCAAGGCCAGCGGCTCTTCCCTGACCGGGACCCTTTCGCGGCCCGGCCGTGACGGCGGCACGATGGAGGCCCCGATCTCCGACGGAAAGGTGAATGGAAACAACGTCTCCTTCAAAGTCGAGATTAATATGGGTGGCATGTCGATGACTCAGGACTTCAGCGGGACTCTCGAGGGAGACAATCTGAACCTGAAGGTCACGCGGCCCGGACGCGACGGCAACCCGATGACCACGGACGTTACGGCCAAGAGGGCCGGTAGTTAGGCCCAGGTCTCCGATTCACCGGTTGACCGCGAGCGGCCATCGCCTCAACAGCGAGACCGCTTTTTTGTGCCCGCGAGGAGGCGCTTGCGACTCAGTAGGAGGCCGCCGGCGACCGCGCCCTTACGGTCGCGGCTCAGAACGAGCCGCGACGGTAACGGTTGCTAATACTTCGGCACGCCGCGGTCCACGCTGTCGCTCCAGGCCAGGATGCCGCCCTTCATGTTGCGCACGCGTTCGAAGCCGGCTTGCCGCAGAATGCCGCAGGCTTTGGCGCTGCGCATACCGCTCTTGCAATGGACCACGATATCGGCCTTGGGGTCCAGTTCGCCCAGCCGCTTGGGCACTTCGCCGAGCGGGATGAGCCTGGAACCGGCGATGGCGGCGATCTTGTATTCGTGAGGCTCGCGCACGTCCAGCAGCACGAAATCCTCGCCGCGATCCATCTTGGCTTTCACTTCGGTTACGTCGATTTCGCCTTCGTTCACGCGCGTCTCCTGAGCGGCCGCGTTGGGCGCCGGCACACCGCAGAATTGATAATAATCGATCAGCCGGGTGATGGTGGGGTGCTCGCCGCAGACGGGGCACTCGGGATTCTTGCGCAGCTTCAATTCACGGAAGCGCATCCCCAGCGCGTCGTAGAGCAGGAGGCGCCCGACCAGAGGCTCGCCGATCCCCAGGATCAGCTTGACCGCCTCAGTGGCCTGGATCAAACCGATGGTGCCCGGCAGAATTCCCAGCACGCCGCCCTCGGCGCAGCTCGGCACCAGGCCGGGAGGCGGCGGTTCGGGGTAGAGGCAGCGGTAGCACGGGCCGCCCTGATAAGCGAAGACGGTGGCCTGGCCTTCGAAGCGGAAGATGGAGCCGTAAACGTTGGGCTTGCCCAACAGCACGCAGGCATCGTTGACCAGGTAGCGCGTGGGGAAGTTGTCGGTGCCATCCACCACCAGGTCGTAATCCTTGAGGATTTCGAGCGCGCTCTCGCTGGAGAGCGCCGTCTCGTACTTGACCACCTTGAGATAGGGATTGATGGCCAGCATCTTCTCGGCGGCCGAATCGAGCTTCTTGCGGCCGACATCGCTCGAGAAGTGGATCACCTGGCGCT
>CAYRWE010000114.1:0-15998 GCA_964427655.1 uncultured Solibacteraceae bacterium | reverse complement strand
CGCGCACGCGCAGTGTTGGATAATCGTTGATCTGCTTGCCGCAGACCACTAGCGCGCGGCGAAGCCGCCGGCCAGCAGCCGGAATGGAATAACTCGACCGCCGGCCCCATAGCCCGCTTCTGTGCCTACACTGGTACCGTGCCTATTTGCAGCGGATCGCTCCACGCCCTGCTGCTCTACGATATCGCGGAAGAGTTGGATCTGGACGAAATCCGCAGACTGCTGGGCGCGCAGCCCCCCGCGCGCTCGCCGGGCTTCAAATTGCCCGCGCCCGATTATGTCCGCTTCGAGCGCGCTCCGGTGCTCGAACTGTGCGAGCCGATCTACCTATCCACCGGCGACACCGCCAGCGCCAGCCTCCGCTACTTCGAATATGGGGTGGTCAGTCTCGAAGTCGAGATGCGATTTGAGACCGACTGGCCGGGCCTGATCGCGCTCTCGAACGGCTGGATCGAGGCCGGCGAAGTGGAGCGGCGCGGTCCCAAGACGGTTCGCGACCACCTGACCCGCCTGCAACCCGCGCTTCGCAAGCCGTATCGGGACTGGCTCGACGAGGCCTATTACGTCATCCATCTGCGCGGCATCTACGAGGAAACCGGCGTTCCGGCGCCCGGATCGCAGTTGATCGCGCGATATGGCCGCGAGATCAGCCAGGTGATCCGCGGCGAGACCCAGGCCCTTTCGGAAAGTGAGCAGAAGGAAGTTCTCGCATCCAGCATCTCTTACTATCCGACCGACCTCCTGGTGGTCGGCTGGCTGGCGGCCATCGTTTACGACACACCCGAAGGGGCCGCGCCGATCATTCAGTTGCTGGAATACGCCAACACGCAGCTTCTCGAATACCGCCGCTACGACGAGATCCTGACAGCTCTGTTGAAGGAGGCCTATGCCGCGTTGGAACGACGCGGCGGACTCTTCTCCCGCTGGCGGCTGGCTCGGGAGGCCAGGCATTTGAACCAGCTCCGTCTCGATGTGACCGAGCTGACGGAGCGAGCCGACAATGCCATCAAGTTTCTGAGCGATATGTTTTACGCGCGCGCCTATCGCCTGGCCGCGGGCAAGGTCGGCGCCGGCGATTATCGCAGCCTGGTCGATCAGAAGCTGCGCACGGCCGGCGAGCTCTACGAATTCATGGTCAACGAATTCCGCGAAGTCCGCGCCTTCGTCCTGGAGCTGCTGGTGATCCTGATCCTGGTGATCGAACTGGTTCCCATATTCCGGGGAAAGTGACCTCGGTCACCGCTCGATCCGCGTGATCGCCTTATCGAGTGCGGCGTGGTCGATCTCGTAACCCAGGCCCGGTTTGACGGGAGCCGGAACGTAACCATCGGGACCGACACGGACGAGATCCTTCATGTACGGCTGCGCGTCCCGGGCTCCCTGCGGATAAGGAACTTCCACGAAGGCGCTGTTCGGCATGGCCAGCTCGCAGTGCAAATGGGCCGCCTGGTGCAGAACGTTGCCCACGCCGTGCGGCATGCACTCCACGCCGTGGCACTCCGCCAGCACGCCGATCTTCACGCCTGGAGTGATTCCGCCTACATTGTCGACCACGAAACGCAGCGTGTCCGCGGCGCCGCGGTACAGGAACTCGGGATAGTCGTAGAGCGAAAAGACGAACTCTCCCATGATCACCGGCACCCGCAGCTCCCGGCACAGTCCGGCACATCCCTCCAGATCGGTGGAAGGCAGAGGATCCTCGTAACCGCGGAAATGAAGTGCGTCGAGCAGGCGGCCGACTTCCATGGCTTCGGGCCTGGTGTAATTGCCCACGGCGTGGTGCATCAGAAGAAAATCGTCTCCCAAGGCCGTTCGCAGGGCTTTGCAGATCTCCATATCCAACCGGTAATGGCTCTCGCCGTCCGCTCCCACCGGCGGGGGGTTGATTTTGAAAGCCCGAAATCCCTCCCGCTTGGCCTCGAGGGCCGCCTCCACGTAAGGGTCCACGGTTTTGGTGGGAAGGTGCTGAGAACTGGCATATGCCAGAACGCGGTCCTTGTACGCTCCGAGTATCTGGAAGATGGGCAGCCCCAGAGCCTTGCCAAGAAGGTCCCAGAGGCAGATATCGATAGCCGCGGCTTGCGGCGGCTGGCCGTAGTGGCGCCGGACCGGAGGGTACTGCGAAGTCAGCCGCAGATGTTCGAGGGCGCTCCTGCCCGCGAGCGCCCGCTTGGCGTAAGCCAGCCACCCGGAATTGTCCCAATTGGCGTGAAAGACGTTCGTCTGTAGCGTGCAAATGCCTTCCACACCACCCTCGGTGGCGATGGACGCCAGCCGGCCGGACGAGGTCTCATAGACCTTCACTTCCTTGATCGTGAGGTTCGGCAAGTCGGCGGTTCGAATTCCGGCCGCCGAAGCCGCCTGCGCGGCGATCGAATTGCGGAGGATGCCAGCTCCGGAAGCGACCCCAGCCGCGTGCAACAGGCGGCGGCGCCCCAGCATTGTTCTGGACATGTGGAACCCAGTATACCGTCAGCGGGGCGACTGGACTGCGGCCAGGCCTTTGCCCTCATATCGTTCCGTGATAAATTCCTGTAGGGCGTCCATGGAATCCACCACGCGCTCGATGAGATCGTCGGTATGTGCCGCCGCAGCCTCCAGGCAGTCGATCGAGCGGGTCTGGGCTTTCCCCTGCTGATCGAAGAGCGAGACCGAGGCCTGTACGGCCGACAGGGTCTGATCCGTCAAGTCCGATCGGGATTCGCAGCCTTCCACACGCGCAGCCAGGCGAGCCTCCACAGCGGCTATCTCCTGCCGCAGAGCCGTTTCGGCCTGCGCCGCGGCCTGGATCTGCTCGCGATGTTCGGCAATGGCGCGGCCCAACTCCTCCGCGGTTCTCTGGTTGGAAGCCGCGTGTTCGGCCGACTGCGCCGCCAGGTTGTGTTCCAAGTCCGCAATCCTGGCCTGCAGAATGGCTTCCAGGCGATCTCTGCCGGTTGCGGCGCTCCGGACCTGAACCTTGATCAACTTCAGTTCCAGCAGCACCTTCTGCATGCGCTGCCAGCGGCTCTCCGGCTCCTTGGCCAGACATTTGGCGACCAGCCGGGCGAGATCCGGCGGCGCGGCGGTCAGGGGGGCGGGATCGCGCTCCAGGATGGCGGTGCCGATATCCGCTGGCGTCTGGCCGTCAAACGCACGGCGGCCGGAGATCATCTCGTACACCAGGGCGCCGAAGGCGAAGATGTCGCTGCGTGCATCGAGGGGCTTGCCGGCGACCTGCTCGGGCGACATGTAAGGCGAGACCCCGTTGGCCGCCTCGCTCCCGTTCCCCACCTCCCGATGAACGAGTTGCACCCCCGCATCGTCCACAATCACATTGGCCGGCTCCAAGCTGCCGAAAAGGGAACCTCGTTCATGCAGTTGCCTCAGAGCTTCGGCCAGAGGGACCGCGCACCGCAAAGCCTCCTCTACGGACATGGGCCGCAGAAGGCGTTCGGAGAGAGTGAATTCCTGTGTGTCATTCATAGCTGTGGGTAGCCGGATTCAGTGCCGGCGGCACTCATTTTGCACTGTGGACGTTTCCCCCGGCCGCGCCGCGCGCCAGCCGCGGCCGCTCCTCCCCGGGAACCAGTAAGATTCGGTGCGCTCATCCTGGCGTCGTTCATCGAGCCGGCTTACGATGCCCGTCAGGCACGCGGCCATGCTTTCCAGCCGATCGGCAATGCCGCGCAGCCGCCGCAGCCGATCCGCCACAATCAGCAGCTTCAATTCGACTATCGCCTGCTGGATGCGCTCGAAGCGCGCGGCGGGGTCTTGCGCCAGGCACTTCCTCACCACACGATCGGCGCCCGCGACTCCGGCGAGCAATTCGGCGAGCACGCCGCCGAAAGCGAAGATATCGGCCCGCGGATCGTGCGGAACATCGGATGACGAAGCGGGCTGCAGTTGGACGGCAGGGCCGGCTATCGTGAACGCTTCAGCCGAGATAGCGCCGTGCGTCCGGCCGGCATCGTGCATCTGACGCAGGGCTTCGGCCGCGAGAAGAGCGTAATGCAACGCCTGGGAAGCGCCGAGCGCTCCCCCGGCGTGGAGTTGGGTAAGACTTCGGCAATCGCTCTTTTCTACCGCTTTGAGAACGCTCACACGCGCGCCCCAGCCTTCCGCCTGGTTCAATCCTCCGCTTCCGTTTGGTCCGGCTTGAACGTTAGCAGCGTGTGAGCAGAGGCTAATCCATCGGGTAGACCAGCACGCCGGCCGTTGAGCTTGAGGAGTTATTCCTATGATGCACCGATTGTGGTTTTTTTCTCAATTCAGAATAATCCGTAAGCGGGTAGGCCAATTCCTAGCATCGCCGTTGCCGTGCTGCCCAGACGTGCCGGCTCCAGCTTCAAGGCTGTTAGACTGTTACGTTCGCTTACCTGGAGGTAACGATGAATCTGTGGATTCGAACTGCGGTTGCTTTGATTTCTCTCACCTTAGTGGCGGGCGCCTTTGCCCAGCTTGCGCAGAAGAAAGCGCTCACCCTGGAAATCGCCAAGCAGATTGCCGGGGCGGCGGAAAAGGACGCGGCCAGCAATAAGCTGACCATGGTGATTGCCATACTCGACGACGGCGGCAATCTGTTGTACCTGGCGCGCATGGATGAGGCGCAGCTCGGCAGTATCGAGGTAGCCCAGCAAAAAGCGCGGAGCGCGGTCTATTTCAAACGGCCGACCAAGGCGTTTGAAGATACCGTAGCGGGCGGCCGTAACGGGATCCTCAAGCTGGAAGGCGCCATTCCAATAGAAGGCGGCCTGCCGCTCATGGTGGATGGAAAACTCGTGGGCGCAATCGGCTGCAGCGGCGGAACCTCGCCACAAGACGGCGGTTGCGCGAAAGCCGGGGTCGACGAATTTACTAAGATTCTGGGCCACTAACCAAGCGCCGGTTCCGCACTGAGGGTGGCTCGGGAAGGCACTTATAGCTCCGCCAGCGCGCGATGCACTAGGTGGATACTGATAGCCCCTTCCCCGACAGCCGAGGCCACCCGTTTCACATTTCCGGCCCGCACGTCGCCCACGGCGAACACGCCCGGAAGACTGGTCTCCAGCATTTGCGGAGCCCGCTCGAGAGGCCACGGCGGGTTCTCGCCCGGCCCGACCGCATCCAGGTCGCGGCCGGTCACGATGAAGCCTTTCCCGTCCAGCGCCAGGCAGCCGCGCAGCCAGGCGGTCCGCGGCGAGGCGCCCGTCATGATGAACACGTGCCGGATGGCATGCGTCGACTCCGTGCCGCTCCTCCGGTCCCGCCAGGTCACGCGCTCCAGGTGGTCGCCGCCCTCGATCCGGGTGATTTCGGTTTGGAAATGCAACTCCACCGCGGGGTTCTCCTCCAGGCGCTGGATCAGATACCGCGACATCGTGCTAGAGAGTTCCCCCTTCCGGACCAGCAGGTGCACCTTGCCGGCGGTCTGCGAGAGAAACGCGGCCGCCTGCCCGGCCGAGTTGCCCCCGCCCACCACCGCGGTTTCCACGCCTTCGCAAAGCTGCGACTCCATGTAAGTCGCGCCGTAATAGATACCATCTCCTTCGAACTGCTCCAGGCCCTCCAGGCTCGGTTTGTTGTACTGCGCGCCGGTCGCGATCACGACCGAGCGCGCCGTAATCTCGTCTCCGCCGTCGAGCACGACCCCGTACACGCGGCGGCTGCAATCGAGCCGCTCCACGGTGCGCGCGATCATCATGCTCGCGCCGAACTTCTGGGCCTGGGTGGTCGCGCGCGCCGCCAGTTCCTGCCCCGAGACGCCAGTCGGAAAGCCCAGGTAATTCTCGATTTTCGAGCTCGAACCCGCCTGCCCGCCCGGAGCTTGCGACTCGATCACCAGCACGTCCAGCCCTTCCGATGCCGCGTAAACCGCCGCTGCCAGCCCCGCCGGCCCGGCGCCCACGACCACTACGTCGCGCACCTGCTTCCCATCGATGTTCAGGTTGAATCCCAGGCATTTCGCCAGCCCCTGAATCGACGGGTTGCGCAGGAGTTTCTGGCCGTTGCAGATCACCACCGGAACTTCCGACGGCTTCACGTCGAAGCGGTCCAGCAGCTCCTGCGACGCGCTGTCGCGATCCAGATCGACATATGTGTAAGGGTGGCCGTTGCGGCTGAGAAACCCGCGCAACTCCAGCGTCTTGGCTGAGTGCTGCGAGCCCATCACGACGATGGTTCCCCAACCGTGGCGGATCAGTTCGAGGCGCCGCAGAATGAACGCGCGCATGGTGATTTCGCTCAGCTCCGCGTCCCTGGCGATGAGCGACCGCAGCCCGTCCCGGCTGAGTTCGAGAAACTCGCCGGCCTCGGTGACGCGCCCGCGCACCAGACAGCGCTGCCCGGAGATCATGGTGATCTCGCCGGTGAACGAGCCCGGGCCGTGCGTGGCGATGGGCCGCTCGCCATCCAGGCTCGGCTGCACGATCTCCATGCTGCCCGACAGCAGCACGAAGAACGGGACGTCCGAGTCGCCGGGTTCGAAGAGGATCTCGCCGCTGGTGACATGGCGAGTGCGCCCCAAGGGACAAATTCGCTCGATCTGCGCGCCACTCAGTACGGGAAAGGCCTGCGTGCGCGCATCCAGCACACTGGGCGGGAAGGACATAGTTCATTGTCGCGCGGGCTGGATAATCGCGCACCGGGGAATCGCTGTTCGGGCCGGACTGAAGCTCTCACTATGTAGGGCAGCGAGCAATCCTAGACCTTGTATCTTCCCAAACGGTGCGGCGGCGCGGCGCTATGCGTAACTCGGATTGCGCACCGGCGCGAGGCTTACGATTAGGCGCGGCACGCCTGCCCGCGTCGCCCCCCTCGCTCCTCCTTGCGCACGGCCCTCCAATAGGCTCAAATGGTCCATTATGAATTTCCTGAGCCCCGCTCCTCTACGCGCCCTACGGCTCACCGGGATCTGCGCCGCTGCCGCGCTCTCCCTGCTGGCCCAAGCCGGAGTCTCCGGCTTTTGGGTCTATCGCGCCCCCACCGGCGACGGGAACTTCCGCGATACCTACTTCGAACTGACGCAATCCGGCGCGTCCGTCGGCGGCACCTTCTATTCGGGTACCCGCCAGATCCCCGTCACCGAGGGATCGTTCAAAGACGGCAAGCTGCGCTTCGTGGTCAACCTCGGCAATGAGAACATAGCGCGCCCGATGGTCTACGAGGGCACCCTGGCCAACGGCAAAATCGACATGACCGCGCAAGCGCCGTCCGGCAATCGGCCGCCTACTACCGGCGTGGCCGAACACGCGCGACGCGAGGCCATGCTTCCTCCCGCGCGCCTGCCGCTTCCCGAATTGCACCAGGTGCCCGATAACGGCCTGGTGCGCACGCCGCCCATGGGCTGGAACAGTTGGAACCTGTTCGCCGGCAAGGTGGATGACCGCACGGTGCGTGAAATCGCCGACGCCATGATCTCGAGCGGCATGCGCGAAGCCGGCTACGTCTACGTCAACATCGACGATACCTGGGAAGCGCCCCAGCGCGACGTGCGCGGCAATATCGGCACCAACTCGAAGTTTCCCAACATGAAGGCGCTCGCCGATTACGTCCACTCCAAGGGACTCAAGATCGGCATCTACTCTTCTCCCGGCCCCAAGACCTGCGCCGAATACGAAGGCAGCTATGGCCACGAAGTGCAGGATGCGCAGACCTTCGCCGCCTGGGGAATCGATTATCTCAAGTACGATTGGTGCAGCGCCTCGCAGATTTACAAGGACGAAGATATGCAGGCGGTCTACCAGAAGATGGGCGACGCCCTGCTGAAGACCGGCCGCCCCATCGTCTACAGCCTCTGCCAGTATGGCCGCGCGGACGTCTGGAAGTGGGGCGCCAAGGTGGGCGGCAACTGCTGGCGCACCACCGGCGATATCGGCGACCGCTGGCAATCCATGGACAACATCGGCTTCCACCAGATCGAGATCGCGCCCTACGCCAAATCCGGCCACTTCAACGATCCCGATATGCTCGAGATCGGCAACGGCGGAATGAACGGCGACGAATACCGCACGCATTTGAGCCTGTGGTCCCTGCTCGCCGCGCCGCTGCTGGCCGGCAACGACCTGCGCAATATGACCGCGGAGATCAAGTCCATTCTCATGAATCGCGAAGTGATCGCCATCGACCAGGACCCCGCCGTCAACCCCGTCAGGCAGGTGTCGCAGGAGGGCAAGGCGGTGGTGCTGGCGCGCCGGCTCAAGGATAATTCGCTGGCCGTGGGGCTCTTCAACCGCGGCGACCAGGCGGCTACCGTGGCCGTGAAATGGGAGGCCCTGGGAGCCGGCGGCAAGAAAATGCAGGTGCGCGATCTCTGGCGTCACCAGCCCGTCGAAGCCTCGGGCGGCGGTTACTCGGCGAGCGTGCCGGCGCACGGGGTAGTGCTCGTGCGCGTGGCGGCGCAGTAGCGGGCTTCCGTTACTCCCCGCCCAGGAAGCGCCGCACCACGGCTTCCCGCTCGCTCAGGCCTTCGCTTTCGAATTCCGCCACCACCTGCTCCAGCAGCGTGGGAATCTCGAGATGCTGCGGGCACTTATCCAGGCAGTCCCCGCACTGCTCGCACTGCGAGGCGTAGCCCCGCGGGCTCGAGTTCAGCCCGCCCAGCCGCACCACGTACATGAACTTCGCGCCGTGCAGATTGCCGAACATGTGGAGCTGGTTGTACAGGTCGAAGCAGCCCGCGATCCCCACGCCCTTGGGGCACGGATCGCAGTAGCCGCAGCCGGTGCAGCCCACCTTCATGATTTCGCGGTATCGCCGGCCGGCCCTCGCGACCAGCGCCAGTTCGGTTTCGCTGAGCGAATCCGGGTACGCCACGTTCGCCACCGCAAGATTCTCTTCCACCTGCGCTTCGTCGTTCATCCCCGAAAGCGCCACGGTCGCTTCCGGATGGTTCCAGACCCAGCGCAAGGCCCACTCCGCCGGTGTGCGCGGCATGGCGGCCTGACTCCAGACGGCCTCGATATCCGGCGGCGGCGCTACCAGCGTGCCGCCCCGCAGAGGCTGCATCACCACTACGCCCAAGCCCTTCGAGGCCGCATAGCGCAGGCCCTCCGTGCCGGCCTGGTGTTCGGTGTCCAGAAAATTGTATTGGATCTGGCAGAAAACCCAGGGGTAGTCGTCCACCACGTGTTTGAACTCCGCGAGCGTGGAGTGGAACGAAAATCCGGCGTTCACGATTTTTCCGGCGCTCTTGGCGCGTTCCAGAAAGTCCGCCACGCCGAGTCCCTTCAGTCGGTCCCACTCGGCTCCGGTCAGGGAATGCAGCAGGTAGTAATCGATGCGCTGTGTGTTGAGCCGCTGCAACTGCGCGTCCAGGAAGCGGTCGAAATCCGCCGCGCTCCGCACCAGCCAGGAAGGCAGCTTGGTGGCCAGGCGCACGCGCTCGCGATAGCCGTCCGCCAGGGCGCGCGCTAGAAACGGTTCGCTCTCGCCGCCATGGTACGGCCACGCGGTATCGACGTAGTTCACGCCCCGGTCGATCGCGTGGCGCACCTGGCGCATGGCCCGTTCTTCATCGATCTTGCCATCCTTCTGCGCCAGGCGCATGCATCCAAACCCCAGGATGGACAACTCGTCTCCGCTCTTCGGCATCTTCCTGTGCAGCATTTTGGGTATGTTCCGTTTCGGTGGTATGAGTCTCAATCCAATTATAACTTCCGTACAGAACTTCACCGGAGGGTGGTGGCGGGTGTAGTATTCTGGATCTGCCAGATGTTCCCCCTCAAGCGATCACCGTTTCACAGCGGCGTTTTTGCGCTGGCTCTGACCGCTGCGGCCCTCCTGATTTCGTTGGTGCTCTATCCCTACCTCGAGCCCAACACGTTTCTGCTGTTCATCGTGGCGGTGTGGCTGAGCGCCTGGTACCACGGGCGCGCCGGAGGAGCGCTCGCCACGGCGGCCTCTTCGCTCGCGATCCTCTATTTTTTTCTTCGGCCAACCGCTGCCCCCATGGGCCCGCCCCTGACGATGCTGGCGCGCCTGCTGGCCTTCGTCGTCATGGCCCTTCTGATCACCTGGGTCACAGCGTCCTGGCGGGAGAGCCGCCGCCTGCTGGCCGCCACTCTCAGCAGCATCGGCGATGGCGTGCTGGTGACCGATCGCGAAGGCCGCGTCATCTTTCTCAACGCCATCGGGGAAACGCTCACCGGCTGGCCTGTCGCGGAGGCCCGCGGCAAGCCCGCCTTCGAAATTCTGCGTCTGCTCGACGGCCAGACGCACGAAGCCCTCGAAGATCCCCTGGCCGGAGCCTTGCGCGGCCGCGTCACCGCCGCGCTGCCGGATCACACGCTGCTGGTCTCGCGCAGCGGAGCCGAGGTCTCCGTGGAGCACAACGCCGCTCCGGTGCGCGACGACGCCGGCCGTGTGCGCGGCGGAATTCTGGTTTTCCGCGATATCGGCAAACGCCGCCAGTTGGAGGAGCAGGCCACCCACGCCCAGAAGATGGACGCCGTGGGGCGGCTGGCCGGCGGCGTGGCGGGCGATTTCAACAACGTCCTGACCGTCATCACCGGCTACGCCGAGCTGCTGCGCACCGAAATCCCCACCACCAATCCTTCACGGCGCTTTGTCGATGAGATCATCTATGCCGGCGAGCGCGCCGCCTCGCTCACGCGCCACCTGCTGGCCTTCAGCCGCGGCTCGACCGCACAGCCTCGAGTCCTCGATCTCAACAGCCTGGTGGACGGCATGGAACCCATGCTGCGCCGCCTGCTGGGCGACGATATCGAGCTCATGGTGCTGGCCACGCCCGGGCTGGGACAAATACGCGCCGACCCCTCGCAGATCGAGCAGGTCATCGTCAACCTGGCGACCAATTCGCGCGACGCCATGCCGCGCGGTGGCAAGGTGGTGATCGAGACCGCCAACGTGGATCTGGAAGACGGCCCCGCCAGCAAGAACCTGGGCGTCAAGCCCGGCTCCTACGTCATGCTGGCCCTGAGCGACACCGGCGCGGGCATGGACCCCGAAACCCGTTCGCGCCTGTTCGAGCCCTTCTTCACCACTAAGGCGCCCGGCAAAGGCAGCGGCCTGGGCCTCGCCACCGTGTATGGGGCCATTAAGCAGAGCGATGGCCAGGTGACGGTTTACAGCCAGCCCAATTGCGGCACCATTTTCGAGATCTACCTGCCGCGCGTTCAGGAGACCGTGGCCGAAACGCGCAAGACGTCCGGCAAGGGATCGGAGACCATTCTCCTGGTAGACGATGAAGAGGGCGTCCGCAAGCTGGTCTCCGCCATTCTGAAGACCAACGGCTACAACGTGCTGGAGGCCGCCAACGGCCCCGCCGCCCTGGGCGTCCACGAGAAGAACTCGCACAAGATCGACATGCTGCTCACCGACGTCGTGATGCCCCAGATGAGCGGCCTGGAGCTGGGGCAGGAGATCGCCCGCCGAGCGCCCGGCCTGCGCATCCTCTACATGTCCGGCTATCGCGACAACGCCATGGATGGCGGCGCGCTGCCGCGCCCCTTCCTGCACAAGCCCTTCACGCCGGACGTTCTGCTGGCCAAGATCCGCGAAGTGCTGGACACCGAACCGGCCTGACCGGGCCGGAAATACCGCCCTATTCCGCTTTCCGCATGGCCGGCACGCGCGGATTCCGTTCGCCGCCGAATTTGTGCTGGTGCCAATACGGATAGGGCTCGGGCGTAGCGCTCACCTCGTCCAGCCGGGCGATCTCTTCCGGCGTGAGCCGCCATTCGGCCGCCGCCAGGTTGTCGCGCAGTTGCTCCTCGTTGCGCGCCCCGATAACCACGGTATCGACGCCGGGCTTCGAGATCAGCCAGTTGAGCGCCACCTGGGCCGCCGAGACGCCGCGCTCACGGCCGATCTCCAGGAGCACGTCCACGATGCGGTAGAGCCGCTCCTGGTCAATGGTTCCGGGAGCCTCGAGATCGTTCAGCCGCGTCTCGGAGGGCCGCGCATCGCGGCGGAACTTTCCGCTCAGCAGGCCGAAGTGCAGCGGACTCCACACCATCGCGCCCACACCCTGATCGAGCCCCAGCGGAATCAACTCCCACTCGGCGTCGCGGGCCAGCAAAGAGTAGTTGATCTGTTGGGCGATATACCGCGAGAAGCCGTTCCGCTCCGCTACGCCTAGCGCTTTCATGAGGTGCCAGCCGGCGAAATTCGAGCTGCCGATGTAGCGCACCTTGCCCTGGCGCACCAGGTCGTCGTAGGCGCGCAGGGTTTCTTCCACGGGCGTCAACAGGTCCGGTTCGTGGGACAGGTACAGGTCGATATGATCGGTGCGCAGGCGCCGCAGGCTGGCTTCGCAGGCCTCCATCAGGTGCTGCCGCGAAAGCCCCGTTTCGTGGGGGCCCGGCCCCATGCGGGAAAAGGCTTTGGTCGAAATCTCGAAGCGCTGGCGCTTTCCCTCGAGGGCCTCGCCCAGCACTTCCTCCGAGCCGCCGAGGGAATAAACATCGGCGGTATCGATGAGGGTCACGCCGGCATCGGCGCAGATATCGAGCATGCGCCGCGCCTCGGGAACTCCCATGTCTCCCATACTGGCGAAGCGCCCCTTGCCGCCGATGGTCATGGTTCCGAAGCTCAGCACCGGAACGCTCAAACCGCTCTTTCCGAGAAGCCGTTGTTCCATATCGATTTCCAGAATACCGCGCCGATCGTGCCGCGGCGGCCCTCGTGGCGGGGAAAATCGCGCGGCTCCGGTGGCTTCGCCGCAGGCGTCCGGAACCCTCGCGCGCCGCTATCGCATCTCTGTATCTACGAGGACGATTCTGTGCATCCTCCGCGGGGCGATCCTGGTATAGTAAGCACCAGCTATCGCCAGACTGGGTAACACTTCGTCAGGATACCTACCGACACCAGAGGGAGGTGTGCGTTGAGTTCGAAAAAGCACTCGGAATTTCCAGCCAAGCCCCCACGCGGGTTCTCGCGCCGTGGATTCATAGGCGTGGGAATCGGGAGCGGCGCGTTGCGAACGGGCATGCTCGAAAAGCCGGCGGAGGCCGCTCCGGCGCCCGCCGGAGTGGTGGGACCCGCCGCCGTGCCGGTAACTCTAAATATCAACGGCAAGCCCATGAATCTCACGATCGAGCCGCGCGTGACGCTGCTCGACGCCCTGCGCAACCATCTGGATCTGACGGGCGCCAAGCGCGTCTGCGATCGCGGCACGTGCGGCGCTTGCACCGTCATCCTGGATGGTAAGACGGTTTATAGCTGCTCGGTGCTGGCCATCGACGCGCAAGGCAAGAACATCGAGACCATCGAGGGTCTGGCGCCCGCGGGCAGCCTGCATCCCGTCTCGGCGGCTTTCTGGAACAACGACGCCCAGCAGTGCGGGTATTGCACGCCGGGCTTCGTCATGGCTTGCAAGGGATTCCTGGACGAGCATCCCAATCCCAGCATGGAGGAGGTTGAACATGGTCTGGGCGGCAACCTGTGCCGCTGCGGAACCTATATGGGGGTTCGCCGGGCCGTGCTCGAAGCCGCTCAGCAGATGAAGGGAGGCGCACGTGGCTAGCACTCCGGACTATAGCTGGCCGCCCATGGACCAACGCAAGGTCATCGGCCAGCGCTTCAAGCGCTTGGACGGCCCGCAGAAATCGAGCGGCCGCGCCAAGTACTCCTCGGATACCAATCCCAAGGGCCTGCTGTTCGGGATCTACCTCACCAGCCCCCACGCGCACGCCCGCGTCACGAGCATCGATACTAGCGCCGCCGAGAAAATGCCGGGCGTGAAGGCCGTGCACGTGGCCGCCCCCGCCGGCACAGAGCTTCAGTGGCAGGGCTTCGAGATCGCGGCGGTAGCCGCCACCACCGAGGAGCTGGCCCGCGACGCCGTGCGCGCCATCAAAGTGGAATACGAAGTACTTCCCCACCTGGTGAGGGAAGACGATCTCAGCAAAGCCGGGTCGCGCGCCAAAGCGGCGGGCGAGAAAGTCACCGGCGATCCCGACAAGGCCTTCCAGGACGCCGAAGCCGTGTCCGAAGGGCAGTACGGCATTCCCGTCATCACCCACTGCTGCCTCGAGCCGCACGGGCAGGTGATTCAGTGGCAGGGCGACCAGGTGGTGGCTTGGCCCTCCACGCAGGATGTGACGCGCTGGGGGCCCGATCTGGCCACCAATTTGAAAGTGCCCGCCACCAACATCAAGGTCTCGATGGATTACATCGGAGGCGGCTTCGGCAGCAAGTTCGCGCCGGATGCCTGGGGCGAGGTCGCCGCGCGTCTCTCGCAAAAGGCCGGCGGCGCCCCGATCAAGCTTTACCTCGACCGCGCCACCGAGCAGTTGATCGCCGGAAACCGCCCCTCGGCCTTCGCCAAGATCCGCGTCGCCGGAAATAAGGATGGCACGGTTACCGCCTGGCACTCCGAATCGTGGGCCACCGGCGGATTGACGGGCGGCGGATCGCCTCCCCTGCCCTATGTGCTTTCGGAGATTCCCAACCAGCGGCTCACCCACACGGCCGTCTCGGTGAATGCCGGCCCCAACCGCGCCTGGCGCGCTCCCAACAACCAGCAGGCCTCCTACTTGACGTGCAGCGCGCTGGACGATTTCGCGGCCAAGGTGGGGATGGACCCGGCCGACGTCTTCGCCAAAAATTTCGCCCTCGCTCCCAAGGAACGCATCGAGACCTACCGCTACCAGTTGCAGAAGGCGCTCGAGCTTTCCGAATGGAAGAAGTTCTGGAAGCCGCGCGGCCAGAGCGCCGGCCCCATCAAGCGGGGGCTGGGCATCGGCTACAGCGCCTGGGGCGGCCTGGGCCATCAGAGCCAGTGCCGCACTACTATCAATCCGGATGGCTCGGTGCTGGTCGAGATCGGCACGCAGGATCTCGGGACGGGCACGCGCACGATTATCACGCAGGTGGCCGCCGAGACGCTCGGGCTTCCCATGAACGCGGTCAAGGTGGTCATCGGCAACAACTCCCTGCCGCCGGACAGCGCCTCGGGTGGCTCCACGACCGTGGGCGGCGTCTCGGCGTCCACGCGCAAAGCCAGCGTGAATGCGCTGGCCAAGCTGCTCGAAGCCGCCGGGCCGTCGCTGCTCGGTCCGCAAGCCAATACGGCCACACGAACAGAGCCGGGGGCCGACACGGGATACGCGGAACTGCTGGAGGCAGTGGAGGGCCGCATCCAGGTGAAGGGAGTTCCTTCGCAGAGCCTCACCTGGGAGGCGGCCTGCCGCAAAATGGGCACCGGCAAGATCTCCGAGACGGGCGCGAATAATCCGCGCCAGCCCGGGGGCCTCATCGCGCAGGGCGCGGCGGGCGTGCAGATCGCCGACGTTTCGGTGGACCCCGAAACTGGCGTGGTGCGCGTCAACCGCTACGTGGCGGTGCAGGATTGCGGGCTGGTTGTCAATCCGCGGCTGGCCGAAAGCCAGGTCTACGGCGCCGTCATCATGGGCATCAGCACGGCCCTGTTCGAGCAGCGCATCATGGACCAGCGCACCGGGCGCATGTTGAACCCCGACATGGAATTCTACAAGCTGGCGGGCATCGGCGATATCGGCGAGATCGTGGTGCACATGGATATCCGGCCGGAGAACGACAAACGCGGCGTGATCGGGCTGGGCGAGCCGCCCGCTGTGGCCATCTGCGCGGCCATCGGGAACGCCGTGACCAATGCGGTGGGCGTGCGGGTACCCAACATGCCCATGACGCCGCGCCACGTGCTCAACGCGCTGGCGGGGAGGATCGCGTAATGCAGAACTTCGAATACGCCAACCCGGCGACCCTTCAGGAGGCCCTCGGCCTGCTCGCGCCCGCTTGGGGACAGGCCGATGTGCTGGCTGGCGGGACCGACCTGCTGAGCCTCATGAAGGAGAACCTCGACACGCCCCAGCGCGTGGTGAACATCAAGAACCTCAAGGATCTCGGCGGCATCCGGAAGAGCGCCGCCGGGTTGCGCATCGGCGCGCTCGTGACCATGGACGAGCTGGCCAAAAGCCCCGACGTGAGTGGCGAATACCAATCCCTGGCGGACGCGGCGCGGTCGATTCCCAGCCCGCAGATCCGCCACATGGGAACGGTGGGCGGCGACCTGTGCCAGCGCCCGCGCTGCTGGTATT
>CAYRWE010000113.1:0-16045 GCA_964427655.1 uncultured Solibacteraceae bacterium | reverse complement strand
CATGCGTCGAGTAGTCGTGCATGGAGAGCTGCAAGCGGTTGTTGCGGGGGTCGGAAACCGCGACGGCCTCGCGCGCCACCGTGGTGAGCGGACCATCGGCCTTGGCGCCCACGCCGGCCTTGCGCTGGTCCGGCGGAGTGATATCGGCGATGAACACGCTGCGCCACAGCGTGGGACTGCCGGGGCGCACGTCGCCCACGTAGAGAATGGTGTTCGGGAAATCCTCGTCGAAGACGCGCGGCTGGATCTCGGCGGAAAGCTGGTTGGCCGCCAGCTCGTTGAGGATGCGCGTGCTCTCGCGAATGGATAGCGGAGTCAGGCGCAGCGAGGCCATGCCCGCCACGGCCATCCCAAGCGTCGCGAAGACCAGCACCGGGGCGATCACTTTGCGGCTGGAGACGCCCGCCGCGCGCATGGCGGTGATCTCGCCATCGCCGGCCAACCGTCCCAGCCCGATCAAAATGCCCACCAGCACGCCGAACGGAACTGTCAGCGGCAGGACCGGCGGCAGCGCCCAGCCGAACAGCTTGAGAGAAGAAACGAATCCCGCGCTGCCGCTGCCCACCAGCAGCTCGAACAGCCTGTCCACCTTCTGCAGGAAAATGACGAACGTTGCCAGGAACGTACCCAGCACCGAGCTGGTCAGGATCTCCCGGAAAACGTAGCGGCCGATGAGGCGCATACCGGTTCCTAAGGCGCCAGTGCCGGCGGCGGCACTATGGGCGGCTTGGGATAATCGCCCTCCAGGGGATGCAGGTCCAGGTCGTCGATCAGCACGGAAGGTGCCACCACGGAGGCTTCGCTGGTGAAAGAGGAGCCGCCGATCAGCGCAAAGGGAGCCGTATTATCCATGAACTCGAATACGTTGCCGTCGTCCCCCGCGGCCAGGATGTCGCGCAGCGAGCGGGTGGTGAAATTGCGGAAGCGAAGGCCGCGCACCAGTTCCTCGCGCCCGTCCGGATAAACCTTGTAGGCCAGGATCGGCAGGCTCACGGGGTACTCGCTGTTCTCTCCTCCCGACAGCAGGCGGCGCACTTCATCGAAGGCCGCCGAGGAAGGGAAGTCCATTTTGCGGATGAGGATGCCATACGATTTGCCGCGGGCCTTGGCGATCTCGATGAGCTTCTTCTTCAATTCTCCCACCGGCGAGGTCTCGGACGAGCTGACAAACAGGTTGCCGAAACCGGCGGCGTCGGCTCCGAACGCGCCCGGCAGGCGGGCCCGTCCGTTGGAACCCTCGAAGCCGCGCACCGGCTGGCGCGTGAGTAAATAATTTTTCAGGACGCCCTTTTCCACCAGGCGCAGCGGCTTGGCCGGGACGCCTTCGCGATCCACGTCGTAGCTGCCGAACAGCGGCCGGCCGCGCCATTCCTTCTGCGACGGATCGTCCACCACGTCGAAGGAATCCGGCAGCACGCGGGCTCCCAGGCGGCCTTCGAGTTCGCCCGGCGGGGGCGCGTTTCCGCGTCCCGGCTCCATCACGGGGCGGCGCGCCGGCGCCAGGTTCCGGCCCAGAACTTCGGCGAAGATCTGCGCGCCGGCCATGCCCTCGAACAGCACCGGCCCGCTGTAGTCCTCGCCCAGGGGCGCGCGCGCCAGGGCGGTCACGTTTCCGGCCAGCGCCTCGACGCCGCGGGTCAGCTCCGCATCGCCGGGCATGCGCATGGGGTCGAACGCGTGAAAAGTCACGGCATCCCGCTCGGTCATTCCGTCGGGCGCCTGCGCCATGGCCCGCACGCGCAGAAACGTGACGTTCTCCGGGGCGCGCACTTCGGTGCCTTCCGAATTCACCACGTAGTAGCCGCCGGCGCTCGATTCCAGATCCACCTGGGAATAGCGCAACTCCGGGAATTTGGCGAACAGCGCCGAGAGCGCGCGTACACGGCCGGTCCAGGTATCTTCGTCGATCGAAAGACGCGAGAAATCGCGCAGGTAGTGCACCGGCTCGGCATGCGACAGGTCGTGGAGCGGCTCGCTTTGCGTGACGTTGCGCATGGCCGCGCGTTTGCGGGCGATGGCTTCCACCGAGGACTTATACGCCGAATCGGTGGCCAGCCAGAGATAGCGGCGCAGAACCGGGTAAAGGTCCTCGGAAGGGAAGCGGCCCATGTCGTAGCGCGTGCCGAACGGAATTCCGCTGCCTACGTAATTGCCGTCATCGAATTTGTAATCGCCCACGCGTACGCGCACGGCGGGCGCGCGGTAATGGTCGCGCTGCCGCGCCAGGATGCCGCCCAGGCTGGCCGAAACCGAGAAGTTCTCCGATTCATCCACCACGTACTGTATGAAATAGGGAGCTTCCAGCCCGGCGACCGTCAGCTTGCGCGCGCGCTCGATTTCGTCGTGCATGGCCCGCAACAGGGCGTCTTGCGGCGCGGCCTGCTGCGCGCTCGTAACCAGGACCGCCGCTAAGGCCGCGGCTCCGGCAGCCAGAGCCAGCCTCACCGCGCACCCCCCTGGGTCTCCATGGCGACCGGCTCGGGAAGCAGCGGCGGCCGGTCCTGCGCCTTGGCCTTCTTTTCGATCTCGATTTCCCCCACCAGAATCGCGGGCGATACCGCCGAGACCGGCACGCTCCCCGATTCGGCGCCGCAATATCCGTTGAAGACTTCCGCGCGGTCTCCGGTCGCCAGAATTTTGGCGAAGCTGGCCAGCGGCGTCCCTACGATATCGGCGCCGCGTACCAGCTCATCCGGCCGTCCATCCGGGTACACACGGTAGACGATCACCGGAATCACCTTAAAGGCTTGCAACCCGGCGCGCTCGGTTGTGGTGAAACCGCCCGTAATGTCGCGAAAGTAGAGGCCGTAGGGCTTGTTCTGCCGCTTCATTTCTTCGAGGAGCAGTTGGCGCAGCCGGGCTTCGGGCACGGACTTGGAGGATTCCACGATGAGGTTGGATTGCCGCGAGACCGGCTCCAGGCCCGGCTGGCGGCGCCCATGTCCGTTGGAATGCTCGAAACCCTGGACGGGCGAGCGCGACATCAGGAAGGTTTTCAGCGTGCCCTTCTCGACCACCGTGACGGGCCGCGCTTTGACGCCCTCGTTGTCGTAATCGTACCAGCCGTTCAGATCGATGCCGCCGGCCTTGCGGCGGGTGGGATCGAAGACTACCGAAAGGAACTCCGGCAGCACCGGCGTGCCGACGCTCTTGGTGAACGTCTGGCCCTCGCTTTCATCCTTCTGCCGGTGCCCCTCCACGCGATGCCCGAAGATCTCGTGGAAAAAGACGCCCGCCGCGCGTCCCGAGAAGATGGCCGGACCCACGAACGGCTCGGCCTCGGGCGCCTTGAGCAGGCCATCGATTTCGCCGGCCAGCCGGTCCGCGGCGGCCAGCAGAGTCTTCTCGTCGGGAAGACCGGCGGCATCCGCCGCTTCGAACGTTTGGAACGTCCCGAGGTCGGTGCCATCGGCGGCCTTGGCTCCCGCGGTCAGGACTACGCGAGCAAACCCGCGGCCATGCACCAGGCGGGTGCCCTCGGTGTTCACCAGGTAGTTGGTCTCCACCTGAAAGCTCGCCGAGACGCGCGAGGTGAGCACGCGCGGATAATTTCCGAAGCGCGCCGAGACATGGCGCACGCGCGCGGTCCATTCCTCCTGGTTGAACTTGAGGCGGGGCGGAGTTTCGACGGCCACCGAGGGCGGCTCGCTCGAGAAATCGGCGGAGCTGTCGCTTTCCGCCACCTTCACCTGCGTGTTGGTGCGGATGCGGATGAGCCGCTCGGCGGCCGTGCGATAGGCGCGGTCGGTGTCCAGCCAGAGCCGCTGCTTGATGGAATTGACGTTGTCTTCGTAGGTGAGCTGTGAGCTGGAGGAAACCTGGCCGGCGCCCGCGCCGCGCACGCGATGGTAATTATCGAGCTGCGGGGAACCGGCGCGCACCGAAACATCCAGCGTGCGGCCCTTGCCTCCGCTATTGGAATCGACGGCGCCCAGGCTTCCCGAGATGGTGTGGTAATCGGACTCGGCCACTTCGTAGCTCAGAAAGTAGGCGCGAGGATCGGCCTTCTCTTTCAGAACATTGAAGTTGCGGGCCAGCTCCTGGGACATGGTATCCAGGAGAACGGAAGGCTGCGCGGCGGCCGCGAAAGCCGCCGCGAATATAAGAGTAAAGCGAATAAAGCTGAGGCCGGTCAAGTGACCAGGATAACATCGCCTCGTGGAGCGAACCCGTGCTAGTCTGCCGCCAGCCGGTTGCGCCACTCCGCCACCGCGTCGGCGGGGCGCGCCACTTCCACTCCGGCCATTCTCTCGATGGCCGTCACGATTGCGGAGTGATCCAGATCTTCCTTGCCCTCGTTCATCAAGGACATGATCATGCCTTGCACGATGCTGGTGAGCGGCAGCGGCACTTTGAGGCTCTCGCCCGCCAGCAGAGCGTTGCGCAGATCTTTTTCGTGCAGCCGGATGCGGAAGCCGGGCTTGAAGTTGCGCGAGATCACCATGGGCGCCTTGGCGTCCAGCACGGTGCTTCCGGCCAGGCCGCCGCGGATAGCGTTGTAGACCACTTCGGGGTCCAGGCCGGCCTTCGTCGCCAGCACCAGCGCCTCTCCCATGGCGGCGATATTGCAAGCCACGATGATCTGGTTAGCCAGCTTGGTAACGTTGCCGGCACCCACGGGCCCGGTCAGGGTGACCGTGGAACCCATGGTTTGCAGGATGGGCGTGACCTTGTCGAAGACCTCGTGGTCGCCGCCTACCATGATGGCGAGGGTCGCATCGATAGCCTTCGATTCGCCGCCGCTCACGGGCGCATCCAGAAACGCGACGCCCCTTTCGGCGCACGCCTTGCCGATCTTCTGCGAGACCAGCGGGCTGATGGAGCTCATGTCGATGATTGTCGAGCCGCGCTTCGCGCCGGCCAGAACTCCTTCGGGATCGAGCACCGCCTTTTCGACGTCTGGCCCATCGGGCAACATCGTGATGGTGATATCCGAGCGGCTGGCGACATCCTTCGCCGATTGACCGCGCGCGGCACCCGCCGCGACGATTTCTTCCACACCCGCGGGGAAGAGGTCGTATACCGTGAGCTTGTAGCCTGCTTTCAGCAGGTTGCGCGACATAGGGCGGCCCATTATGCCGAGACCTACGAATCCGATTTTAGCGGACATGTTCTTTTATGTTCTATCCCTTCAAGAGACTTGGATGAGGAGGCTCCAGACAGCGATTCAGGAGCTTCCGGCCAAATCGAGCTATGCGTTAAGTCGTTGATATTTCAGAGCAGAAACCGCCGGGCCGGGTGCCTGCCACGTGATAAAATACCGCCATGACCGAAACCAAGTACAAGGTCCAGACCTGGGATAGCATTCACGAGGATAAGCTGAGCGCGACGGCTTTCCGCAAGGCGCTCCACGGCTCCTCTATCACGGTGGCGCACTTCGATTTTCGAAAAGGCAACAAGGTGGCGCTGCACCACCATGCCAACGATCAGGTCACGATCGTCGCCTCCGGCGCTATTCGAATGGACTGTGGTGGCGAAATTCTGAATATGAAGACTGGCGACATGGTTCACGTGCCACCCGACGTTCCGCACGCGAACGAGGCGCTGGAAGATACCATCATCATCGAGGTCTTCTCGCCGGTGCGCGAAGACTGGATTAAAGGCGACGATTCCTATCTGCGGCAGAAGTGAGCGGAATTGTAAGCCGCAGCCCTTTTTCTCGCCTGGGCGACGTGGCCCAGGCGAGTTTTGTTTTTGGAGACGTGTCATTTCGAGCTGCGCAGGATCTTGTCGCGCAGCCCGGCGGCATCGAAACCGGCCGCCGCGTAGATCTCGTCCGGCTTTCCGGAACGCGAGAAGCGGTCGATGCCGAAGATGCGTTCGGAATAATCGGCTGGCAGCATGAAGGGGTATAGGAATCCCGGCCAGCCGTTGTGCAGCGCCACGGCGTATTGACGGTCTTCGTCAGGGAAGATCGCCTGAGCCTTGGCGGGATCGGTTCGCCGCAGCTCTTCATAGAGCTGGGGCGAGGTTACGGCCACTATCTTGACGTCGTGCTTCTCTTCGACCTCCGGCAGGGCCTTGAGCACGTTGGCCATCATTCCCCCGCCGCAAACCACCAAAACCTTCTTGGGCTTTCCGTTTCCGGCATAGGGCTTGAAAACGTAAGCGCCGTAGATGGCTTCGCGGGCCGGAGGCACACCGTTGCCGCGCACCAGCACGGGAGTGCCGGGACGGGTGGCCGAAAATGCCACCGGTTCGCCGCGTCTGGCGGCGTGGAAAAGCATCTCGATGGCTTCGTTGGCATCCAGCGGCTTGTAGACTTTGATCCCCGGATAGGCCGTATAGAGCGACATCCAGAACAGGCCGTGGTGCGTGGGCCCATCCTCGCCCGTCTCGAGGCCATCGTGCGCCGCCACCATCACGAAGAAGGCTTTGGACTCGGGGTTCACATCGTTGTTGATCAGGGTCATGCGGACCGGGTTGGCCATCATGCAGGTGAATACACCGTAGGTGGCGAATGCGGTCATGGGGCGGAAGCCGCCGGGCAGCGTATCCTGCGATATGGCGCAGGACATCATGGACATGTTCTGCTCGGCAATGCCGAAACGGATGCCGCGGCCCAGGGGATTTGCGGAATTAGCGATGCCGTAGACGTTCTCGGCCTTGCCGGTGAGGACGGATTTCATCAGGTCGCCAGCACCGATATAGAAGAAGGCGGTCTGCTTCATGGCCCAGTTGAACCAAGCCTCGGTGGCCTTGCGTATGGCTACCGATGAGCCTTCCTTGAAGAACAGCTCGGGAGGCAACTCGGCGGGGCGTTCGATGGAGCGGTAATCCACCATGGGCCGCCCGGCCAGAGCCTTGTGCATGCGTTCCACCAAGACCGGCTCGGCGGGTATCGAGGCCGCGGCGGCGTTCAGGCGCTCCACCAGGTAGCCGGCTTCTTCGTCGCCAATCGCATCGGCGATGGCGCGAAGATCGCCCTTAATATCGCCGGCCACACCCGGAATCGGGATTCCCAGCTTTTGCACGGCCGCGACGTATTCGGCGTGCGATAGCAGGGAGCCATGCGAATCGTTGGAATTCTCGAGCTTGCCGTAGCCCAGGCCCTTGATCGTGTGGGACACGATGACGGTGGGCTTTTCGACGCCGAATCCACCGGCCACCAGCCGGTAAGCATAAGCCAGTTCGCGAGGATTCTGGCCGTTCACTTCGATGATGTTCCATCCATGCGAGAACCAGTGGTTCACGTAGGGTCCCGGCATGGCTTCAGTGATCGGACCGTCGATGCCGAAATGGTTGAAATCGAGCAGCACGGTCAGATTGCGCACGCCCATGGCGGATGCCACATTGCGCGCCTCATAACTCAACCCCTCTTCGGATTCGGCATCGCCCCCGATGACGAACGCCCGCGTCCCCAACCCGCACGAGCGGTGCAGCACCGCGAAACCCAACCCCGTTGAGAAGCCGTGTCCGGAGGAGCCGGTCGAGCTGTCGGCCAGGGCGTATTCCGATTCCACGTGCCCGCTCGGTCCACCCCAGCGGCGGAAGCGCGCCAGTTGCTCGGGGGCAACGGCGTACTTCGCGACCGGCGGCGGGATGGCGACGCCTCTCCTGCGCAGCGCCTCGTAAACCAGCGTCACCAGCCCATGGGACAGCGGAGTGGCATGCCCCGCCGACCACACCAGCCGGTCCCTGCCGGGGTGCTTCGGATTAAGCGGGTCGAAACCGAAGACGCCGCTCGCCAGCAGCGTCAAGAGCTGTTCGGTCTTCGATGTCGAGCCGCCCACATGGCCCGAATCGGCGCCATCCGCCATAGCGAAACCGAACGCCCGCGCGATATTGCTCAGCCGGACGATTTTCTCTTCGTCGATTCCCGGCAACGGTTCGAGTGGCAGGCCGATGAGGTTGAGATACGCGCCCCCTTCGGGACGATATTGGAAACGATCCGGATCGCTAACCCTGAGCGCATCCAGTCCTTCCTTTTCCAGGAGATTCAAATGCGTAGTCACAGAGAGCATATGTTTATTATAGGCAAATAGAATCTTTTTAGCCCGATATCCCTTTTGGCGATAGGGCAAAAAAAAGCGCGGTTCGCGGTTAATTCCGTGAACCGCGCCGGATGCGGTGAAGACGCGCGCGACGGTCTTCGGCCGCGCCCGCCCGTTTCTATATGCTCGACAGCCGCTATACTTTCACGAGGCTCTTCAGCACACCGTCCCAGGGTGCGCGATAGGGCCGGTTGCACATGGCGGCGGCTTCCTTATCGCCGATCACCTCCTGCTTTTCGGCGTCCCACTTTACGGCTCTGCCGATGCGCAGGGAAATATTGGCCATGTGGCTCATGCAGTTGACCTTCTGGCCGTCTTCCACGTCGCACAAAGGCCGTTTGCGCGTACGGATCGAATTCAGCCAGTCGCGCTCGTTCATGGACATGGTATCCTCGCCGCCGGTGCCATAGCGGGCGTCGGAATCCACGCCGCCCTTGGACCCCTGCATCCACGGCGTGGGTTTCACGTCGGTATAGACCGGTCCGCCGATGGGGTGGCCGAGGAAGCGCGGAATATCGTTGACCGGGTCGATCTTGTTTTCGGGGATGATCTCCCAGGCGCCGGCCAGAACCAGATTCCCCTTGGTCCCGAGGTAGAGCTGTCCGCGGGAAGCCGGGTCGCCGCGCATGGCGTTGGCTTCGCGGATGGCGTAATTGACCGTCCAGCCGCCAGGCATGGACCAGATGGCATCCTGCGTGTCGGGAGTTTCGCCATCGTCTTCGAGGGCGAAGCGTCCGCCGGTCGACATCACCATCTCCGGTCCCTTGACGTTCATGCACCACAGGACCTGGTCGAGGGTGTGTGCGCCCAGGTTGGTCATCTGGCCGCCGGAATAATCCCAGAACCACCGGAAGTGATAGAGCGAGCGGTGGTTCTGATACGGCTTCTTGGGAGCCGGCCCGAGCCACATCTCGTAATCGATCTCGGAAGGCGGGTTGGTGACCGGTGTTTTGCCGAAGCCGGGGTAGATATTGCGGTAGGAGGCGATGCGCACGGACTGAATCTTGCCCAGCACGCCGCTCTCGAGGATCTTCTTGGCTTGCGCCACGCCCGACCCCTGGCGCCGCTGGGTGCCCACCACCACCACGCGGTTGTACTTCTGCTTGGCCTGGATCATCCACTTGCCTTCGTCGATGAAGACCGTCATGGGCTTCTCGACGTAGACGTCCTTGCCGGCCGCGCAGGCCATGATGGTCAGAAGCGCATGCCAGTGGTCCGGCGTGGCTACCACCACACCCTGGATGTCCTTGTTCTCGTACATCCTGCGGAAATCGCTGTAGCCCTTGGCGTTGGGGTTGCCCATGAACTCCAGGCCCGCCTGCAAGCGAGGCTTATAGACGTCGCACAAGCCAACCAGGTCGACATCGTTGAACTTCTTGAAATCCGCGACGTGCTGCTTCCCGATCAGTCCGAATCCGATGAACCCGACGCCCACGCGGTCGTTGGCGCCAAGCACACGTTTATAAGATGCGGCCGTAAGGGCGGCCGCGCCCAGAAACCCGCGCCGGGTCGCCTGGGAAGTCTTGGTCTGTTCCGACATAACCTTGCTCTCCTTAAAATAAAGGGAACTCCAACCGTTTCTACATTACGTATAACAGAAATCGGGCGAAAGCGAAGCGGGAGGCGCCCGCCACGCCCGTCATTAGAAGGAAGTGCGCCACCGCGGAGTAAGAGCTGCGCCCCAAAAATGCCGCCGATGGACGCGAAAAAGGCGGAGTACGCCAAAAGCCGTACTCCGCCGTGAATCGGGTATGGAAGTTCCGGACGGGCCGGCCCCCTTCATATTGCGAAAGTGGCCCGCCCGCACCGGCGGCTTCCGGATTAGAAGCTAAGCTTCAGCGCGAACTGGATCTGGCGCATGGCGTTCGAAGTCCCCGTAATTCGACCGAAGGTCGAAGAGGGCGATGCACTCGAACCGTTGCCCCAGCTCAATTCGCCGCCTTCGGTCAGCAGCACATGGTTGGGAGCGTTGAACATCTCGGTGCGGAACTCGAGAGTCTTGTGTTCCGCAAGCGGGAAGTACTTTACGATCGAAACGTCTTGGTTGCCCAGCCAGGGTCCGCGGAGGGTGTTGCGCCCGCAGTTCCCAAAAGTGCCTGCCAGGGTGTTGGTGAAGGCCGCCGGATTATACCAGCCGAGCCTGTTGTTACCCGGCAGAACCGGGTTCACTCCGGTAACGCAGTTGAGACGGGTGGCGTTCGTAACGAAATCGGTGCCACCCGAATCCCACGAGGAATTATTCACGGGCATGCCGCTTTGCAGCGTGGTAATGGTGCTGATCTGCCACTGGCCCACGATCTGGTTCACGACGCCGCCGTGGTTGAGCATTTTCTGACCCTTGCCGAACGGCAGGATGTAGAGAACGGAAGCGACAAGGCGTTGCGGAACGTTGAAATCCGAAGGACCATATTCGCACGTGGACGGGCACAGCGCATTCTGCGGCGAGAAGTCGTTCACCGTGCCGCGGATATTGCTGGCTTCGTCCATGGCCTTCGACCAGGTATAGCCTACCAGAGCGTTCAGATTGTTGCCGAGACGCGTGGTCCACTGGGCGCGCAGGCTGTTGTAATTCCCGCTATCTCCGGCCATCAGGTACTGGATTCCATTACCTCCCCATTCCGGATAGGGCAGGCGTTGAACCAGCGTCGCACTGGCGTTAAGAACCCCCTGATTCTCATTATTCAGGAAGAGCAGATGGCGGCTCAGGGAGCCGTTGTAACCCAACTCCAGGGTCGTGGACTTGCTGAGGGTGCGCTGGACGTTAAACACGAACTGCTGCGTGCCGGAATCCGGCAGATGCTGAGCCGCGCCCCAGGTAAGGCCGATCGGTATGGTAACCGGAAGGTTGGCGGTGTTGATGAAGTTCGTGTAGGTAAACGTGGAGGGGTACCATGTGGCGGGCGCGTTGGTCGTGGCTCGGCCACCCAACCCGCGAGACAGATCGAACAACGAGTTCTTGCTCTCCATCGAGTAGAAGAGACCGTAGCCCATGCGGATCGCCCACTTATCCGAGGGGCTGTAAGCGATACCGATGCGCGGAGCGAAATCGTGGTAATTGGTATTGATCAAGCGATCGCCCATACGGCCGTCCTGGACGGTTTGCAAGGGCAGTTCGGCGGCAGCTCCTGGGTTGGCCGACCAAAACGGCGAGTAACGGAAGTTGACGCCGTTGTAGAAATTCCCGCCGTCGCCGGTACGAACGAAAACGGGCTGGAGAGCCGGGTTCGACACACTGGCCTGGTTGGGAAGCGGCTGTTGAAGCTGGACGTTCGGCTCGTGGCCGGACGCGTCCAGAAGCGGCTGCGAGACTTCCCAGCGGAAGCCCAGGCTGACGGTCCACTTCGGGGCTATGCGCCAGGTGTCGTCGATATAGCTCGCCCATTCGCTCGATCGGTAATCGGCCGAGGCCAGGGAGACGGCGACAATGGCTTCATACGTATCGCCCAGCAGCATATCGGCGCCGGTGTAGCCGCCGGTTCCGCCGCCCGACGGAGTGACCATATTGGTGTACTGGCTGTCGAAATAGAACTGGCCGCGGGGGAATTCGTTTCCGACCTGCGGAAACTGGTTGTAGCGGTACTCCCCGCCAAAGCGCAGCGAGTGCTTCCCGAAAACCCACGAGAAGTTATCGACGGCTTCGTAATACTTGTCATTGATCTGGAAGGGGCTGCTGGTCGGGTTACCGAAGCTGGCCAGGTTCTGGGACAGGGAAATATTCGGTATGCCGTAGGAGTTCGGATCCGTGGGCGACACTGGCATGCCCAGTTCGGTGTTCACGTTCTCCTTGCCCGCCAACTGCTGGGTGATGTTGTTGAACATCGAGCTATAGCCGAACCGCGCCTCGTTCACCTTGGTCGGCGAAATGGTCCGGACGTTGGAGATCACCCACTGGCTGGCGCGAGTGTAGAGAGTCTCGCCGTCGTCCGTGATCTGGCCGGTGCTCTCGAGCGTGGATTCGTCGTTCCAACTATAGCGGCCGAACCACTGCGATTTGGCGCTCTCGTTGAAATCGATGCGCTGGGTCAGGGTGTCCTTATCGAGCGGAATCGTCAAGCCGTACTGATAATTGTTGTAAGGCAATCCGGATGTCGTCTGAGTCAGATTCGGCAGAGGATCCCACTTGGTGAGCAGAAGAGTGGATCCCGGGCTGATGCGGCTGGCGGGAATGATGTTGCCGGGGAAGGGAGTCTGGGTCGCGACGACTTGGGCTATGGTGCTCCCGACGCGCGAGTTCGGATCGTAAAGCTGGTACCCGGATGAGAGGATGGAGGAAAAGTCTCCGCCGCGCATGGCCGCCGGCAGCGTGGTGATAATCGTCGGACTGGTCTGGCGGGAGTTGTATTCCTCGAAGTTCGACATGAAGAACAGCCGGTTCTTCCCATTGAACACCTTGGGAATCCGAATGGGTCCGCCCAACTCATAACCGTACTGGTTCTGCTTGTAGGGCGCTTTCACCTCGGGAGTCGTCGGGTTGATGCGAAAGTCGTAAGGCAGGGCATCGAGTTTGTCGTTGCGGAGGAACTCCCAAAGGGCTCCGTGGTAATCGTTGGTGCCGGGCTTGGTCGCGGCGTTGACCTGTCCCAGTTCGCGGCCGAACTCGGCGGGATAAATACCGGACTGAACCTTGAATTCCTGGAGCGCGTCGACCGACGGCTGCAGGATGTAAGTGTTGAAATCGATGTCGGTGTTGGTGACGCCGTCCAGGGTAAAGTTCTCCCAGGTCGAGCGGCCGCCGGTTACGGCGATAGTGAGAGAGCCGCGCGAGCCGCCTAAACGGCCGGACGTCTGGGCCGGTTGAACGAATCCAGTCGACACGTTCGGACTCAGCGCGACCAAGCTGAAATAACTACGGCCATTCAACGGCAGGTCCATGATGCGCTGTTCTTCGATCACGGTACCGACCGTAGCGTTTTCGGTGGCTAACTGAGCGCCGTTGGCGGCGACCTCAATGGTTTGCGTCGATTGTCCTACGACCAGGACGATATCGATTTTCGCTGTCTGCTGCACTTGCAGCTCGAGAGCGTTCGTTATCGCGGTCTGAAAGCCCGCCGCCTCGGCCTTTACCTGATACGTTCCAGGCGTTAGGTCGGGGAAGCTGTAAATGCCCGAGGCATTGGTTTGTGTGGTTCGCGCCACGTTGGTCCCCGTATTGGTGACCGTAATATTCGCGGCGGGTACTAACGCGCCGCTTGGATCTTTAACTTCTCCGGTGATTTGCCCGCCGGTCTGGGCAAACGCTATAACAAGCGCAAATCCCAGAAGCACAATGAGCAGAATTGCCTTCCGCATTTTCAACCCCCAAAAAGGATCGGATCGGGTTGAAAGTATCACGATTTCAATAACGGGCGCAAGGGGGGGATAGGCTATTGGGGTCCGATATCGAGCGTTTAGCGTGCGCCAGGCAGCCCGCGCAGCGCACCTCGCGGGCGCCCTTTTCTTCCACCGCCGCGCAAGCCGGCAAGCAACGTTGTAAAATAACTCTTCAAAGACGCCTTTGCCGGGATGCGAATGCCGCCCAACGGATGCAGCCTGGCTCTCGCAATTCAATAAAGTGGGGGTAATTATGCCGAAACAGACGTACTTGGAGTGGGTCATCAAGAACACGCGCACACAGTGGTGGCACGACTCCGCCGAGGTGGCCGAACTGGCCCTCGGTCTCGAGCGGGGCGCCATAGGCGTCACCACTAATCCATTCCTCTCGAACATCGCGCTGAACAAGGACCGCGCGTTGTGGAAGTCCGAAATCGACGCGGTGCTGGCGCGCAACCTGCCCGCCGAAGCCAAGGCCGAAGCCCTGATGCAGATCGTGGTCACCAAGACCGCCGAGAAGCTCATGCCGATCTACGAGGTCTCCAAGGGCCAGTCGGGATTCGTGTGCGGCCAGGTTAACCCGGTACGCTCCGGCGACCGCGATTGCATGGCGCCCATGGCGCGGCGTTACACCAAGTGGATGCCCAATATTGCGGTGAAGCTGCCCTGCACGGCCGCGGGTCTGGACGTGTTGGAAGACTGCATCGCCGATGGCATCACCATCACCATGACGGTCAGCTTCACGCTGCCCCAGGCACTGGCCATCGGCGAGCGCCACATGGCCGGCGTCGCGCGCGCCAAGGCGAAGGGGATCGAACCCGGCAAATGTTTCGCGGTGATCATGATCGGCCGGCTGGACGATTTCCTGCGGGAAGTGGCCCACGATAACGACGACAAAGTCAGCGAAGCCGACATCCGGCAATCCGGACTGGCCGTGACCAAGCGCGCGTACCAGCTTTACCGGGAGCGCAAGTATGAGGCTGTGCTGCTGGTGGCCGCCCTGCGCGGCGACTATCACCTGACGGAGATTGCCGGGGCGGATTTGCTGATGTCGATCGCGCCGGGACCCCAGGAGTGGTTCGTAACCAAGGAGTATCCGCGCGAAGAGCGCATCGACGTGCCGGTCGCGGAAGACGTGATCGAACGCCTGTCGACGATGCCGGAATTCGTGCGGGCCTACGAGCCGGACGGCATGAAACCTTCCGAATTTATGGGCTTTGGAGCCTGCCAGCGGACTATCGGGCAATTCGTGGAAGTCGGCTGGAGGCCAATCGAGAATTACCGCTAACATGGCTACCCCGGTAGAAGTGCCGAAACTCGGCAACACGGTTGAAGAGTGCCTGATCGCCAAGTGGCGCAAGCAGAAAGGCGACACGGTCGCGTCGGGCGAGGTGGTGACGGAGATCGAAACCGATAAGGCGAGCTTCGAAGTCACTGCCCCTGTGGGCGGGACGCTGCTCGAGACGTTCTTCGCCGAAGGGACGCTGGTCCCGGTGTTCACGAACCTGTTCGTCATTGGCGAACCGGGCGAGAGCGTGGAGGCCTTCCGGCCGTCGTCGGCACAGGCTCCCGCATCCGCGCACGCGGCTCCGGCGGGGGCCACCGCAAGCGCAGCCCCGGGCGTGGAGATCCCCCAAGTCGAGGCGGCGCGTCCCACGCCTCCACCCCCTCCGGCGGCTCCCGCGGGAGCGTTCAGCCCGCGGGCCCGCAGGTTCGCGGAGGAGCATCATTTCAATCCGCCGTCGATCGCCGGTTCGGGTGCGGGCGGCCGCGTGCTCGAAGAGGATGTGCGCAAGGCCTACTACTCGTCGCCGCGCATCTCATCGGCGGCGGCCGCGCGCATCGCCTCGGAAGGCCTCGAGGCGCCGGCCAGCGGGTCGGGCGTGGCAGGCATGATTCTGCCTTCCGACCTGGGAGCGCCCGCGACCAAGATCTCGACCATGCGCGAGAGAATCGCGCGGCGCATGCGGGAATCGCTGGCGTCCACCGCGCAATATACGCTGAACTCGTCCGCCAATGCCGGCGGGCTGCTACTGGTGCGCGCCAAGGTGAAAGCATCCAAGGGCGTGCCCGATATCAACATTAACGACCTGGTGGTGTTCTGCACCATCAAGGCACTGCTCGAAGTGCCCGAGTTGAACGCCGAGTTCCTGGACGGCCGCATCCTGAAGCACGCCGCCGTGCATATCGGCTTCGCTTGCGATACGCCTCGTGGACTGGTCGTTCCGGTGGTGCGCGACGCTCACCGGATGACCGCGGGCGAGCTGGCGGTTCGCACTAAGGAACTGGCCAACCAGGCCGTGCAGGGGACCCTTTCGGTGGACGATATGCAGGGCGCCACGTTTACGGTGAGCAACCTGGGAGGCATGGGGATCGAATCGTTCACCCCCCTGATTAATCCTCCGCAGGTGGCCATCCTGGGCGTGGATGCCATCCAGCTCAAGCCGGTGCGTCGTGAGGGGCGAATCGAGTTTATCGATTCGATCGGCCTCTCGCTCACCCTGGATCACCAGGTGATCGATGGCGCTCCCGGCGCGAGGTTCCTGAAAGTGGTTCGGGAGAAAATAGAAAACGTGGAGACCCTATGTACGATTTAATCGTGATCGGCGCCGGCCCGGGCGGATACGAAGCCGCCGCTCACGCCGCCAGGCTGGGCAAGAAGGTGGCGCTGATCGAAAAGCAGCGGCTGGGCGGAACGTGCCTGAACGTGGGCTGCATCCCCGCCAAGACGTTCCTGCGAT
>CAYRWE010000112.1:0-16101 GCA_964427655.1 uncultured Solibacteraceae bacterium | reverse complement strand
TTCTGGCGCCCGCGGTGGAATTGCCCAAGAAGCCCGGCCAGTGGGAGAGCTTCGATGTGACCCTGGTAGGCCGCCGCGTGACGGTGCTTCGCGACGGCGTGAAGACAATCGACAACCAGGAGATCCCCGGCATCACCGGCGGAGCCCTGGACAGCCACGAGGGCGAGCCGGGGCCGATCTACATCCAGGGCGATCACACCGGCGGCATGAAGTACCGCAACATCACGCTCGCATCGGCGAAGAAGTAGCCGGCATACGGGCCGGCAGCCGGCGCCCGCTAAGCGAATAGGTCCTGCGCCCGCATCAGGCGCTCGGCCACGTGGACTCCGTTAGGGCAGTGCACCTGGCAGGCTTCGCAATCCCGGCAGCGCACCGCGCGAGCCGCTTCCGGCAGCGCCTGGAAGTGCTCGCGGCCGAGCGCGAACTGCCCGTAGAAATCGGCATACGAGAGATACCGCACGGTCTCCGGAATCGCCGCGCCCTGGGGGCATTGCCCGCTGCACTGGTAGCACATGCGGCAATAAAGCGGACGCACCTGCTCATTGATGCCGGCCAGCAGCGTCTGTTCGTCCGCCGTGAACGGCTCGGACATGGCGCGGAAGTTGGTTTCCAGTTGATCGATATCGGTCATGCTGGGAATCGTGGTGGCGAAGCGCTTATCGCGCAGAACCCACTTCAGTGCCGCGAGCGGACCGCCCGGCTTCTGCACGCGGTCCATGCGATCGGCCCGGAACCCGGGCACGTTGTTGAATCCCCCCACGCGGCTGGCGGGCGCCATCACCTTCATTGCCACCAGACCAATGCCGGCATCGGTCAGCCGCTTGTAAGCGGGGTCGTTGCCCGTGCCGATCGTGAAGTTGTACGTGCTCAGCAAAACCTCGAATTTCCCCACCGCCAGCACGCGGTCCACGATGGCGAGGGGCTTGTGGGTGCTGATGCCGATATGGCGGATCTTCCCCTGCTGCTTGGCGTTTTCCCACACCGTGACCAGTTCGTCAGGAATGTCCGCCACCGTGTCGCGCGAATGCATGTACCAGATGTCCAGGTAGTCCGTGCCCAGTTCTTTCAGGCTGGTATCGAGCTGCGCCACCGCATCGGAAGCGGTCTTCGCCTCGGATTTGCTCGAGAGCACGATCTTCGTGCGCGACGCCTTCAAGGCCGCGCCCACCATGCGCTCGTTGTTGCCCGATTGGTAACCGCGCGCGGTATCGAAGTAGGTAATGCCCATATCCACGGCGCGCGAAATCACGCTCGAATCGGACGTGATCATGCACCCGAAACCGACCGTCGATACTTTGAGCCCGGACTTTCCCAGCGTCCGGTAGTCAGGCGCCGCTGCCCTCGATGCGGATTTGGCAGCCTGGCCGGGTGAAGCCTGCGGCGTCGTAGCGCTCGCCAGGCCCGCTGCCGGAAGGCTCAAGCCGGCCGCCAGAAAGTTTCTACGCGAGGAATCTGTCTTCATGGCACTCTCCTGAGCCGGAGTCATTTCGGACTCCAGCCTCTTGTTTAGTATACGCCTCCTGGAACGCGAAGTAGTCCGATGTGGGGCCGTGCTTTAGCTTGCCCTCCCGAAAGACTTCCGCAAGCTTCACGCAACCGTTACGGAAATGAAAGCATGAGCAAGCTTAAATGTTTGCATGAGAATGCGTGTACGCGTTCGCCGCGTTCAACCGCTTCGCTGCCAGTGGCGGGAGCCCGAGGCCGCGCAAGGCTTCTCCACCGGCGTATCGCTTCATAGCCACACCACCCATTCGCGCGAAAGCCTCGATTTCATTCCGCGCGTTCTGCGCAAAGTGGCGCCTGCCTGGGCCGTTCTGCGCAACCTGGAGGAAGAACATCGCCGGCGCACCGGGAAGAGCGTTCCTTATGACCGCGTCTTCTGGCGCCCGCCGCTGCCGCCGCGGGCCGCGCACGATCTCGAAGCCGGCCAGATCCGCACAGCGCTCGGCCTCGCACCGCTGGTTTCGATCACCGATCACGATAATATCGAGGCCTGCGCCGAGCTGCGCGCCATCGGCATCGAGGTGCCGTTTTCGCTCGAGTGGACCGTGCCTTACGAGGAGACCGTCTTCCACGTGGGCGTGCACAATCTGCCTCCCGCGGACGCGCGCTCGCTGGCCGCTCTGCTGGCGGAGTTCACCGCCCACCCGGACCCCGCGAAGCTCGCGCCCATCCTGCGGGAACTGGACGCCCTGCCCGAGGTTCTGGTGGTCCTCAATCACCCCCTCGCCAGCGAGGAGCGCACCGCGTTCCGCACGCACCTGCGCCTGCTCAACCGCTTCCTGCGCGAACACCGCGGTAACATTCACGCTCTCGAATTAAACGGATTGCAACCCGCCCGTCACAATCGGCGCGTGGCCGCGATGGCTCGCGAACTCGATTTGCCCGTGGTTTCGGGTGGCGACCGCCACTGCCTGGAAGCCAATGCATCCCTGAATTTGACGAATGCCACAAGCTTCGCGGAGTTCGTCGGGGAAGTGCGGCGGGAACATGTCAGCCGCGTACTCTTCATGCCGCAGTATCGGGAGTCGATTCCGTGCCGGTATATCGAATTCATCTGGCATGCCGTTCGCACCTATCCCGAGTTTCCGGGGCGCGAGCGCTGGGTGGACCGCGTGTTCCAGCAAACCGCGCAGGGCGATGCGCCTTTAGCCGCGGTCTGGCCCCACGGCGGACCGTGGCCGATTCGCAGTTTTATTTCAGCAGTCGGATTCCTGGCCTCCCCCGGGATGCGCTTCACTTTGCGCCTGGCCCTGGGGCGGCAAGGCGAGGCTGGAGCATGATCGCCGCGGCCAGCGCGCCTCGCGTGGCGCTATTTGCCGACACCTTTCACGAAGTGAATGGTGCCGCCCGCACGTGCCGCGAGTGGGAGTCCTTCGCGCGCCTTCATGAGCTGCCGTTCCTCACCGTGCGCTGGGGGCCGCAGCCCGGATTCTCGAGGGCGGAGAACCTGTGGACCCTGGAACTTTCCCGCAGCCGGCTGGCCTTCCGCATCGATCCGGATCTCCGCTTCGATCCCTGCTTCTACCGCTCGCTCGATCCCATCCGCCGTACCCTCGAGCGCTTCCGGCCCGACGTGGTCCACGCCACCAGCCCGGGAGACTTGGGGATCGCCGGCGCGATTCTGGCCGCCCAGCTCCGCGCGCCCCTGACGCTCTCCTGGCACACCAATATCCACGAATTCGCGGCTCGGCGTGCCGCCGGGATGCTGCGCTGGGTCCCCCGCGTTCTGCGCGACACGCTGGCGCGCGGGGCGGAGCGCTTCGTGATGGACCGCGTTTGCTGGTTCTTCGCGCGCGGCCAAGGCGTCTTCGCGCCCAATCCGGAGCTGGCCACGACCCTGCGCGAGCGCACCGCCAAGCCGGTATTCGCCATGGGCCGGGGCATCGATACCAGCCTGTTCCATCCCGACCGCCGCCAGAGGCTCGATGACGAGCTGGTGCTGGGCTACGTCGGGCGCCTCATGCCGGAAAAGAATCTGCGCCTGCTGCCCCGCGTGGCGGCCGCCCTCCAAGCCGCCGGCGTGAACAATTTCCGATTCCAGATCACCGGCTCCGGCAGCGAGCGCAAGTGGCTGGAGCGCAGCCTTCCGCGAGCGGTGTTGACCGGCGTGCTCAAAGGCGAGGCGCTGGCGCGCGCTTACGCCGATATGGATGTCTTCCTCTTCCCTTCGCGCACCGACACGTTCGGCAACGTGGTGCAGGAAGCCCTGGCTTCGGGCGTCCCGGCGGTGGTCATGAATGCGGGCGGCCCGCGTTTCATCGTGCGCGACGGCGTCAGCGGTTTCGTGGCCTCCGGCGACGACGATTTCTGCGGTGCCACGGTCGCACTGGCGCTCGGCTCCGCGCTGCGCCGCCGCATGGCCGTCGAGGCCCGGCGCCAGGTGGAAGGGCAATCGTGGGATCGCGTCTTCAGCGAGGTTTATGAGGGCTATGCGCGGCTGCTCCAGCCAGTGTGAGCCTCTGGGAGAATCCGTAGGCGCGGCCTTCGCCCGCGTGCTGCGGGATCCGTGGACGCTGTGTGTCGTCAATTTCAACTGGAAGGCCGCTCTTCTGAGCGCCGGCTTTCGGGGCCTGCTCTATGCCGTGGTGGTGATCCCCAGGGGAGCGGGCGCGGCGCGCGGCGCGTGTATCGAGATCGTCTTCCGCATCGCCCTGGGAGGCTGCTGGGGATCGCTGATGCAGGCCTTCCGTAGGGCGCGTCCGGTCTGGCTGGCGGGCATCCTGGTCGCCGGTTTGCTGCCGGCCTCGGCGCATACCCTGGAATACGCGCTTCTGAAAATGGGCCAAGCCACCCACATCCTGACTGGGATGATCGTCTCGGTGATTTGCACGGTGGGCTCGGCCCTCATCAACTTCGCGCTCATGCGGCGCGGTTTGATTATCACCGGCGAGGGATCGGCTACCTTGGGAGCCGATTTCCGCGTTCTCCCGGCGGCTCTGGCCGATTCCGTTCTGGTGGCCGGCGCCGGCATCCGGCGGATATTCCGCAAGCTGGCATGAGCGCCAAACCTCGCGGCGCCGGGCCAGGCATACTAACCGGTCATACTAGGTACAGATAGGATGCTGGTTATGAATCTTACGAGGCGCGACTTCGGCCGGATCTGCACCGCCGGCCTGCTGTTCCCCGCCGCCCTGCGTTCCGCGCTGGGATCCGGGACGCTGACCTGGGAAGGCCGGCCCCTCTCCGGCACGGGCGGCGAGCGCCGCTACCGCGCCGACGCGCAGGTGGTGCTCTTCTCGATTCCCGTGCTGCACCGCACGGGCGTGGGCGATGGCTCCGTGGCGTGGCACGATTCCGAGAGCGCCGGGCGCGCGGTGCGGTTGCTCGAATTCACCGGCCGTTCGCTGCCGCAGCGCGCCGCCGGTCTCAACCGTCTCGGCTTCATTCGCGAGCTTTCCGAACAGGCCGCCCCGGCCGCGCCGCGGTCGCTCTACTTCGGCCTGATGACCTCCTCTCCTGAAGAGAGCGCCGACGAGGCCCGCAAGGCTCTCCATTCCAAAGCCGCCGAGGCGAGTTACTCGGCCATCGAGGGCCGCATCGGAGAGGGATCCATGGAGACTGTCTCGGCCCATTTCATGGCCCCGGCCAGCCTCTCTTCCGCCGAGAACGCGGAGCTGGTCGAGCGCGCGCGCCAGGCGCTCTCCGGCGTTCCCAAGAGGACCGCGCCACTCGCGCCACCCAGCGATTCCGTGCGGCCCTTCCTGCACGCGCTGGCCGAATTGCTGATCCGCCCCGGCGAGGCGCGCTACGTCTATGCCGGCCGCTTCTATCGCTTGCGCGTGGAGAGATCCGCGGATTCGAAAGCCACCGCGCTCTTCCGCTCGCGCGGCCTGCTGCGCGCCTCCGCCAAAGCGCTGCGCATCGATGGGCGCCTGCACCGCGAAGAAGGCGGCAAGCTAACCGATTTCCGCTTGTGGATCGAAAAGGGCTCGCCGCGCCCGCTCCCGCTGCGCATCGAGTTCCAGCCCCGATCGTACCTGCGGCTCACCTTCGAGGCCGAAACCGCCTGAGCCCATTGCGGAAGACCCGCTCCCTGACAGGGCGCCCTGTGGGCCCGGCTCAGATCAAACCGAGCCGCGACCGTGAGGGAGCGGCGCCCGCGGACCGGTTGAGGCCCCTGCAGCGCTCCACTAAGGCCGCCGACTGGTTGTTCATATCCACCAGAATCAGCGCGTCCAGCACGCCCGAAAAGCTCGGATCGATGTTGAACCCCAGCAACTGGCCGCCCGCTTTCAGGTATTGGCGGACCAGCACCGGAACGCCCTTCCCGTTGCCTTCGATATCCGAGATGGAAGCCGAAAGTTCCTCGATTCCAGCCGTCAGCTCGGCCAGCCGCTTGACCCAGGCATTGCGCTCGGCGCGGTCGCGGTACGGCACGCGCGGGCGGACCAGGCGGGCCAGGTCGTGCGAGGCGCGCTGCTTGAGGTAGTTGGCGATCAGCCCGCGTGAAGCCGCGCAGTAATCCCGGCTGATACTCACAGCGCCGAATAGCGCGGACGCCTCCGGCCGCAGATCCACCACGCGCGCGATGCCTCTCCACAGCATCAGCAGCGGCGCGTAGCTCTTCTGATACCGCGGGCAGATGAACGAACGCCCCAGCTCCATGGCCGGCCCCAGGCGCTTGAAGAATTCCGGCTTGTAGCGGAACAGCTTGCTGGTATAGAGGCCCTTGATGCCGAAGCGCGGCAGCACGTCCGTGGTGATGGCCAGGCGGTAGGCGCCGGCCAGCCGGGCATCGGCCTTGTGCCACAGGAACAGGTGCTGGTAATGGCCATCGAACCAGTCCAGGTCGGATTCCTGGCCGGAGCCTTCGCCCACCTGGCGGAAAGCGATTTCGCGCGACCGGCCGATCTCCTCCAGCGTTTTCGGGATCTCCGCCGCGCCCGCCAGGTAGACCGCGAAATCGCGATTCTCGAGCAGCCGGCGATAGGGCGGCAGGGCCGCCACTTCGCTCGTCAGGGATACGGCCGCGGCCGTCGGGCCAGCCGGTTCGGCGATCTCCGCCGGCCGCGAAAGAGCGGGCAGGGATGGCGCCCGATGGCCCAGGAAGAAGGTGCGCGAGCGCAGATAATCGGTGGCGTGCTCCGCTCCGCTGTATGCCGCCAGCACGCTGTGCGAAATAGGTGCACCGATGTGTGCCCGCACCGTCTTGCTGCGCATCTTTCGGCACTCCCGCGGCAGGCTGATGGTCCGCAGGCCGGGATGCAACACCCCCGCCAACTGGAACGACAGGCTGTTGGCGCCCTCAAAGTACACCGGGATGGCCGGGCAGCGCGTCCGCATCGCGAGGCGCGCGGCGGTAGCCTTCCAGGGTGGGTCCGTGACCGTGTGCTCGCTCCAGCTCAGGTGCGCCACTTCTCCGGCCGGAAACATGGCCAGCAGCCCGCCGCCATTGAGCCACGCCAGACATTCGCGCAGCGCCCGGCAGTTTTCCGCCACCGCGCCCTGCGTCTCGAATGGATTCATGGAGATGATGTGGCTGCGCATGGCGTCGATCGAGGACAGCAGCGAATTGGCGCCGATGCGGAAATCCTCCCGCACCATTCCCAGCAGGATCGTGAGAATGAGGCCCTCCACGATGCCGTAGGGATGATTGGCCACCACCACCGCCGGCCCCTTCGCCGGAATGCGCTCCAGATCCCTCGGCTCAATCGCGAAGCGTATGTCGAGCGATTCCAGAAGCCGCCGCGCGAATGCCGGGCCGCGCCCCGACCCCGCCGCCGAATGCACGCTGGCCACCAGGTCCGGCGGCATCATCCACCGCTCCAGCGTCGCTTCCATCGGCTTGATCAAAGGATGATGAGCATTTGGCAACAACGGGGGGAACGCGATCGGGATGGGCAGGCCTGTGGCTGGCATTACGCCATTGTGTGCCGGTCCCGGTTACAGCATGGTGCGTCCACGGTTAAAATCCCGCGACAACGCGGGGATCGCCTGAGGCGCATAGGTGCCTTCACGATGGTTGGCCAGGATCGCGTCCAGGCACTCGACCGTCTCGTACACCGCCCGGTTCCGCAGCGCGGCGGCATTCCCGCGCAATCGCATGTAACGGTCCGGTTCCAGGAGTTCGCGAACCGCCCCGGCGATGCCCGCGAGATCCTCCACCACTACGCCCACGCCCTGTTCCAGAATCCAATCCGCGTTGTAGCGCTCCTGCGCCAGCGTGCGCGCGTTGCGCTCCACGATCACCGGCAGCTTCATGGCCAGCGCTTCGCTGATGCTGCCCGGCCCCGGCTTGCCGATGAACAGGTCCGCCAGCGACATGTAATAAGGAACGTCGCGCGTGAAGCCTTCCACGAACATCGGTATGCGCGTGCGCATGGCCCGCAAGCGCCGCAGCGATTCTTCGTGGCGGCCGCACAGCACGATCAGTTGAATCGGCAGGGCCGCGCGGTTGAGGCGCCGCGCCACTCTAACGAGATCGGTCGATCCCTCGCCCCCGAACAGCACCAGCACCGTGCGCCGGTCCGGTTCCAGGCCCAGCTTCGAGCGTTCCGCGGCGCGGTCCAGATCGGGCGGTGCGTGAAACCGGGGGTCCAGAATCATCCCCGAGGTCCGCAGGATGCGGTTGCCCGGGATGCCCAGTGTGCGCGCCTGCTCCACGGCGCGGTCCGACCCGCAGACCAGGTACTGCTCCTGGCGCTCGATCCAGAAGTTCGGCGGGTAATCGGCGATATCGGTGAGTATGGTGACGAACGGCCGACCCGGACACGCGCGCGCGAAGGCCTGCCGCAGCGCCCGGTTATAATGCGGGATGACTGAGACCACCATCTCCGCCGGATGCTGCCGCCAGTGGCGCTCGAACAGAGCCACTTGTTTGCGGTGCAGCGCGCGGATGATCCAGTGCATCACCGGAATCAGTCGCGCGGAGCCGCGCGTCCACCCGCGCCGCAGCATGATGTTATAGACATCCTGGAACGGGATGCCGGTGGTCTTGCGAATAAAGTCGATCGGGTCCAGCAGGTCCTGTACGCTTCGCAGGCGCAACTCCCAGGGCCGTTGCTGCTCGCGTACGGCGGCTTCGACGGCCCGCGCGGCGGCGCGGTGCCCTCCGCCCGAGTCGATATAGATCAAGTCGATTCCACGCATAGTCGCCAGTGGACCGGGCGCCCGGTCCATGACACTTGGGTAACATTCGGACGGCTGCGGATCGGTTACAGTCCGTTGAAGTTTTGAAGCGCGGAGCGCGCCCTGCCGCCGGAAGGTATAATCGCCTCTGAACGGAGGCTCCCATGAAGCGTATTCTTCCCCCGGCTGTGTGCGCGGCCCTCTTATGGCTGGCCGCCGCCCTGGTGGCGGCTCCGCCTTCGGGCGGCTACCATCTGCTGCGCAAGATCCCGCTGGGCGCGGCCGAAGGCGGCGGCGAGTATTTCGATTACATCACCGTGGATGCCGCGGCGCGCCGCATCTACCTGTCGCACGGCACGGAAGTCAAAGTGCTTGATGCCGATAGCTTCGCCGTGGTCGGTACCATCGCCGGTCTGAAGCGCGACCACGGAATCGCGGTGGTGCCGGAACTCGGCCGCGGCTTCATCACTGATGGCGACGCCGGCCAGGTGGCAGTCTTCGATCTCAAGAGCCTTAAGATTCTCGGGCAGGTGAAAGCCGATGAGGATGCCGATTCCATTCTCTATGACTCCGCTTCCAAACGTGTCTTCGTCTTCAACGGCCGTCCGAAGAGCGCCACTGTCATCGACCCCGCGACCAATACCGTGGTGGCCACGCTACAGTTGGGAGGCGCTCCGGAACAAGCCGTCGCCGATGGCCAGGGCACCATCTACGACAACCTCGAAGACACCAACGAGGTGATCGCGATCGATTCGCGCGCGCTGAAGATCACGGCGCGCTGGCCGGTGGCGCCCGCCGGTCAGCCGGTCTCTATCGCCTTGGACCGCCGAGGCCGCCGCCTGTTCGTGGGCGGGCGCAATCCCAAGCTCCTGGTCGCGATGGCGACCGATACCGGCAAGGTCGTCGGCGGGCCCTTCCCCATCGGCGATCGCGTGGACGCCAACATCTTCGATCCCGAGACCGCCCTGGTGGCCAGTGCCACGCGCGAGGGCACCATCCACGTTTTTCACGAGGATGCCGGCGGCCAGATCACTCTCGTCGAAACGGTCAGGACGGAGTTCGGCGCCAAGACCATGGGGCTCGACCCGCGAACCCACAACCTGCTCGTCGATACCTCCGATTTCACCACGCCCGCGCCCGGCTCCAACCAGCAGCCCAAAGCCGTGCCCGGCACCTTCCGCCTGCTAGTCTACGGCCGCTAGGTACTGAAGCTTGCCAAAAATAGGGTCGCAAGGCCGGCCAGGGGTTGGATTGCCGCCTGAAGTCACCGCGCTCCGCTAGAATTGAAGGTATGAGGGTGTGTCTGTGTCTTTTGGCGGCGGCCGCTTTGTGTGCCGCGGCCCAAGCCCCCGCCGGTCAAACGCTGCAAGGCAAGCTGGTCATCGCGGCCGGGCAGGCGCCGGCGCTCGCTACGGCCGAGGGCAAAACGGTGCGCCTTGCGGGCGACGAGGATACCACCAAGATCCTCAACGATTCCCGGCTGAACGGCTTTGAAGTGGAGGCCAAGGGCCACTTTACGGCACCGGACCGGTTCCTGATCGACCCCGTACACACGCGCGCCCTGCTGGTGCGGCGCGATGGCAAACTCAAGTTGATTACCTACTTCTGCGACGTGTGCAATATCCGCGCCTACATCCCCGGGCCGTGCGCGTGCTGCCAGCGGGAAACTACCCTCGAGCTGCGCGATCCGGACGAGAAATAGCCTACTTGAAGTTGCGCACCGTCATCAGCCGGGTAGCGCTCTGGTCCCAGCGCGGATAGACGATGTCGCGGCCGTCCGGCGAGATCGAGAATCCGGCGCGCTGGCCCTGGCCCATATTCGGCATCGCGAATGCCATAGCGGTTTCGCGGGTGGCGAAATCGAAAAACGTCACGGCGATGGTTCCTTCGGGCGGCGAAAACTGGCTGTAATAGATGCCGGTCTTGACGGGCTGTATGAAGGGCCACAGCATGCCGCGCTGGGCCGCGACCACCTGCTCCGGCGCTCCGCCCTCTACCGGAACGCGCCAGATAGCCTGGCGGTTGCGGTAGAAGATGGAGCGGCCATCCACGGATTCCACCGGCCAGTTGGCTCCAGGGTCCCTGACGATGGGGCGTGGGTCGCCACCATCGGGATTGGCCCGCCAGATCTGGCCGCGCGCCTGAAACAGGATCGAGCGGCCGTCGCGCGACCATGAGGCGCCGCTGCCCAACGCCACGCGCTTCGGCTTGACCGGGGAAGCGGATTCGGAGGGCGCCGTGTACACCTCGTTATCCCGCTCGGCGCGGCCGTCGAAGAGCAGCGTGCGACTGTCCGGCGACCAGCGCGGCGGCCACAACTGCGGACCTGCGAGATCGGTGATGCGCACGCGGTGGCTGCCATCGCGGCTGGCGGTCCAAATCTCCTCGCTTCCGGATTCATCCGAGACATCGGCGATGCGCTCTCCATCCGGAGAAAAGGCCGGCCCGAACTCGCGGCCCGTGGAGCGGATCAGCGGCTTGGCTTCCGTGCCTTCGATATCGGCGCCCAGGCGGGCTTGCCAGATGGCCGAGACCGAGGGCGTATCAACGTAAACCAGGCGCCCCCCGGGAGCCAGCGCGGGATACTGCGCCTGCTTGCCGGAAAGCTGGATTTCGCGCGGGCTGCCGCCGGATACGGGCAGGCGCAGGAGCCACCAGCCGGCGGCGCGGTGGGCGGAATAGATCAGCTCCTGGCCATCGGGCATCCAGGCGATGCCGCGTATGGGTCGGTCGTCGAAGGTCAGGCGGCGCAGATTGCCGCCGGCCGGATCGCACAGCCAGATGTCGCCGCCCTCGCTGGTGACCCGCACGAAGGCGATGGCGTTACCATCGGGCGAAACGGCCGGGGTGGTGTCGCCCTCCACGCCATCGGGCGGCCTGGTGAGACTGCGGGGAGCGCCGCCGCGCAGCGGGATCGCGGCCAAAGCCGGCAACTGCTTGCCCTGGGACTGAAGAGCCACCAGCGACTGCCCGTCGTGGGTCCAGGCCAGCGCGGGCGCGGGCTGCGCCGGGTCGGCGCCGGCACCCGGACTGCAATCGGCGACCCTCCCAATGGCGCCGCCATCCGAAGGCATGACCATGCATTCGCCGTGCTGCCCGGCCAGGCGCAGGAACGCGATGCTCGATCCATCGGGCGACCAGACCGGGCTGATATCGCTCGCCGTCCCCTCGGTCAACTGGCGGGGAGCGCCATCGGGGAGCGGCCGCACGAAGATGTGAAAGCTCTCGTCTTTCGCCAAGCCGCGCGCGCTATAGGCCAGGCGCCGGCTGTGGGGGGAAAGCGCCGGGGTGGTTTGCGCGCCGCTATCCCCGGCCAGTGCCACGGGCTTGAGCTGGTCTCGCGATCCGCCGGCGAGCCGTCCCAACACCGTAATCGCGCCGGCCAACAGGCATAGCGCTACGATCAGCAGAACCGCCGGACGGCGGAAGAACGCGCCAACTGACATTCGTCTCGTATTATCGCCCGATTGAAAGGTACGCGCCCGGCGCGGAGTCTGTTCCCCGGCTACCGGTATTTCCCTGGATGTTCGGAGGTATTCCCCTGCTGCCCGATTGCGCACGCGGCCCGGTATGCGCGACACTTACGTTTCATGGCCTCGAAGCCGCTCATGCTGTTGCTGTTGCTGGTTGTGCCAGGCCTGCCCCAGAGCCCCGCGTTACCCTCCAGAGAAAAACTGGAATATCGCATCGAGTGGCGCCTGATCACCGCCGGCCGGGCCACCGTGGAATGGAACGCGGTGGAAAGGCCGCGGCCGGGCTGGCAGGTGCACATGCGCGTCGAATCGGTGGGCATGGTCTCGAAGCTGTTCAAGGTGGAAGATGACTACGCCGCGAGCCTGACGCCGGAGTTTTGCGCGGAATCCGCCCAGATCACCGCGCGTGAGGGCAGCCGCCAGCGCGACACACGCGTCACCTTCGACGCGGAGACCCGCAAGGCCAGCTACCTGGAGCGCGACCACATAAAAAACAGCGTGGTGCTCGCCCAGGAGATCGATATCCCGGCCTGCGTGCACGACGTGATCGGCGGCATATTTTACATGCGCACGCTGGATTTGGAACCGGGGCAGAGCGTCCAGGTTCCCGTAAGCGACGGCAAGAAGAGCGTGATGGCGCGCATCGAGGCCCAGCAGAGGGAAGAGGTGCGAACGGCGGAGGGGACCTTCAAGACCATCCGCTACGAAGCCTACCTGTTCGATAACGTGCTCTACCGCCGTCCCGCGCACCTCTATTTCTGGCTCACCGACGACCGGCGGCGGCTGCCGGTGCAGATCCGCGTGCGCATGCAGTTCACCATCGGGACCATCAACCTGCTACTCGAAAAGCACGAGTAGCGACTGCCCGCAGGCGCCGTGAGGCGTTCCATTTCCGAACACATACCCGGCAGCCAGATCCTGAATCTAAACCGTTTGGGCATGGCACGAGCGGTGCCTGAAGAGTCCTGCCATGCATTTGTGGAACGACATCCGCTACGGCGCGCGGACTCTGCGCAAAGCGCCCGGCTTCGCGGCCGCGGCGGCCATCACGCTGGCCCTGGGGATTGGCGCCACGGCGGCCGTGTTCGGCGTGGCCGACGCCCTGCTGTGGAAGCCCGTGAACCTGCCCCACCTGGAGAGCCTGGTGGGGGTGGTGCAGAAGATTCCCGGAAATCCCAACGATTGGAGCAGCGCCGCGCTCGCCGATATCGACGATATCCGCCGCGACAGCAGCGCGCTGGCGGATGTGGCGAGCTGGAATGACGAGCTGGCCAATATCGCCGGCCAGGGAGGCGAGCCGGAAAGCGTTCCGCGGGCGCTCGTCACCACCAATTTCTTCGCCGTGATGGGCGTCCAGCCGGTGCGCGGGCGGACCTTCGCGGCCGGCGAGGATCAGCCCGGGCGCCAGCGGGAAGCCATCCTCAGCGACCGGCTCTGGCATCGCCGTTTCGGCGCGGACCCCGATATCGTCGGCAAGACCATCCGGCTGGACGACCAGGATTACCAGGTCATAGGCATCATGCCGTCGCGCTTCCAATTCCCGCTCCCCGCCGAGCTTTGGACGCCGCTGGCCCTCACGCCCGAACAGCGCGCCTCGCGGCGCATCCTTTTGGTGACCTCCATGGGCCGCCTCAAGCCGGGCCATACCGTCGAGCAGGCTCGCGCGCAGATGGACGCCACCGCCGCGCGGCTGGAACGCCTGTACCCCGCCACCAACAAAGACCGGCGCTTCCAGGCGTATCCCGCGCACCGGTTCCTGATCGGCGACTACACCCTCCAATACACCCTGATGACGTTCTATGCGGCGCTTTTCGTGCTGCTGATTGCCTGCGTGAACGTGGCCAATTTGCAGTTCGCGCGGGCCACGGGACGTATGCGCGAGATCGCCGTACGCACGGCGCTGGGAGCGGGGCGCGGGCGCGTGGTGGCGCAGCTCGTCACGGAGAACGTGCTGCTCGCGCTGGTGGGCGCGGCGCTCGGACTGCTGGTGGCGAGCTGGGGCCTGGATCTCATGCGCGTCAACATGCCGGCGGAGATCGCACGGTACATTCTGGGCTGGGAGGAGATCCACCTCGACGGGCGGACGCTGGGGTTCACACTGGCTGCGGCCTTGGCCAGCGGAATCCTGGCGGGGATCGCTCCGGCCTGGCAGTTGTCGCGGCCCGACGTGGCCGGCTCGCTGAAGGAGGGGGGCCGCGGCTCATCGGCCGGGCGGGCGCGGCATCGGTTCCGCAACGTTCTGGTGGCGGCTGAGATCGCGCTCACGGTGGTGCTGCTGGTGGGCGCGGGCCTGATGGTGCGCGGCTTCCGCACCCTACTGGCCACGGGAACCGGGATGCAGCCGGAGACCCTGCTCACCTTGCACATGACCATCACCCCGGCCAAGTACGGCGAGCCTTACCAGGTGGCCGCCTTCTACCGGCAGGTACTAGAAAAGACGGCGGCCGTGCCGGGCGTGCGGGCGTCCGCGGCCGCCACGGCCCTGCCGTTTACGGTTCGCCAGGTCGGCCGGGTTTTCATGATCGAGGGCCAGGTGCCGGAGCCGGGCAGGCAGCCCAGCGCGGAGTTCGAGGCGGTCAGCCCTAACTTTTTCCGGACGCTCCACGTGCCGCTGCGGGCCGGCCGGCTATTGAGCGATAGCGACCGCGCCGGGGCGCCGCGGGTGGCCGTGATCGGCGAGCGGACGGCCCAGCGCTGGTGGCCGGGCGAGCCTCCGCCCCTCGGCCGGCGAATCAGGATCGGAGCGCCCGAATCGCCCGGCCCGTGGGTGACGTTAGTCGGCGTGGTGGGCGACGTGGCGCACGATGTGTTCGATCGCCAGCCGCGCGCCACGCTGTATGTGCCCTATGAACAGGCGCCCCTGCGCGTGTCCGATATCGCCATCCGCGCCGCCGGCGATCCGTTGAGCCTGGTGCCCGGAATCACGGCGGCCATCCGTTCGGTGGACCCGCAGCAACCCGTTACCGACGTCTACACCATGACGCGGCTGATCCGCAACGATGCCACCGGCCTGGATTACGTGGCCGCCCTGATGGCCGTCTTCGGCGGGCTGGCGCTGGCGCTCTCAGCGGTGGGGGTGTATGGCGTGATGTCGTACCTGGTGGCCGAGCAGACCCACGAGATCGGCATCCGCGTGGCGCTGGGCGCGCCGCGGCAATTCGTGCTCGGCATGCTCCTCCGGCGGGGTATGACCACCGCCGCGGCCGGGCTGGCGATCGGCCTGGTGGCGGCCTATGGGCTGGCGCGACTGATGGCCTCGCTGGTTTTCGGGGTAGAGGTCAACGACCTGGTCACCTTCACCGGGATTTCCCTGGCGCTGATGCTGGTGGCTGCGCTGGCGATCTATATTCCGGCGCGCCGGGCCATGCGCATCGACCCGATCATGGCGCTGCGGTACGAGTAATTAGTGTGTCGCAACGGCCTGACCGGTGGTCACGAACGGGCTGATCAGGTTGCCGTCGGAATCGAATTCGAAGTCGATCGAGCCTTCGATGGTGCAGAGCGGGTGGGCTTCGATGGCGCCGCGCAGTTGCTCGCTCACGGCCAGGCGATCGAGCTCCAGCGAATTGTGAATCCAGCCGTAAGTCACCTGGCTGAAATCCAGCTTGCCGGCGGTGGGCGTAAAGCGCTCGAGGCATTCGCGGTCGGTCGAGAAATGGATGGGCGTGCGGACGCCTCCGGGGTTGCTGGCGGTCAGCGCATTGATATACGAAGGCTCCCAAACGGCGCTGTTCACCAGGCGGTCCGTGGTGACATCGGCCATCCCCAGCCCCACGGCATTGCCGTAGCCGTTGGCGCTCAATCCGCGCACGAAGATGCGCTTGAATTTCGGCAGCCCCGGCCAGGGATTGTATTCGCCGCGGATGCCCCGGTTGACCACCTTGGTATCCATGCCGGTACCGCTGATATCTTTACCCATTTCGTCCACGATGAGGATATCGAGATCCGTGGGGATCTTGCCCATCCAGCTCTTGACCAGGGCCAGGTTCTCTTCCTCGCGCTGCTCCATCACCTCGGCCGGCACGGCATCCAGCTTGGCGGTGTTGTGATAGGCGTC
>CAYRWE010000111.1:0-16335 GCA_964427655.1 uncultured Solibacteraceae bacterium | reverse complement strand
GCCGAAGCCGCGGCTGTCGATGTAGCCGCGCACTGTGTCGTCCACCTCGAAACCGCACAGCGCCTGGCCCTTCGCCACGGCCTCGGTGACGCGCTCGATCCCTTTGTCGCGCCCGCCTGTCACTACCGCGAAGACGTTGCGCATCTCGTCCGTGGGAGTCTCGCCGCAAAAGCCCGTCCAGGTGATGTCGTAATAGGCGGAGCCCGGCTGGTCCAGCTTGGCCCACATATCCAGCAGCACCCAATCGCCGCGGCGAATCGGCGAGCTGACTTCGTCGCTCGGTTCGTAATGCGGATTGGCGGAGTTGGCGTTGACCCCCACGATGGGGCCATCATCGCAGATCAGCCCCGCTTGAGCGAAGCGGTCGCGAACGAAGCGCTTGACCTCGATCTCCTGAAGCGGCACCCCGTTGCGCGTGCGCTCGCGGATCAGCGCGAAGGCCTCGGCGCGAATCTGGTCCACCCTCCGCCCAGCCTCCAGGTGCGATTCCAGCATCGCCGGCGTCCAGCGCGCCTCGAAAGTCTGGATCAGCTCCCCCGAACTGGCCACCTCGATTCCCAGGCCGCGCACCAGCTCGAGCGTGCCGCCATCCACCATCGACACATACGGGATGGCGCACTGCGGCGAATACTGCATGGCCACGCGCCGCATTCCCTTGGTGAGGCGCCGCAGCCCCTCCAACTGCTCGGTCCAACTGGAGTAGGGGATGCGCTCGCCCGGCAGCGTGCCGAGCATGCCGGCTTCGATGCGATGCACCAGCCCGAGCGGTTCGCCCTGCGCCGGAATCATGTAATACCAGCGCCGCGTGGGCAGGCGCGGCGGCTGGAATCCCAGCACGCGGTACCCCAGCGGGTCGCGCATATGATGATCGAAAAACAGCCAGCCATCCAGGCCTTGGGCGCGGATTTCGCGCTGAATCGATGCGAGTTCCATAAGCTAATTCAGTCTACCGGAAATTGCCGGGCATGCTTTGCCGCGTTTGGCGCGCTCAGTCCCATCCGTGGGCGTCGCGCACGGCCGCCATCGCGCGCAGCACGTCGTTCCAGATCTTCGGCTGGAGCATCATCTCGTTGGGGAACATGCAGCCATCCCAGCAGATGTGCGCCAGCGCGCGCGTGGGGCGCCCGTCCCCGCCGCGCAGCCATGGGCCGGAATCGCGCACGATATCGAGCTTGCCGTGGGGATCGCAGGGCGGGCAGTGCTTGCCGGTCGTGTCGTGCGAACCCGATCCCTTCACCGTTCCATCGTTCTGGGCGACGTGAAAATCGAGGGTCCAGGGGCGCAACGCCCGCGCTACTTGAGCGTATGCCGCCGCCAGTTCTTCGCTCCGGCTCCAGTCGAAGCCTTCCGGCAGCAGGCGGTCCTCCGGCGCGTTGTATCCCAGGGTGAAAAGCAGGGTATGCGCCATGTCCGCCTGGAATCCCAACGTCCGCGGCCGGTCCACCATTTCCAGCAACTGCACGTTCCGCCGCCAACTGTGCATTCCGCCCCAGCAGATCTCGCCCTCGGCCGCCAGCCGTTCGCCGTAATCCTCGGCAACCGAGCAAGCCTCGCGGATCGTCGCGGCGATCCGCCTGGTATTCGCTTCCGGATCTTGGGCCCACGCTTCCACGTCGGTAGCGGAATCGATGCGAATCACGCCATAACGCCGGATACCGATCTCGCGCAGCGTGCGCCCGATGCGGCAGGCCTTCTTCACCTGGGTGATGAAGCGGGCGCGCTCGGATAGATCGCCCATCGCCGATCCGCCGCCCGTCGAGGGCCATACCGGCGCCACCAGCGAGCCGGCCTTCAGGTTCCTGGAAGCGAGCTTGTCCGCCAGTATCTTCAGGCCGTCGCCCGAGGAATCGATATCGGTATGCGGCAGGCTCAGGAACAGATCGACGCCCTCGAACCGCGCGCCATCGGCTTCCGCGGCGGCCGTCAGGTTCAGCATGGTATCGAGATCGATGGGCGTTTCGCCGCCCGGACCTTTGCCGACCAGCCCCGGCCACATCGCGTTGTGCAGCGCCGGATAAGCGTGTTGCGCATTCATCGGCTTTCTCCTGCCGCCTATGCCCGGGCAGCCCCGCCGCGCACCGGCACGTCCACCCAGGTCCCCGCGCGGGCGCTCTCCAGGACCGCGTCGCACACCTTCTGCGTCTCCAAGCCAGCGCGGAAATCGGGCTGCGCCGGCACGCCGCTCTCGATTCCCACCACGAAATCGGCAAGCTGGTTCAGGAACGTGTGCTCGTAGCCGATGCACGTCCCCGGGACCCAGTAGCGGCTCATATAAGGGTGCTCCGCATTGGTCACATGGATCTTGCGCCAGCCGGTCAGGTGCGATTCGATCTTCTTGCCGGATTGCAACTGCCTGTACTCGAAGAACTGCAAATACTCCGGTTCCTCGAGATCGAAGTAGAGGCTTCCATCGGCGCCGTTCAGCTCGAAGGTATTGAAGTTCTTGCGGCCGCGCGCATAGCGCGACGATTCGAACGTCCCCAGCGACCCGTTGGCAAACACCGCCAGGAACATGCAGGCATCGTCGATCTCGACCGGCTCCATCGCGCCCGAGACCACATTCTTACGCTCCTTAATGAACGTCTCGGTTCTCGCCACTACGCGCGCGATCGGCCCGTTGAGCCAGGTGGCCGTGTCGATCGAGTGGGCTAGCAGATCGCCCGTGACGCCGCTGCCCGCCGACCGGACATCGAGTCTCCAGAGCGCGTCGCCGCCCTGCGGAACGTCGGCGGAAATGGTCCAATCCTGCAAGTACGTGGCGCGATAGTGAAAGGGGCGCCCGATGCGGCCCTCGCCGACGATCTGCTTCGCCAGCGCGATGGAGGGCACGCGGCGATAGTTGAACGAGATCATGTTGGCGACCCCGGCTGCCTCCACCGCCGCCACCATCGCCTCGCCTTCGGCGGCATTCATGGCCAGCGGCTTTTCGCACATCACCATCTTGCCGGCGCGCGCGGCCGCCACCGCAATCTCCTTATGCGCGGAGTTCGGAACGCAGATATCGATCAGCTCGATATCCGCGGCGTCGATCAGCTTCCGCCAATCCGTCTCCGCGCGCGCGTAGCCCCACGTCGCCGCGAATTGCAGCGCCTTTTCCGGCGTGCGCGCACAGGCGGCCTTCAGCACCGGGCGGTGCTCCACGGGGAAGAATTGATTCAGCCGCAGATATGCGTTCGAGTGGGTGCGGCCCATGAAGCCGCACCCCACCAGGCCGATGCCCAACGTCTTCGCGGCCATCGTCATTGTCCTCGGTCGAATGTAAGATCAGTTTGCGATCAGCGGCATGGCGTCCGGATTGCCCGGGCCGAAATGCTTCAGCATTACCAGGTTCTCGGTCTCGCTGGTGTTGGCGATCTTTAAGCCGGATTTGGCCGCTCCCGCCGTGACGAACACCTCGTCGCGGGTCATCTCGCCGAACCGGATCATGTTGGGCGTCTCCACTTCCAGCTTGCCGATTTTGCCGCGGCCCTGCGTCAGGATCACGCCGTAGGCCGCCGCGTCCGTGATGGTGACCGACCGTCCCGGATGCACGGTCAGCTCTTTGGCGCAGTAGAACTGCCGGCCGTAGGCGATCCACATCTCGCTGTAGCCGGCCTCGCGCATCTCCGCTTCGGGCTTGACCGGCTTCGGAAATACCTTGTTGCGCCTGCCAAACTCGGGATCCACGTTCTTCTCCCAATCCAGCATGCTGACGATGTAATCGAGGTCATTGTGCAGCTCCGGCGGCACGTCTTTCACCAGCAGCGAGCGCGGCACGGGCCGGTCTTCCACCAGCGACTGGAACATACCCAGCACGTCCGAGTTCACCTGCGGCTCATAGGTCACCAACGACCCGGGCGCGTGCAGAACTCCCGCGTCGATCTGCCATCCCGTGCCGGGCTGCAATTTGTAAGCCTTGGCGAGGTACAGAATTCCGTTGTCGCCTTCGTTCCAGCGCTCCAGGCAGCGGCGCACATCTTCCTTGGTTGTGCCGGGTTCCAGACCCATGTAGGTGTGCGGGAAATTGTTCCCCGTGAAGTTATACTGCGGCGGGAAATAATAGGCCTCCGGCTTGCCTTTCCGGCCCACCTTGGCGGCGTGCTCATCGCTCTGGTGCATGTGGTGGGGAATCGGTCCCTGGTTGTCGAAGAACTTGCAAAGGACGTTCCACCCGCCCTGCTGCGCCATCACGTCCTCGCCCAGAAACTGGTCGCCCGCGACCGCGATGGCCTCCTTGAGCAGAACCCGCTTCCCGTTCAGGACGATGTAGCTCAGCCCCTCGTCGGCGGGCGTCCCCGGGCCGTTGTCGGCATTCGTCGTCGACGAGAACCACCGTTCATCGATGCCGCCGCGATCGGTGCCGAGCGCGTACAGATCGCGCGGATCCAGTTTCAGCCGTCCGCCCGGCATCACGAAAGAGCGGGGGACCCAGCTCGGCGCCAGGCGAACTACTCCATCGCCGGCACAAAGCGCGTCTGTGATTATCGAAGCGTTGCTCACTGGTTTCTTCCTCCAAGAAAAACTGAGTTCGACGGAAACGGTTTCAGCCCCGTTCGGCGGGCCGTTCAAAGCGGCGGGCCGCTCAAAAAGCGATCCGCCCACGACGATACCGCAAACCGCGCGCCGTTTCAAGAACGCCCCTCCCCGAGCACCGGCTTCGCACTCGCAGCCACGCGAGCGAGCGGGATTTTCGTTGAAGCCGGTCCGCGAACCGTATACGATCTGTGATGAGGAGAATCGTATGGAATCCGGCCGCCGGCAGTTCCTGGAATTTACCGCGGTGGGCATCTCGGCCGCCCTTGACGCGCATACCACGCCTCCGGGCAAACCGGTTCGCCTCGGCGGACCTGTTTTCCTGAAGTCCGACGATCCCGCGGCGCTCGCCCGCGAGCATCGCCGCCTGGGCTATAGCGCCGCTTATTGCCCGGCTGCCGAGATCGCGGACACGGCCCGCATCGCGGCCATCGAAAAGAGTTTCGCGGCGGAGAACGTGGTCATCGCGGAGGTCGGCGCCTGGGTCAACATGCTCGATCCGGATGCGGAGAAGCGCGCCAAAAATGTGCAGTATGTGGTCCAGCGCCTGGCGCTGGCCGAGGCCGTGGGCGCGCGCACCTGCGTGGATATCGCTGGTACGTATAACCCGGATGTCTGGTATGGCCCGCATCCCAGGAACCTCTCGCAGGAGTTCTTCGACGCCACGGTCGAGAACTGCCGCAAGGTGATCGGCCAGGTGAATCCCAAGCGAACCAGGTTCTCGATCGAGATGATGGGCTGGAGCATCCCCGATGGTCCCGATAGTTACGTGAAGCTGGTCCGCGCCATCGACCGCAAGGCATTCGGCGTGCACATGGACGTCTGCAATGGCGTCAATTGCCCGGCCCGCTTTTACCAGAACACCGCTTTCATCCGCGAGTGCTTCGACAAGCTCGGCCCCTCGATCGTCTCCTGCCACGCCAAAGACCTGGATTGGATCACCGAGCTGAACGTCCACTTCCTGGAAGTCGCCCCCGGCCTCGGCAAGATGGATTACGCCACCTATCTTCGCTGTGTTGCCTCTCTCCAGGCTGATGTCCCGCTCATGCTCGAGCATCTAAAGACCGCCGACGAGTACGCCGGCGCGGCGCGCTATATCCGCAAAGTCGCGGCCGAAGCCGGCGTGTCGTTTGCCTGAGCGGATGCGCGAACCGCTCGGTATCTCGCGAAAAATCCGCCCGCAATGGCCCGCCAATCGAAGAAGGAACGGCCAATTGTATTGGAACTCCCTTTTGAATTCGGATTAGAGGCTCCGAATTTGCCATGCCTCTATACAATCAATAGTGGCCGGAAGGCGTAGCCGCGCGGGCGGAGGTCGGGAGCTTCTTTAGGCCTGCGCGCGAGGCTGAGCCGTCTGCGCCATGAGGGCAGGTGGGGGAATAATATGACAGAAAAGAAGCTGACGACCAACGTGGATGCGCCGGTCGTCGACAATCAGGACGGAAGGACCGCTGGACCGAGTGGCCCGGCGCTGCTTCATGTCTTCTTACAGCGACACCCAGCGCTACCGGCTTGGCGTGAACCCGGCGCAGATCCTCGTCAACGAGGCCCGCTGCCCGGTCCAAAGCTACCATCGCGATAAGGCAGTGCGAGTGGACCGCGTTAACGCCCATGGTCATGAGCCCGGCCGACGGCCTTTCGACCAAGGCGTCCGCTAAGACGGTATTACCCCGAGCCACGCGGCAAGCTCGCTCAATTCCGCCACGACCGCGGGCTGATTGTATCGAAAATCTCTTTGGAAATCGGATTACAAGCTCCGATTGTGCTCTAGCTCTTTACAATTAAAGTTTGGCCGTAGGACTCAGCCGCACAGGTCCGGGCAAATCCCGTTGAGCCTGCGCGTGGGGATGGACTAACACGTCCGCGGCCATGAGGGCAGGAAGGGGAAGAAATATGACAGAGAAGAAGCTCACTACTAACGCGGGTGCGCCCGTCGTCGACAACCAGAATGTGATGACCGCGGGGCCTCGCGGTCCGGCGCTGCTTCAGGATGTGTGGTTTCTGGAGAAGCTCGCGCATTTCGATCGCGAGGTGATCCCCGAGCGTCGCATGCACGCCAAAGGGTCGGGCGCGTACGGCACCTTCACCGTGACGCACGATATCACGCGCTTCACCAAGGCCAAAATCTTTTCCGCGATCGGCAAGAAGACCGATATGTTCGCCCGCTTCTCGACCGTCGCGGGCGAACGCGGCGCCGCCGATGCCGAGCGCGACATCCGCGGCTTCGCGATGAAGTTCTACACGGAGGAAGGGAACTGGGATCTCGTCGGCAATAATACGCCCGTCTTTTTCCTGCGCGACCCGCTCAAATTCCCGGATCTCAACCATGCAGTCAAGCGCGACCCGCGCACCAACCTGCGCAGCGCCCGCAACAATTGGGATTTCTGGACCTCGCTGCCAGAAGCCCTGCACCAGGTCACCATCACGATGAGCGAGCGGGGCATTCCGTCCTCTTACCGCCACATGCATGGCTTCGGCAGCCATACGTTCAGCATGATCAACGCCAACAACGAGCGCTTCTGGGTGAAGTTCCACCTGGTGTGCCAGCAGGGCATCCGCAATCTGACCGACGCCGAGGCCGAGACCATCGTCGCCAAAGACCGCGAGAGCCACCAGCGCGACCTCTTCGACAGCATCGAGAAGGGCGACTTCCCGCGCTGGAAAATGGCGATCCAGGTGATGCCTGAAAAGGACGCGGCCAAGCTCCCCTATAACCCGTTCGACCTGACCAAGGTCTGGTTCCACAAGGACTACCCGCTCATCGATGTCGGCATCATGGAACTGAACCGCAACCCGGAGAACTATTTCGCCGAGGTTGAGCAGGCGGCGTTCAATCCCGCCAACATCGTCCCCGGTATCGGCTTCTCTCCGGACAAAATGTTGCAGGGGCGCCTGTTCTCCTACGGTGATGCTCAACGCTACCGCCTGGGCGTGAACCACGAGCAGATCCCGGTCAACGCGGCCCGCTGCCCGGTTCACAGCTATCACCGCGATGGCGCCATGCGCGTCGACGCCAACTACGGCGGCACGCTCGGCTACGAGCCGAACAGCTATGGAGAGTGGCAGCAGCAAGCGGCCTTCGCCGAACCGCCGCTGAGCATCGAGGGGGCCGCCGATCACTGGAACTTTCGCGAGGACGACGACGACTATTACTCGCAGCCCGGGCGTCTGTTCCGCTTGATGACGGCCGACCAGAAGAAGGCGCTCTTCGAGAACACCGCCCGCGCCATGGGCGATGCCCCGGAGGAGATCAAGCTGCGCCACATCGGTAACTGCCTGAAGGCGGATCCGGCCTACGGCGAAGGCGTGGCCAAGGCGCTGGGCCTCTCGATCAAGTCCGTTGCGAAAGCGGTATAACGCCAGAAGACCACTCCCTCACCGACCGAGCCACGACCGTGAGGGAGTGGTTGATAACTAATACAGCACCAGTCCGCCGCTAACTCTTCCTCGGCCAGAACTTATAAACGTAAAAGCCGCCCAGCGCGAGCAGCAGTAACCCCCACCACACCGCTGTGTGGTATCCGCTCAACACGGTTCCCGCAGGATGCGACCATTCCCGTATCCCGGTAACCTCGATAATCGACCCGTCGATCGCCAACACCAGGCCAACGAAGAACCACACCGGGACCATATGTCTCTCTTGCATTCGGCCGCTCCCCATCTACCAGAAGATCAACTGCAGGACCGCGAACATCACCGCCACGCCCCCGGCCCAGAAAATCGGCCGCTTATAGAGCGGCAGGCCGCCATCGCTGGGTATATCGGTAAGCCCGTAAACCAGCCCTTTCAATTCGTGGGTGGGCTTGGGCTTGGTCAAGAGACTTACAATCACGGTGACCGAAACGCAGATCAGCCAGGACCACAACGCGCGGTACAGGTTCTCCGCCATATCTTTGGCGCCCGGCGAGAGCGCAATCCAGGCCAGTTTGCTCGGATCGACTTTCACCATCACATACATCCCGATGGACGAAGTAATTCCCGCGAATAACCCCCAGAAACCGCCCTTGGACGTCGTCCGGCGCCATAACATTCCGAGAATCACGGTGCCGAACAGCGGCGCGATAAAGAAGCTCACCAGCGCCTGCATGTAATCCATGATGCTCTTGAAGTGCGTGACCACGTATGCGGCGCCGATGCTCACCAGCACTCCTACGATCGTGCACCAGCGTCCCATCTTTACGTAATGCTCGTCGCTGGCGTTCCTCCGAACATACGGGCGGTAAAGGTCGTAGGTCCACACCGTCGCGAAAGCGCTCACATTGCCCGCCATGCCCGACATGAATCCCGCGATGAGCGCCGTAATCCCCAGTCCCAATAAGCCCGGGCCGCAATAGCGCGCCAGCATCAACGGCAGAACTTCGTTATAACTATGCAGCCCCGGTCCGGCGGCGCTCTCCGGCACTAACTTGAAAGGCAGCAAACCCAGCGCCAGCAGCCCCGGAAGAATCACGATGAACGGCACGGCCATCTTAAAGTACGCGGCGATGATAGGGGCCAGCCTCGCCGAGCGCAGGTCTTTGGCCGCCATCGCGCGCTGCACCACCAGGAAATCCGTCCCCCAGTAGCCGCCGGCAATCACCAGGCCCAGGCCCAGCACAATTCCGGTCCAATGCACTCCCATCGGATTACTGGCGAAGCTTCCCGTGGTCCGCCAGAGATGCACATAGTCGCCCTGCGGGAAGTTATGATGAATTCTGGCCACCAGGCCCGTCCAGCCGCCGGCTTCGATAAGTCCCAGGATCGGAATTAACAACGCCCCCAGCCAGATCAGGAAAAATTGCAGCACTTCGTTGAAGATCGCCGAATACAGCCCGCCCAGCGCCACATAGATCGCCACCGTAAGAGAGGAGGTCCAGATGCTGAAGTGAATGTTCCATCCCAGCACGACCTTCATGACCAGCGCCATGGCATACATATTGATGCCCGACATCAGAATGGTCATGAAGGCGAATGAAGTCGCCGCCAGCGCGCGGGTCGATTCGCCGTATCGTAACTGGAGATAGCCCGGCACCGAATGCGTCTTCGAGATGTAATAGAAGGGCATCATCACCAGACCGAACAGCACTAATATCGGGAAAGCTGCGATCCAATAGAAGTGTGCGGCCAGGATGCCGTATTGGTAAGTGGAAGCCGCCCATCCCATCAGCTCCAGCGCGCCCAGGTTCGCCGATAAGAAGCTCAGTCCCGCGACCCATGCCGTCATCTCTCTTCCGGCCAGGAAGAAGTCTTCGCCCCGGTTGGCATAGCGCTTCAGATAGATTCCGATGCCCAATACCATCGCGAAATAGACCGCGATGATCGCGATATCCTGCGGGCTCAGCGATATGAGGCGGGCGTTCATCGGCACAGCTCCTGTCTTGAAGAGTCGATGCAGTCGAGCAGGTGCGGAGGCATCTCCGGGATCGCCTCGGCGCAGGCTTCCACGAGCCGGCGCAGGCTCGCCGCGCTCGCGCCTTCGATGCGCAGCGTGGTCGCCGGTTCGGTAACCGAACGGCGCACCAGTACGGAGCCGTCCGGCATCTCCAGGCGCACTCCATCGATGTGCGTCTCTTGCTCAGGCGCGAACTGAGCCCGCAGCCGCTCGACGATAACTTCATACGCCACCGAGTTACTCGGCACGCGTAAGTCGGGCGTGATGTAGACAGGCGGCAGCGCAGCTACGATGGCATCGAGCGCTCCTTCGCGCGCGACAATCTCGGCCATCAGGAAGGCCGTGAACAGGCCGTCGTCCCGACCCTCCAGTTCACGGTAAAAGTAATGGCCGCTGACTTCGCAGCCAAACAGTGCGCCTTCGCCCACCATCCTGCGCCTGAGAAACGCATGGCCGCTTCGTTCCACCAGCGGAATGCCGCTCGCGGCCAGGACCATCCGGCGCAGCGCATCGCTCAGCTTGAGATCGTAGACCACCTTCTCATTCGGCCGATTGCGCAAGAGATAGCCGGCCAGAATCATCGAGACCTGGTCGGCGGAGACGATCCGGCCCAGGCGATCGGCGAAAGCGACGCGGTCGCCATCGCCATCCCACGCGATGCCCAATTCCGCTCCCGTCTCCCGCACGGTTTGCGCCAGCACGCCCAGGTTGGCGGCGCGGGCGCAATCCGGAGAACGGTTCGGATAGCGCCCGTCGATCTCGCAGAAGAGGCGCCGGATGGAAAATCCCAGCCTCTCGAACGCGGCCGGGCCGAGTTCCGACCACGCGCCGTTTCCTGCATCGAGAACTACCCTGGCGCGCTTCAACTCCCGCAGATGCTGCCAGCGGCGGTCGATCCATTCGACGTAAGCGGGCAAAACGTCCACCGTCTCAAATGTTCCGGAACTGCCGCGGCGAGCCTCGGTTTCGAGCGACAGCCGCAGCCGCGACCAATCCTCCTCCGCTGGCGGCAGCCCCTTGACGATCACCTTCAGCCCGTTATGCGACGCCGGATTGTGCGACGCCGTAACGATGAGCGCCGCGTCGGTCGCAAGCTGCTGATGCGCAAAAGACGCCACGGGCGTGGGAATCTGCCCGGCGTCCAGAACCTTCGCGCCCGCATCGACCAGCCCGTCCGCGAGCGCTTCCTTCAAAGCCGGCGTGCTGATGCGCGCGTCTCCCGCCAGCAGCACGCGCGGGTCGGCCGGCAGCAGCGAAGCCATGTGCGCGCCTATACTGCGCAGCAGCGTGGGCGACACCTCGCTGGGATACGGACCCCGGATATCGCACGCCTGCCAGGGGCTCATGAATCGTATCCCCTGCGCCCGCAGGCTTCCCGGAAACGCGCGTACAGATCGTCGAAGCGGCCCCGGATTCCCTCCGCCGGCGCATAGGCCTCTGCGGGTTTCGCCATGGCGCGAATGGCCGCGAAGAGATCGCCGCCGAAGCTCGCCGCGCCAGCGCTGAGGATTGCCGCTCCGAATCCCGCACTGGGGTTGCAGCAGCGGACAATCGCCCGGTTGAGAACATTGGCCCGCAATTGCGAGAGCACCGGGCTGCGGGCCGCGGTTCCGGCTGAAAAAACGCTGCCGCCAGCCGCCACGCCGCATTGCGCCATTAGCTCGTATCCCCACCGCTCGGCGAACGCAATCGCCTGGAGCTGCGCGGCATGGGATTCGGCGGTATCGGCCGGCTCGCGCTCGAAGAAGGTGGCGGCGGACCGGTTGGCAAACGGGAAGCGTTCCCCCTGCGAGGGCAGCACGTAGCAGAGCAGATCGGTGGGCAGGCGATCGGCGGCCATGCGGTCCCGTTCTTCCGGTCCCAGCCGGCTGTCGCGCGCGCGAATGGCGCCGGGACCGGTATTGCTGGCCGCCCCCGGAGCCCACAGGCCGCCGGGATGCCGATGGCTGTAAATGCCGTGTGCGCTGCGCGGCTTCGCCGGCGATAACGCCTTCCAGACCAGCGTCGAGCCGAGCGTGGTATTGGCGTCGCCCGCGGCGTGAGCGCCTGACGCAATCAAGCTCGCGATGCCGTCCGTGACTCCCGCCAGCACGGGCAGGCCGGCCGGCAGCCCGGTTGCCGCGGCCGCCGCGGCGCTGAGCACTCCGACCTGCGTCCCGGGCGCCAGCACCTTCGGAAGATACTCGCCTCGCAATCCGGCGGCGGCCACTGCCGGATGCCAGTCGCCGGCTTCGAAATCGTAGCCCAGCTTCAGCGTATTCGAATAATCGGAGAAGCCGTACTCGCCCACGAGGCGCCCGGCAATCCAGTCCGCCGGGTGCAGGGCGTAGCGCACCCGCTCCCATATGCCCGGCTCGCTGCTCCGAACCCACGCCAGTTTCGCCAGCGAGTGCGACGCGTTCCACCGGGTGTCCTTATCTGTCGATGTCGCGTTCAGCGTCTCGGCTTCCGCTCCCGAGCGGCCGTCGTCGTACATGATGGCCGGACGCAGCGGACGTCCGTCGCGATCCGTCACCACCAGGGTTCCCGAAGTCGAAGTGACCGCCATGCCGCGCAGTTCGCGGGCACCCCGGGCGGCCTTAAATTGCGCCGCGGCCTCGCGGGCGGCGTCGCACAGGGCCGTCCACCACTGCTCCGGCTCCTGCTCGTGGCGCTCCGCTTGGCGCACCCCGGTCAGAGGGCGTGCCGCCTCGGCGCACACCGTTCCGCTCGTATCGGCAACGATGACGCGGACCCCACTGGTCCCTACGTCGATTCCCACTGAGAACTGGCGCTCTTGCATGGCAATTCACGATTGTAAGGCAAAGCCGGTCCCGTTCGGGATCGGGCGGGCCGATCGTGCCTGTCATTCGCGCCGTACGGCCCGGCCGCTATTTGCCGCGCGGCTCTCCGGAGATTCGCACGTTGCGAAAGCTGCCCGTTTCGTCGAACGAGCCGAGACCCACGCGTCCGTGCCGCAGGCTCAGGTCGTAGGCATCCAGGCTGGGATTCCGGCTGCCCCGGACCTCCACGTGACAGTGGCCGCTCTCGCCATCGAAGACCAGCTTGACGGGAGTCCATTCCTGATCGGGCAGCGCCGGCGGGCCTTCTAGCGACGAAATGCGCACGCGCTCCCCGCCAAAAACATGGAACATGCCGTTGTGCACGTTCACTTTGGTGGCGGGGTCCGCGGAGAGATGGGCATAGTCGAAGTGCGCCTCGTCCTGCCAGGCGTAAATCACGATCAGGCTGGTCTGGTTGCGATGCACCTCGGCCTCCAGCGTGACGCGGCGGAACGGCTCGGTTTGCGCGAGCGCGAATTTCTGCGGCCGGCGCGGCAATCCCGGCGGAGGCATCCCGGGAATCAGCAGCCGCAATTCTCCGGGGACCACCGACCAATCGGAAGCCTGCTGCACCGTCCAGTGATAATTGAAGGCGTCCACCGCCTCGGCGGCAAATGCCATGGGAGCCAAAAGCGCAAGGATAATGGGAAGTTTCATTCCGGCGCGGATTGTCTCACAAAACCGCACGCCTCCGCAATGGTGGGGCATGCTTTAGCTTGCCCTTCACATCCTACAACAGCACGGGGTCGAACCTTCTCTCCATCACTTCAGGCGCGGCCGCCACTTCCGCCGGTGCCGGCAGCGCTTGTGGCACCGCGGGTGCTTCCACGCGCGCACCCCGCAGATACTCCAAAAGCTCCGCCTCCGAGCCATCGAAGAACCCGTCCAGCAGCTCGCGAACGGCCGCGCGCCGCAGCGTGTCCCGCGATTCCGTGGCCGCATACTGGAACGACCGGCCCACTTTGCGTCGCGTCAGCTTGCTCTTGCGCACCAGGCGGTCCAGCACCGTCATGATGGTGGTGTAGGCCAGCGGTCGGGATAGGGCCACTATGCCCTGCACGTCTTTCACGCTGCCTTCCTGAAGCGACCACAGCGCCTTCAGGCAGAGCAGTTCCAGGGGCGGGGGAACTTCGCGAGTGGAGTGGGACATTATCTCTCCGGCGGCTGAACGGTTGCCAGCGCGCTCTTGAGCTTATCGGCGAACTGCGAATCGGGTTTGGGGGCAAACAGCGGATGGGCCGCAACGGCCGGCGGAGCCGCGCCGGCCTTCTCCGGAGCTGTATTCTCCGGCGCGCCGCCGTTCGGCGCGAAATCGGGTGCGGCGGGACGCGCCGCGCGCGGGGCAGCGGGCGCAGGCTCCAGGAAGCGGTCCTTCTTGAGCGCCGCGCGCTCCAGCGCCGGATTGAACGAGGTGAAGCAGCCTTCCACCTGCCGGTCGTTCTCGATCAGCGCGCGCATGCACTCCATCTTGGAATCCATGTCGTCGAGGTAGTGCAGCAGCAGCGCCTCGGGAAATTGCGGCAGCTTGGGCGAACCGAACTCCAGATGCCCGTGGTGGCTCAGCACCATGTGCTCCACCAGCGAGCGCAAGGGGGCAGGGAACTCGGGCAGCCCGCGCAGCTTCTCGGCCAGCATCCGCATGGCGATGTTGATGTGCCCCAGCAGTTGCCCGTCGCTCGAATAGGAAAATCCGCGCTCGTAATTCAGCTCGTAAATCTTGCCGATATCGTGCAGCACCACGCCCGTCAGAAGCAGGTCGCCATCCACGTAGGGATAGAGCGGAGCCGTCGCGCGGGCCAGCGAGCATAGCGAAAGCACGTGTTCCAGCAGACCGCCCAGATAGGCATGGTGGATCTGCTTGGCGGCCGGCGCACGCCGGTAGCGGGCACCGATATCCGGGTCGTCCAGCAGCGCGTCGAGCAAGGCTCTCAGATGCGGGTTCGCGATCCCCGCCACCGTCTGCCGTAACTCCGCCCACATCTCCTCCGGATCGCGGCGCGAAGAGGGGAAATAGTCGGCGAAATCGATCTCGCTGTCATCCATCCGCCGGATCTTGTGAATGGTCAGTTGCGGACGGTTGTGGAAGACCTGCGTCAGGCCTTTGATCTTGACGAAGTCGTCGCGCTCGAAGGCGTCCAGCACCTCCGCGACGTTGTCCCACATCTTGGCGTCAACGTCGCCCGTGCGATCCCCCAGCAGCAGCGAAAGGTACAACTCGCCGCCTTTTTTCTGGCGGATTTCCTTCGAGTGAACCAGGAAACTGGTGGTGATCAGGCGGTTGGGCTCGAGCTCGTTTACGTAAGGCGATTTCATGGCTTGGGAACGATTGCGGCGGGCGCGGGTACTGCCTCCGGCTTCGAGGTGTCGCCGACCTTGGTCGCCTTGGGCGGCGCCGTATTGGCCTCCTGCAGCGGCTTGTTCGTGTAGCCCGCCGGGACCAGCCATAGCAGCTTCTTCTTCTGGTGCGCGGCCACTTCTTCCTTGGTGGTGGTCTGCGGCTTCACCGTCGCCACATCCTGCCAGCGGGTCTCTTTCCCCGGAGCGGCCCCGCTATCCACGTAACCGTCCTTGATTTCCAGAAACGCGTCTTTGCGCAGTTGCGTGAGAAAATCGCGGACCTTGGGTTCCATTAGGGGGCGGCCCACAATATCGTTAACCTCGTTGCGCACGTCCTCGAACGACGCCACGCCCTCTTCATAGCGGTCGTCCACGCGCAGAATCACGAAGCCCTGGGAGACCTTGATGGCGTCGGTTACGTAGCCCTTCCTCTGCTTGAACACCACGTCTTCGATCTGCTTCTGCAGCATGCCACGCGGATAGGGAGGAAGCTGTCCGCCGTTGCGCGCCGTCTCCGGGTCGTCGGAATTGGCACGCGCCAAGTCGCTGAATTTCTCGCCCTTCTTGGCCCGCTCAGCCAGATCCTTGGACTTCTTCTCGGCCTGCTCGATCTGCTCGGGCGTCTTGCCTTCGGTCGAAATCAGGATCTGGCTGAGAAAGATCTGCTCCTTGCGCATGAACTGATCTTTGTGCGCGTCGTAGTACTTGCGCAGATCGGCTTCAGGGATGGTGATACGGCTGCCAATCTCCTCGCCGATCACGCGCTGCGTCAGCATTTCCTTTTTGAGGGCGTCCTTATACTCCTCAAACGGCATGTTCGTCTGCACGCGCAGCCAGTCGTGGAATTTATCGGTATCGGTGATCTTGCTCTCCACCTGCATTTCGGCCAGCCGGCGGTTCAAGTCCGCGTCGACAACGATGTTGAGATCCTTGGCCTTTTGCACCAGCAGAAGCGAATCGATCTCGTCGCGCAGCATATCGGCGGATTGCTCTTTGACGGCATCGGCCAGCTTGACGCCGCTCAGACCCTGGGTGCGCAGATACTGCGCCAGCTTCGAGCGGCGCTCCTCCAGTTCGCCGCGGGTGACGATATCGCCATTTACCTTGGCGGCGATCTCTTCCACCACGCGAACGCCGGGCGTATCCGCCGCGAAAACCGCCGGCAGAGCGGCTGTGATGAGTACTACCATCCTGCAAAGCATAACGTTGCGAATTTCCCCTATTCTAGCAGTCTGAGGCCGCCGGCACGATCAGTTGTTCCAGCTTCTCCGACAAATGGCGCAGAATCTCGCC
>CAYRWE010000110.1:0-16434 GCA_964427655.1 uncultured Solibacteraceae bacterium | reverse complement strand
TGGGCGAACGGAAACTGCGCCATCCACTCGGGCTGCCGGTAGAAATCCAGCTTGCAGGTGAGCCACGCCGAATCGTGGTTCGCCTTGGCCTCCACCACTTCCCAGGGCACCGCGCTGAGGAATCCGTGCGAGGGGTGATTATCCCGCCCGGGACGCACGTTGCCCAGATCCAGATTGAAATCGTACTTTTTGCCGTTGGCGTAGAAGGCCGGCTCGTCCAGGCGGTTGGCCCACGGCGCCAGGAACGGGATGCCCATCAGGCCTCCCTTGCCCGCCTTGAACTCCTCCACGGTGGCGTATGGGAAATGCAGAAGGTTGCGGCCCTTGACCCTCAGCTCAAAGCCCAGATTCCCGTGCGAGGGCAGAACCCCAACCACCATCTGGCGGGCCGTGTCTTCCAGCCGAACGGCGTCTCCGTCGCGATTGACTGCGTACTGTCCGAATGCCGGTAGAGTCATGGTGATACACAATACGCCCGCAAGTCTCATGGCCAGGATTTTAACAGAAGGCGCACAAACGGGGGCGGCTAGACGATCATATCAAAATACCGTCACAACCCCGCAACAGCGCGGCGGAGGAGGTTTTCCGCGCGGTGAAACCGGGAACATTTCCAGCCGGTTTCGAACTATAGGCACGGTGCCACTTGCTTTTCACCAGCCGTTCCGACAAACTATAAGGTTTTCCCCAACCGAATGCTGGAACGCGTGCTCTACCACGACCATTGTTTTGATGGGGCAGCCTCCGCTGCCTTCTTCAGCCGCTTTATCGCGGGAGCCATTCACCCGGATGCGGAGTTCCGATATACCGGGATGGCTCACAAGGCTCAGCCGGCGTTCGAACCCGCCTTGTTCGACGGCGATGAAAACGCCATCGTGGATTTCAAGTACTCGAGCGATCCCCGCCTCACCTGGTGGTTCGATCATCACCAGAGCGCCTTCCTCACCCCCGCGGACGCCGCCCATTTCCGGGCCGATACCAGCGGCCGCAAACTCTACGACCCCGCGTACAAATCCTGCACCCATTTCATACGCACCGTCGCCGAGCAGCGCTTCGGCTTCCGCGCTCCGGATCTGGACGAGCTGGTGGAGTGGTCCCTGGTCATCGATGGCGCCCAATATCCGGATGCCCGTACCGCCGTCGAGATGGGCGCGCCGGCCATGCAGCTCACGCTGGTCATCGAAGCGGCCAAGGAATCCGAGATCGTCCAGCAGATTATCTGCTGGATGAAACGCCGCCGCCTGGCCGCCATCATGGCCGAGCCGGCCATCCAGGAGCTGTACCGCCCGCTCTACCGGCGCCACCTCGATTCCATCGCCCTCATCCGGGAGCGCGCCCGGCAGGAGGATGGGGTGGTCTTCTTCGACTTGTCCGGCGAGGATATGGAGGGCTACAACAAGTTTATTCCCTACTATTTGTTCCCCTCCTCCACCTACACGGTTTCGGTGAGCGCGTCGAGCTCCCGCACCAAGATTTCGGTCGGCTCGAACCCCTGGGCCGCTGAGACGCCGCGCCACAACCTGGCCACCATCTGCGAACGCTACGGCGGCGGTGGCCACGTCCGTGTAGGCGCCATCAGCCTGCAGCCGGGCGCGATTGAGAAGGCCCGCGCGGTGGCCGGCGAGATCGTCGCCGAACTGAAGGATTGAGGAACACGAAAGCCACATGCACCCCCTGGAAAGTTATCTGGAGGATATCCAGGCTATCCGGTCCTCCGGCGCAGCCGTCAAAGAGACCTCCTACTACCCGGCTCTGGCCAACCTTTTGAACGAGGCCGGCAAGTCTCTCAAGCCCAAAGTGAGGTGCATCATCCACCTCCAAGACACAGGCGCCGGTCTTCCTGACGGGGGTCTGTTCACTGAGGATCAGGTCCGCAAGGACGCGAGCGACCTGCTTGCCGGCGCCATCCCGTCCAGGGGTGCCCTTGAAGCGAAGCCGGCGAGCGCGGATGCATGGCGGATAGCCGAATCGAAGCAGGTGAAGGATTACTGGGGCCGCTACCGTCAGGTCCTTGTGACTAACTACCGCGATTTCGTTCTCGTGGGCGCCGACGCAGACGGTAACCGCGCCGTCCTCGAAACGTACCGCCTGGCAGCCGACGAGCAGGACTTCTGGCGAAAGGCGGCGCATCCGCACGCCGTCGCCGCCCGGCAGGGTGAGAGCCTGGAGGGATTCCTGAAGCGCGTCATGTTGTATCAGGCCGCCCTGGCAGCTCCGCGAGATCTCGCGTGGTTCCTGGCCTCCTACGCTCGCGAAGCCAAGTTCCGGATCGAAACCGGCGAATTGCCCGCCCTGGCTGGAATCCGCACGGCGCTGGAAGAGGCTCTCGGGCTGCGGTTCGAGGGTGCGCGGGGCGATCACTTCTTCCGCTCCACGCTCATCCAAACTTTGTTTTACGGCATCTTCTCCGCCTGGGTGCTGTGGAGCAAGACGCATCCGCCGGCAGACCGCAAGAACCGTTTCGAGTGGCGCACGTCCGCACACCATTTGCGGGTGCCCATCCTGCGCAAGTTGTTCTATGAGGTCGCCGAACCCGGCCAACTAGAGACGATGAATCTGCCCGAGGTGCTCGATTGGGCGGGCGCTGCGCTGAACCGCGTGGATCGCGCCTCCTTCTTCGCCAACTTCGAGGAGGGCCACGCGGTGCAGTACTTCTACGAGCCGTTCCTGGAGGCCTTCGACCCTGAACTCCGCAAGGATTTGGGCGTCTGGTACACGCCGGCCGAAGTCGTGAAGTACATGGTTGCGCGCGTAGATACAGAGCTGCGAAGTGCGCTGGGCGTGGAGGACGGGCTGGCGGACCCCAACGTCTATATCCTGGACCCTTGCTGCGGCACCGGGGCCTATCTGGTTGAAGTTCTGCGCAAGATCGCCGAAGACCCTGCGCGCGAAGGGCGGCGACGCGCTGGCCGGCCACGATCTGAAAGAAGCGGCCCTGGACCGCGTGTTCGGCTTCGAGATTCTGCCGGCGCCGTTCGTGGTGGCGCATCTCCAGTTGGGCCTGCTGCTGCAATCGCTCGGAGCGCCGCTCTCCGAGGCCAGACACGAGCGCGCCCGCGTGTTCCTTACCAATGCCCTAACCGGTTGGGAACCCGTAAAACACCCTAAGCAACTCGTGTTCCGCGAGATGGAGGAAGAGCGCGAGGCCGCGGAGCGCGTCAAGCGCGACACGCCCATTCTGGTGATCCTCGGCAATCCGCCCTACAACAGCTTCGCCGGCATTGCCAACATGGAGGAAGAGAGAGGTCTCTCGGAGGCGTACCGCACCACCAAAGCCGCGCCCGCGCCGCAGGGTCAAGGCCTCAACGACCTGTACATCCGCTTCTTTCGCATGGCCGACCGGCGCATTGTCGAGAAGACCGGCAAGGGCATCGTTTCGTTCATCTCGAATTACTCCTGGCTCGACGGCCTGTCCTTCACCGGGATGCGGGAGCGATACCTGGAGGTCTTCGACCACATCTGGATCGACTGCCTGAACGGCGACAAGTACAAGACCGGAAAAGTCACCCCGGACGGGAAGCCCGACCCGAGTGTCATGTCGACCGAGTTCAACAGGGAAGGCATCCAGGTGGGCACCGCGATCGTGCTGCTGGCCCGGAACTCACCTTCCAAAGGTTCAAAGTCGATACGATTCCGGCATCTTTGGGGCAAGGAGAAGCGCGACCGCCTGCTTGCGGATTCGAGGGGCGAAAGCACACCCAAGTACGAAACCGTGCGGCCGACGATGCCGTTGGGGCTGCCGTTCGCGCCATCGCGGGTCGAGGCGTCATACCTGTCCTGGCCGCTGCTGCCGGAGCTGTTTCCGGTTTCGTTCCCGGGCGTGAAGACCAGCCGCGACGATGTGGTAGTGGATATCGACCGCGAAAAGCTGACCGCGCGGATGGAAGCGTACTTCGATCCCGCCATCTCATCCCAGGAAATGGCGAGAATCGCTCCCCGCGTTATGAGAGACGCATCTGGGTTTTCCGCACGACAGACGCGACAATATCTCCTGAAGCGCGGGTTCAAGCCGGAGAACGTGGTCCCCTTTTATTACCGGCCGTTCGATGTTCGCTGGCTCTATTGGGAGTTGGAAACTAAGCTCCTCGACCGAAATCGCGCGGAATACTTTCCTCACGTATTTGCTGGGAATCGGTTCTTGTTCACCACGGGCAGAACCCGGAAGGACCTGATCGAGCCGGCAGTGCCCACGAAAAGTTTGACGGATCTGAATCTGATGGACAGCGGCGCACGCGGCACGCCGGAATACCTCAGGTGCGATCCGGTGTCCGAAGCGAGCCAGGGCAGACGGTCCGCTCATAACATTTCCGAAGCCGCGCTGGAGTACCTCGGGCATGTCCGTTGCGATCCCGCCACGCTCTTCGACCATGCGCTCGCGGTGACACACTCGCAACTTTTCAGATCCGAAAACGCGCATGCCATTCGATCGAACTGGCCGCGAATACCCCTGCCGGCCAGTGAGGAGGCTCTCTTGGCGTCGGCGGCGCTCGGGCGCCGAGTTACCGCACTACTCGATCCGGGGTGTCCGGCTCCAAAAGAGGCCAGGTCCCTGAAGACCATCGCGCTCATAACCGCCGGCGAAGGTACGCTCGATCCGGATGCCGGCGACCTGGAACTCACGGAGGGCTGGGGCCACGCCGGTAAAGGCGGTGTGACCATGCCGGCGAAGGGCAGGGTCGCGGTGCGCGAGATGACCGCGAGCGAGCGGGACGCGCTGCCGGAGGGCGCTGCCGGAGTTCTGGGCGCCGAGACCTGCGACGTGTGGCTGAACGGACGGGCGTATTGGCGTAACGTCCCGCTGCCAGTCTGGCAGTACACGCTCGGCGGCTACCAGGTCATCAAGAAGTGGCTGAGCTACCGCGAGAAAGAACTTCTGGGCCGATCCCTCAGCGTCGAGGAAGCGCGGTACGTCACGGAGGTGGCCCGGCGCATCGCCGCTATCCTGCTGCTCTCTCCGGTCCTCGATGCGAACTACTGCGCCGCGAAGCAGGCGGCTCGCCCGCTCGCTCAAACCGCCAACGCCTGAGAGCCTGTGAGTCCGCAGCCCGCATGATGCGGCCGCTCAGCCGCTCCCCAGCCCTCAGCCGGTCATGCGCTCGGCAATTTCGTGGATCACCGGCGGCAACTCGGCCACGCCCTCGATCACGTAATGCGCTCCGGCGCGTGCCAGGCGTTCCCGCGCGGCATTCAGGCGGCATTCGAGATCGCTCGCGGCAAGCGCCGCCACGGCGCTCTCGCTCAAGCCCATCTCGTTTCCGGTCTTGGTGATGCCCACGGTCCACATGCCCGCGTTCAGCCCTTCCTGGATATCCGCCACCGTGTCGCCGACTTTCACGCACGCCGACACCGGGTAGACGCCCATGCGCATGGCCGCCACCAGGGCCATCCAGGGAGCCGGCCGGCCCGCCGGAACTTCATCCGCGCAGACCGTCGCATCCGGCGCATAGCCCCGGCAGGCCGCCTGTTCCACCAGGCCGTGCATCATCTCGGTGGTATAGCCGGTGGTGCTTCCGATCCGCACGCCCGCGGCCTTTAGCGCCGCGACCGTTTCCACCACTCCCGGGATGATCTCTTCATGCAGGGCGATCACTTCGGTTTGCAGCGGAACGAATTCGCGGTACAGCGTCTCCAGATCTTCCGCCGAAGCGCCCCGCCCGTGCACCGCGCGCCATGCCCGGATCACGCCGGCCATCTCCAGCATCTGCCGTATGTGTTCCTTCTTGTGCACGCCCATGGGGATACGCGCCTGTTCGATCGTCACCTCCACGCCGTGGCGCTTGAACAGCTCGACGAAGGCATCCGCCGGCGCGCAGCTTCCGTAATCTACGGTCGTGCCGGCCCAGTCGAAGATCACCGCCTTGACGCGTCCCACCCACGAGCGTTCCGCTCCGTTCATATAGCTTGCTCCAAATGTCGCGGATTGAAGGCCGCGCTCCGCACACCCATTTCCGTCAGGACTTCCCGTATGGCCGCCGTGAGCGTCAGCACGTCCGCCGGATAAATGCAGCCGATGGTGCCGATGCGGAAACACTCCGCCTGGGTCAGCTTTCCGGGATAAATGACCAGCCCCCGGCCGCTCAGCAGCTTGTAGAAGATCTCGAAATCGAAATGCGCGTCGGCTGGATAGCGGTACGACGTGATGATGCCGCTCTGCAGCGCCTCGGGAAGATAAGGCTCAAAGCCCAGCGCGCACATTTCGCGCGCCAGCACCTGCTGGTTCAGCGCATAGCGGGCCGCGCGCGCCTCGACGCCGCCTTCCTCGCGCAACTCTTCGAGTGCCTCCCAGAAGGCCAGCACCGCGTGCGTCGGAGGCGTGAAGCGAAACTGCCCGTCCGCTTCCAGACCCTTCCATTGAGCCAGCAGATCCAGGCTGAGGCTGCGCGCGCGGTCCTCGCATTCGAGCAGCCGGGCGCGCCGCGCGATGACGAACCCGAACCCGGGAACTCCCTGAATGCACTTGTTGGCCGATGAGATCAGGAAATCGATGCGCGCGTCCGCCACGCTCATGGGGATGCCGCCGAAGCTGCTCATGGCATCCACCAGGTACACGCGCGATTCTCCGTTCACCACGGCGCCGATCTCTTCCACCGGATTGACGATTCCCGTGGTGGTCTCGCAATGCACGGCAGCCACATGCGTAATGGCGCCGTTGCGGGCTAGCGCCGCGGCCACGCGCGCCGGGTCCACCCGCTGGTCTTCTTCGCAGGAGAGTTCCACGGTGCTGATTCCCAGCGTTCGGGCGATCTTGGCGATCCTGCGGCCGTAAGCTCCGTTGATCAGGACCAGCAGCCCGCCGTTGCGCGGGATGGCGCTCGAGATCGCGGACTCAATCGAAAAAGTGCCCGATCCCTGCATCAACACCGCCTCGTAAGCCTCGCCACCCGGTTCGGCGAGCTCCACGAGGCGCTCCCGGATCGCGCGCACCACGGAGATGAATTCCGTGTCGCGGGATCCCAGGTCGCGCAGCATGGCTTGTTTGACGCGGTCGCTGGTCGACAAAGGACCGGGAGTAAAAAGTAGCTTCGAGGCTGTCATCGTTTGTTCCTGGGTTTCTTCCTGGAAAGCCAAGTCCCGGACCGCCTGTCCGGGCGCCCGGCGCGTTCGAGCCAATCGTCAGAATACCAGCCGCAACATCATCCGGATACTGCGCGGGCCTTCCTCACCACGGCCTGGCTCTGCGAGATCCGCCCGCGCGGTCTCAGACCGGGGGTTCACGCTCGACACCCCGGCTGAGCGATTGACGCAGCCGGGGCGCCGATCTGCCGTTTAAAAAAGCAGCCTCAGCATCATCTGAATCGTACGGGGACCGCCCTGTCCGACCCCCTGGCTCTGAGTCACCAGTCCGAAAGAACTCCCCACGTTCATATTCGGGGCAGCCATATTCAGGATATTGAGAAGATTGGCGAACTGCGCCTCATAGCGCACACCAACCCGCTCGGTCAAAGTGAAGGTCTTGCCCACTGACGAAGAGAACGATACCGTTCCCGGCCCCTGAAGGATGCCGGAGCCGCAGTTACCGAAGCGGCCGATATTGCCGGCCGGAATGGTGAAAGCCGAGACATTGAAGTAGGCGGCGGTCGTGGGGTTGGATAGATACCCGTTCTGACCCGCCACGCAATCCGGCCGCTGTTGCTTCACGGAGCGATCCTGGGGCGCGGTGCCGGATGGATCCGAGACTCCGCTGTTGAAGAACGGTGTCATCCACGGCCCCGTCTGAGCGACTGTAAGGCCGGTAACGCGCCAGCCGCCCACAACCAGGTTTTCGGCGCGGCTGATATTGCCCGCGAACCTCTGACCCCGCCCAAACGGCAGATCGTAAAAGAAGGTGCTTACAAACCGCTGGGTGGGGTTGTAATAGGCGTTCCCGTAATCCGCGGCAATATTATAGTAGTTCAGGACGTTGTCGCCGTTGTCGCCTTGCCCCCCGACCGGAACGGCTCCCGACGGCACGGCGCCGAGCGCATTGGTTATATTCTTCGCCCAGGTATAGTTGTTTGTAAAGTTCAGGCCGTTCGAGAAGCGCTTGTTGATCTCAAAGGTTACCGCATCGTACTTGTCGCTGGGTCCGTTTACGCGACTCAGCACTTCGCGGAAGTTGGGGTACAGCAGATTTTTCTGGCGCAAGGCTGGAGTGGCCGTCAGCGCGGCGTAGCCGACCGTGTTGGGTGCAACCTGATTGAGATCCGGGCTGTCAATCAGGTTGTAAGTGTGCGACATGGTGTAACTCGCCCGCACCAGCGTATTCCAGCCGATATTGCGATCGATGGAGAAAGTCCCCTGAAGAACCGATGGGTCTTTCAGGTTGAACTGGTTGGCGCGGCGATAGCCGGGATAGGCAGCCGCGGCTCCCGCGCCCGTCGGAAACGCGTCCGGGAAGAACGTCGTACCGAAATCGGCGTAGTAACTGGTATCCACGCCTAGCAGCGAGTAAAGAACGGCGCCCAGGACCGGAACCGAGTATCTGCCCACGGAGGCGCGCACGGAGGTTTTGCCGTCCGTTCCGGGACTCCAAGCCAGACCCAATCGCGGCTGAACGTTGCCGTAATCGGTTTGGCGCAGCGTATCCGGCCAGCCCACCTGGCTCGCGGTCATGAAAGGAGTGTTGCCGACAGCTATTTTCCACAACGGGTTAATCAGCCCGGTCTCTTCGTTCTGAATGATGAGCGCGCCGCCAGGGATATTCGTGTCGAAATTACCGAGCTGGTGCGTGGCGTCATCGAAGGGTGTATTGACCTCGTATCTCAGGCCGGCATTTAGCGTAAAATTCGGAAGCAGGCGCCACTCGTCTTGCGCGAAGCCGCCGAAGTGGTATCCGAACGGCTTCCCGTCGGGCCCGTTTTGCGCCTGCACCGCATCGTCGATCCTGCCAAGGAGGAAGGTAGTGAAGGCCTGCGCATCGCTTCCGCCGTAGAAGTAATCGCCATACTCGTCCCCGAGATTGAACGTAATGTTGTCCTGATAGTTGAGGCGCCGAAACTCAGCGCCGAACTTCAGGCTGTGGCGCCCGTGTATCCACGATATGTTGTCCCCGATTTCGAGTGTTCCGTTCTTGTTTACCCGCGGGTGTCCGTACGGATTGGTCTGGCCGCCCAGAATGTCGCCCAAATAGAATACGGGTACCCCTCCCAAACCGTTCTTGGGAGGACCGGGCAGACCCTGGATGCCCGCGTTGGATACGATGCTGTTACCCTCGGCGGCCTCCGGGTAGCCGAAAGTAAAATTCGCCCGCGTGTACCCGAAGCGAAGCTCGTTGACCAGAGAGGGGTTGACGATCCAGTTATAGGCTATAGCAATATTCATAAGGTCCGAGTCGGTTGTAAATGGGCCCATCAACGGGTTATAAGCTGCGTCGCCCGCGCCGCCCGCGCCGATCGCGGCATCCGTCCCCACGGAGCCGATGGTCTTCTGTGTTACACGGCCCCACAGGCGATGTCTGGCGCCGAAGTTCTGGTCGAGGCGTCCGTCGAACCCGTCGTTGGCATAAGTTGCTGGAAAGGGTTGGACCAGGTTCGGGGACGTCAGCGCATTTTCGCTGTTTGTTGCCGCGGGGAAGACAAATGGAATCAGTTTGGCTGACGTAGCGTTAATCTGGGAAACGGGGACCTTGTTGCCGGGGATCGGATTGCCGTTGGTATCGACAACCTGCGATCCGGCGCCGCTAAGATCCCCGGTCAGCCACGAAGCCGGAATCGTGTTGGTGTCGATGAGGCTGTTGGCGCTCAGCCGGACGCCTTCATAATCGAAATAGAAGAAGGTCTTGTTCTTCCCATTGTAAACACCAGGGATCAGCACCGGACCGCCGATCGACGTTCCGAACGTATCGGCGTCGCCGGTCGGAATGATACCGCTGATGCCATCCCTGGCATTGAAATCCTCACGCTGAAAATACCAGAAAGCGCCGCCGTGAAAGTCGTTTGTGCCGCCCCGGCTGATGACCGTGATGTCGGTCGGCTGCGCGAATTCCGCGCTGTTGGAAGCGGTGTTCACTTTGAATTCGGCGATGCCCTCGACGGACGGAAACAGATCGCTGGTGGGGCCGCCGTAGCGTGGAAGCTGCGTCGATACGCCATCGAGCGAGAAGGACGTGGCCGTGGGTAACTGCCCCGCGATGGTGATGTTTCCGCCGCTGTCGCTCTGAACGCCCGGTGAAAGGGTCGAGACGCTGATGGGGCTGGGGCTGGCCGTTGCGCGGAAATTCAGGGCCAGATCGCTGATGTCTTCGCCCGATTTGGAATAAGACAGCGTGGGTTGTTCGGAGACGACAGGCGTCGCCGTTACCTCAATCGTGGTGCCTTCGGCGTTGGCGACGGCCAACTGAAAAGGGATCGCGAGCTCCTCGCGGGCCAGCAGGGGAACGCCTTTCCGCTCCGTCCGGCTGAAGCCGCCAGCCGTGGCAGCGATCGTATACACGCCGGGATCGAGGTTCACGAAGCGGTACTGACCATTGGCGTCGGTCGACAGAGCGAGAGTGACCCCCGTCTGCTCATCGATAGCTTCCACCTTCGCCCCGCGGACCACCGCGGCAGACGGATCCGTTACACTGCCGTAAATCGTTCCGTAAGTGGATTGCGCGAACGCGCCCGATGCCGCGAAAGTAAAAACGGCGGCGTAGAACACACGTGTAGTATTAGAGATTCTGCTGTGTGTCAACCAAAGCCTCCTTAGAAAGCACTCTCGTGAAGAATACTAAATTGATGTTACAGCAATACTAACTTTCGTCGATCTCTCGATGACAAATCAGACTTAGTGCAATATAGTAACAACACCATAAGTGATTCATCACATACAGTTAGTCTACTTATAAGCTCGCTTCAGGAGTAATCGCCACCGCCTTGCGGCTCTGTATCCACACCAAGGCGATGGCCCACAGGCACGACACCGCTGTTACGCCTCCCAACAGCCGGAAGGATCCCGGCCACCCGAATGCCTGCGCGCAGCGTGCGAAGGTGTCGCCCGCCAGCGCCCCGCCCAGGTATCCCACTCCGTCGATCAGGCCCGAACACATGGCGCCGCCCATACGCCCGCCGAAATCGAGCGCCATCGCCCCGGCCAGATACGAGTACGGTCCGATCAGTCCGAACGCCACCACGCTAACCAGTTCCACCGCCAGCCGCCCCGATCGGGCGCCCGAGACCGAGCCCAATCCCCACAGCGCCAGAGTCGCTATCGCCAGGCCGGCGCTCATGACCACCGCCCGTCCGCGCGCTCCCAACCGGTCGCTGGCCAGCCCCGCCGCCATCACCGAGACCGCGCCCACCAGCGGAAACCAGGCGCTCTCCCCGGCCGCTTGCGCCACGTTGAATCCCGTCGTGTGCAGAAACGTGGGCGTCCAGGTATTGAAGGTCTCGCGCACCAGCGTGCAGCCCAGCGACAGCAGCAGCACCACGATAAAAGCTGGGTCGTGCAGCAGCGGGCCCAGCAGAGCGCCCACGCTGCGGGGGTGGGCGCTTCCCTCCCCTGCGAATACGTTGAGCGGGTTTACTTCCGGCTCGGAGCCGCCGACCTCGGTTCGCGATTCCCGCAGAAACAGCAGGTTCAGCGCGAAGATCGCCAGCAGCACTCCCGCGGCCGCCAGGAATAATGCGCGCCAGCCAAACCCGCCCGCGATCAGCCATCCCAGAATCTTCCTGGCGGCCGCGTCGCCCACCAGAAAACTGAGGCTCAGGATCCCCATGACGGTCCCGTACGCCGAATAGGAAAACCACCGCGATGCGATCTTGACCAAGCCCCCCCAGCCCAGCGATTGCACGAAGCGGTTGCCTATCCAGGCCAGCGTAAACACGGGCAGTCCGCCGCCCAGGCAAAAGATCGCCGTGAACAGGATCGCGCCCAGCATGCCACCCAGGAAATTTCGCCGCCCCCCCAGAAAATCGGCCAGGCCGGCCAACAAAAACTTTCCGGCGGCGTATCCCAGCACCCCCAGAGAAACGATCGAACCCAGCCGCACGATCGCGTCAGGCGCGGCCATGCCGTGAAGATGCAGTTCCTCGACAATCAGCGGAATGGCCACCGACAGGTCCGACCGGCAAAAGTAATATCCGGCATACCCAGCGAACAGCAGCGCAATCGTGGCGCCCTGCCAGAGCCGCCCGCGTCGCGGACTCGTTTTTCGACAATCCTCGACGTCCTTGAGAGGCGCGGCCGGCATTTATGACGGCCCATGGTATCAAGGCGAAGATACTATTGAATTACTAAGTGGTGGCGAATGTGTTTCGAAGTACGTGTTATTCGAAACCGGACGAATCGCTTGAGTAACTAACTTGTTATTACGAAGTGACGCTTCTGTAACTGAAGAATGATAAGAGAGAATCGCTGCGCGGGGACTCGCTCAAAATCCGTTCTCCCGTAGCTTCTCGACCGTCAGCGGCGGCGCCGCGTTCAACCTGCCCAGCAGTCTGTCCACATACTTCGCCAGGATGTCGCATTCCAGATTCACGCGCGACCCGGCGCGATATCCGCCCAGCGTGGTGTTGCGGAACGTGTGAGGGATCACCGAAACCGCCAGCACGCTGCCTTCGATTTCCGCCACCGTCAGGCTCACGCCGTCGATGGCCACCGATCCCTTCTCCACCAGAAACCGCTCGAGCTCCCGCGGCACGCCGATGCGCAGCCACCAGTTCTCGTCGCCCAGCGCCTTCAGCGAGACGAACTCGCCGGTTCCATCCACGTGGCCCTGCACAATGTGCCCGCTCAAACGCCCCGATGGCGAAAGCGGCCGTTCCAGGTTGACGCGCGAACCCGCCCGCAGCTCGCCCAGGTTGCTGCGCTTCAGCGTCTCGGGAGCCAGGTCCGCCGCGAACGAGCCCGGCCGCTGCGTGACGGCCGTCAGGCACACGCCGTTCACCAGGATGCTTCCGCCCAGCACCAGGTCCTCGATCACCGTCCGGCAGCGCACCGCCAGGCGCGCGCCGTTCCCGCGCCGTTCCAGGGATTCCACCGTCCCCAGCTCTTCAACGATCCCTGTAAACATCCAGGCTTCCCTCGACCGCGAATTCGTCCGGCGGAATCGGGTGGATCGCGATGTCGTGCAGCGTGATGGCGTCCGCGCGCCGCCGCCGCCCGATGCCCCCGGCCAACGGCAGAGCTTCCAGGCCGCCCAGAATCTTGGGCGCGTAATAGAAAAAGACGCGGTCCACGCAGCCGGTCTCGAGCGCCGTCCAGTTGATCTTGCTGCCCGCCTCGATCATGAGCGAGAGGTAGCGCTGCCGTCCCAGCCAGCGCACCACGCCGTCCAGATCCGCGCGGCCGCCCCGGCCGTCGCACAGCAGTACCTGCACGCCGCGACCTTCCAGCATTTTGCGGCGCTCGGGCGAGGAGGCCGAAGTGGTGGCCACCACCAGGTCTCCGGCGGCGCTGCGCACCATCTTCGAATCGAGCGCCAGGCGAAGCTGCGAATCCATCACGATGCGCATCAGCGGCCGCGAGCGCGGCAGGCTCGTGCGATCCGTCAGCAGGCAATCGTCCGCCAGCACCGTGCCGATCCCCGTCAGGATGGCGTCGTGATCGTGGCGCAGCTCCTGCACATGCGCGCGCGCACGCTCGCTGGTGATCCAGCCGCGGTTGTCGTCCGGCGCGGAGATCTTGCCGTCCAGCGTGATGGCCGCCTTCAGCGTCACCAGCGGGCGGCCCGTGCGCATGAAGTGCAGGAAGCTCCGGTTCAGCTTCTCCGCCTCCGCCGCCGTTTCCGGGTCTACCACCACTTCCACGCCCGCCTCGCGCAGCTTGCGGAAACCCTCGCCCGCCACCAGCGGATTGGGGTCTCCCACCGACGCCACCACGCGCGCCACGCCCGCGTTGATCACGGCGTCCACGCACGGCGGGGTGCGCCCGTGGTGCGAGCACGGCTCCAGATTCACATACAGCGTGGCGCCGCGCGCGCGCTCCCCAGCCTGCGAAAGCGCGATGACTTCGGCGTGCTGCAGGCCCGCGTAGGTGTGGAAGCCGCGCCCCATCACCTCGCCATCTTTCACCACGAGCGCCCCCACCATGGGATTCGGGCTGGCCAGCGCGCGTCCCTGGCGCGCCAGATCCAGGACTTCACGCATGTATACGTTGGTCATTTTTCGAAAAGCGATGCGATGAATTTTTCCGCGTCGAACGGCAGCAGGTCTTCGGCTTTCTCCCCCACCCCCACGTAGCGTATGGGCAGGTTCAGCTCGCGCGCGATCGCCACCACGATGCCGCCCTTCGCGGTGCCGTCCAGCTTGGTCAGCACGATCCCCGTCACCCCGGATGTCTCCGTGAACTTGCGCGCCTGCTCCAGCCCGTTCTGCCCGGTGGTGGCGTCCAGCACCAGCAGCACCTCATGAGGCGCGTCGGGAATCACCTTACGCGCCGTGCGGGTCATTTTCTGCAGCTCCGCCATCAGGTTCTCTTTGGTCTGGAGGCGCCCGGCGGTATCCACGATTACGCAATCCATGCCGCGCGCGCGGGCCGCCGTGAGCGCATCGAAGAGCACCGCGCTAGGATCGCTGCCCGGCCCCTGCCGCACAATGGGCGAACCCGTTCGCTCGGCCCAGATCTCAAGCTGCTCGATGGCCGCCGCGCGGAAGGTATCCGCCGCGCACAGCAGCACCGAGTGCTTCTCGGCCTTAAGCCGCTGCGCCAGCTTGCCGATGGTGGTGGTCTTCCCCGAGCCGTTCACGCCCACCATCAAAATCACCGCCGGCGGCTCGCTCACCCGCGCCGGCGCGCGCTCGCTCGATGCCAAAATCTCGAGGAGGTGCTCGCGGATCAGCCCCTTCAGTTCGGCCACGTCGTTCAGTTGATGGCGCTCCACGCGCTCGTGGATGCGCGCCAGGATCTCCTCGGTGGTCTTGACGCCGATATCGGCGGAAATGAGCGTGTACTCCAGTTCGTCGAGCAGGTCCGCATCGATCTCTTTCTTTCCCTGAAGCGCGTCCTCCAGCGCGGAAACCAGCCCCGCGCGGGTCTTTTCCACGCCGCTCTTCAGTTTTTCCAGCAGGGATGGCTCTTGCTCGACCGGGCCAAACAGCGTCTGGATCATTTCGGTTCTATTCTAACAGCAGCCCCGGTGGGGCATCCTTTAGGTTGCCCTATGGAGCGGCTTGTACTGATCCACTAGTATGGCACTCGTTCGCAAAGTGGCCCTCTTCGGCGCGTCTGGCGCCATGGGCCAATCGGTGGCCCCGGAACTGGAGCGCCGCGGCATCCCGTATCGCGTGGTGGGGCGTTCGCGGCAGAAGCTCCAGCAGGCCTTCGGCGGCTTGCCTCACGCCGAAATCTTCCCCGCCGATCTGGCCGACCCCGCTGCCGCCGCGGCCGCCGCGCGCGGCGTGGACACCATCTTCTACACGCTCGGGCTTCCGTATCCCCAGCACAATTTACACCCGGTCCTGATGCGCGCGACCCTCGAAGCGGCCGCCGCCGAACACGTCGAGCGCCTGCTGCTGATATCGAGCGTATACCCCTATAGCGCTCCCACCACGCCCCGGGTGGCCGAGACACATCCGCGCAATCCACCGTCGCGCAAGGGCCGCTACCGGGCCGAACAGGAGGATCTGGTGCTGGAGGCTCATCGCCGGGGCGACATCGCCGGCATGATCCTGCGCCTGCCCGATTTCTACGGCCCGCACGCCGATCTGGGCCTCGCCAATCCCGTTTTTCGCGCGGCCCTGGCGGGCAAGACGGCTAACTGGATCGGCCCGACCGGCACGCCTCACGAATTCGTTTTTGTGCCCGACACCGGACCGGTGGTTCTCGACCTGGCTTCCTGCGCGGAGTGCTATGGCGAGGCCTGGAATTTCGGTGGTGCCGGCGAAATCACCGCCGTGGATTTCATCACGCGCATCTATCGCGCCTCCGGCCATGCTCCCCGGTACCGCACGGCTGGCCGCCGGCTCCTGAGCGTGCTGGGCTGGTTCAATCCCCTGATGCGCGAGCTGCCCGAGATGCTCTACCTTCAGGAGACGCCCATCATCCTCGACGACCGCAAGCTTCTGGCGAAGTTCCCGGCGATTCGCAAGACTCCGTACGATGAGGGCATCCAAAAAACCCTCGAGTGGATGCGCGCGCCGGATCAGGGCCTAGGACGCCCGACCATACCATAACCGAAAGAACCGGGACCGCCGGACTGTAAGCCGGTTTCTGTACCCTTGCGGGCGGCAGTCATTCATCTTGGCCGGACATTGCTGCCCGGCTCTAGCGACCTACCCGGGAGTCCTGCGGAGCGGGCCGCTCCTCCTCCCCTATTTGGTCTTGCTCCGCGTGGGGTTTGCCATGCCGGCCGAATTGCTCCTGCCGCGGTGCGCTCTTACCGCACCATTTCACCCTTACCGCGCCGAGGCGCGGCGGTATATTTTCTGTTGCGCTTTCCGTAGAGCCTTGCGGCCCTCCCGGCCGTTAGCCGGCACGCTGCCCTATGGAGACCGGACTTTCCTCCCCCGTTTCCGGGAGCGACTGCCCATCCGGCGGTCC
>CAYRWE010000109.1:0-16513 GCA_964427655.1 uncultured Solibacteraceae bacterium | reverse complement strand
GCCGGAGGGCATCCTGGGCGAGCTGCTGGCGGCCGCGCTGAACGGCAACGGGATGTTGTGGAAGACCGCGCCGGCCATCGTGGAGGTGGAGCAGGTGGCGCTCGGCTGGCTGCGCCGCTGGACCGGGCTGCCCGACGAATGGTTCGGCCTGATCTACGACACCGCCTCGACCAGCAGCATGCACGCCATCGCGGCGGCGCGCGAGGCGGCCGATCCGGAGGCGCGCACGCGGGGCGCCCGGCCCGGACTGGTGGTCTACACTTCCGAGCAGGCGCATTCATCGATCGAGAAAGGCGCCATCGCCGTGGGGATCGGCCAGGATAACGTGCGCAAAGTGCCCGTGGACGATCAATACCGCATGCGCGTGGATGCGCTGGCAGAGATGATCGAGCGCGACCTGGCGGCCGGCCTGCGCCCCTGCTGCGTAAGCGCCACCGTGGGCACCACCGTGACCACCAGCGTGGACCCGGTTCCGGCCATCGCGGATTTGTGTGAGCGGCACAAGATGTGGCTGCACGTGGACGCGGCCTATGCCGGTTCGGCGGCGGTGGCCGAGGAGTTCCGTTGGGTATTCGAAGGCTGCGAGCGCGCCGATTCGCTGGTCACCAACCCGCATAAATGGCTGCTCACGCCCATGGATTGCAGCGTCTTCTACACGCGCCGTCCGGAGGTGCTGCGGCGGGCCTTCTCGCTGGTGCCCGCGTACCTGCAATCGGCGCCCGATCCGCGCGCCATCAACCTGATGGATTATGGCGTCCCGCTGGGGCGGCGTTTCCGCGCGCTGAAGCTGTGGTTCATCCTGCGCTCCTACGGTCGCGAGGGGCTGGCAGCCGCGATCCGCGAACACGTGCGGCTGGCGCGCGTTTTCTCCGACCACATTGCCGCCGATGCGCGCTTCGAGCACGTGGTGCCGGGGCGCTTCTCGGTGGTGAACTTCCGCTACAAGGGCACCGACGACGATAATCTGCGCCTGCTGGAGCGGGTCAACGCCGCTGGCGACGTGTTCATTTCGGGCACTTTTCTGAGCGGCCGCTTCATTCTCCACCTGGCCGTCGGCAACTATCTCACCACCGAGGCGCACATCGAGCGCGCCTGGGAGCTGGTGAGAACCGGCGTGTAGGCGACACAATCGTACGCTAACGTACGGGCCCCCTAGAGGGCTGCCGAGTCGCCCGGCGCACAGTCGGGTTCTAAATCACACAGTCGAATTTCTGCGTTCGACGAAACATTCGTAACGGAGATGCGCATGAGACGAGCGTGGTGGTGCGGATACCTGTTTCTGATGGGTGAATCGCTCATCGGCCAGACCGCTGGGGGACCGGTAATTACCAGCATCTCTAACAGCGCCAGCGGCGCGGCCGTCATCGAGAGCGGCGCATGGGTCTCGATCTACGGCACGAACCTGGCGCCCTCGACGGAGGTGTGGCAGGCGTCTGACTTCTCCGGAAACAATCTGCCCTCTACACTCGATAGCGTAAGCGTGCTGATCGATGGCAAGAAGGCGGCCATTTCCTACGCCAGCCCCACGCAACTGAACGTTCAGGCGCCCACCGATAGCGCCAGCGGGCCGGTGCCCGTCGAGGTGACGACTCCGAACGGCACGGCCAGCGCCTCGACGACGCTGGCCGCTTACGCTCCAGCGCTGTTCACTTTGCAGGCGAAGTACGCCGCCGCGCGCCACAATACGGATGGCGTGGTGGTGGCACCCACGGGATTTCTGGGGAGCTCGGTCACATCGCGGCCCGCCCTGCCGGGCGAATACCTGCAAGTTTACGCGAGCGGCCTGGGTCCCACGAATCCCGCCGTGGCGGCCGGCCAGACGGTCGCCGCGCCCGCGCCCTTGGCGAACCCCACGCAATTGCACGTGACCATCGGCGGCGTGGCGGCCACCGTGCAATATGCCGGAATGGTGGCCCCCGGGGAATACCAGATCAACGTGCTGGTCCCCCAACTGCAAGACGGCGATCAACCGATACTGGCGACCATCGGAGGCGCCAGCTCCCAGACGGGGATCGCAATTTCGGTGAAGAACGCCGTGAGCGGCACGATCTCGGTGACGCTGACGCCGGACGGCCGCACCATACGTTGCGGGGCGACCCTGGCGCTAGCGGCGAAGGTGAATGACACCAGCAATCAAACGGTCACCTGGCAGGTGAACGGAGTGGCGGGAGGCAGCGCGGCACTCGGCACGGTCTCGGCGGCCGGTGTCTATACCGCGCCCGCCGTTCTGCCGGCATCTCCGGCGGTTACCGTGATGGCCGTCAGCCAGCAGGACCCCACGGCCAACGCCAGCGTGACCATCAACCTGGAGAACTCGCTGCCGGCGGTCACGGCCGTAACGCCCAACCCGTTGAACCCCGGCAGCGCGACCATCACCGTGACGGGCAGCGGGTTTGCCGCGGGCGCGGTGATCTATCTTGCGGGGGCGGCGCTCGACACCACCTTCGTTTCCCCCACCGAGCTTACGGCCACGACTACGGTTGCGATGCCGGCCGGACGACTGGCGGCGGTGAAGGTGACGAACCCCAATCCCGGCGGGGCTACTTCGACGCCGCTGGCCGTGCCGGTGCGCGTGGCCAATGAACAGGTGCCATACGCCAGCGCGGTTCGCTTCCTCGAAATGACCACCTGGGGGCCCACGCCGCAAAACGTGGTGGACCTCCAGACCATGGGCCAGAACGCCTGGCTGGCCGCCCAATTCGCCACACCCGCCAGCACGTGGCCGGATCCCGACAGCAGCACCGAAAACGTGAGCCGCCTGCAAACCGCCTTCTTCAATGTGGCCCTGAGCGGCGCCGATCAACTACGCCAGCGCGCGTCCTTCGCCTTAGCGCAGATTCTGGTGGCTTCGGCCGTCAAAGATATCCAGTTCGAGCAGATGGTGTCCTACCAGAGGCTGCTGGGCAACTACGCCTTCGATACCTATCGCAATCTTCTGAGCGCCATGACCTTGAATCCCGCCATGGGCGATTTCCTCGACATGGTGAACAACGACAAGGCCAACCCCACGGCCGGCACGGCTCCCAATGAGAACTACGCGCGCGAGTCCATGCAGCTCTTCACGCTGGGCCTGGTGCAGCTCGATTCCACGGGTGTCCCGATCACGGTCAATGGCAACACGGTTTCCGAATACGACCAGACCACCGTATCGCAGATGGCCAAGGTGATGACCGGCTGGACCTATGGCGAGACTCCGGGCTTCGCCTCGCTGTGGAAGAACATGCCGTATTACTTCGCGCCCATGGTGGCGTTCGAAGACCATCACGATACCACCGAGAAAGATCTGGACCTGCCGGTACCTTGCGTCATCAGTGCCGGCGGGACGGCGGAGAGCGATCTGAGTGCGGCGCTCGACTGCATCTTCCGCCAGACCAATCTGGCGCCGTTCGTATCCTACCGGCTGATTCAGAGATTGGTGATGAGCGAACCTTCGCCGGCGTATGTGGGCCGCGTGGCCGGCGCGTTCCAATCCTCGCAGGGCAACCTGCAGAGCGTAATCACGGCCCTGCTCACCGATAGCGAGGCGCAGACCGAAGGCACCGGCAAGCTGGCCGAGCCGATCCTCTATGCTACCGGCCTGCTGCGCGCGTTGAACGCCAAGATCACCGCCCCGGATGCCCTGACCGCTCAGAGCACCGCCATGGGCCAGACGCCTCTGACGCCCAGCAGCGTGTTCAGCTACTTCTCGCCCTTTTACACGATTCCGGCAGTGACCCCGCCGACGGTGGCGCCCGAATTCCAGGCCATGAACGCGGCCACCGCGCTGGCGCGTGCCAATTTCGCCTACCGCGTGGCCACCAACGGCATCTCGGGTGGAATAACCGTGGACCTGACTAACTTACAGGACCTGGCTAATGACCCACCCGACTTAGTGGAGGCGCTCAACCAAGCGCTCTTCCGCGGCGAGATGGATGCCAACGTGCGCGGCCTGCTGGTCACCGCCGCCAGCGGGTCCACCGGCCTGGCGGCGCGCGTGCGCAGCGCGCTCTATGCCGCGGCCGCCGCGCCGCAGTACCAAGTGGAAAGGTAAGAGGAGATCAATCGCCATGACATTCGAACTACCTCGCTCGCGCCGCGACTTTCTGCGCATGGGCTGCCGCACGCTCTCCACCATCGGCGCCGCAGCCGCCTTCGGCCGGGCCGGACTGGTGACCGCCCGCGCGCAAACCGCCAGCGATTACAAGGCGCTGGTCTGCATCTTCCTGTTCGGCGGCAACGATGCCAATAACCTGCTGGTGCCCAACGACAGCGCCCCTTATGCCAATTACCTGAAGATCCGGCAAAACATGGCCTTGCCGCAAGGCTCGCTGGTGAGCATTCACGATCCTTCCACGAATGCCAACTACGGCCTGCACCCCAGCTTCGCGCCCATCGCTCCGCTTTATAACACGAACAAGCGCCTGGCGATCCTGATGAACGCGGGCACCCTGGTGCAGCCCGTGCCGCACGGTTCGAACGGCTTGCCGGAGCTCGGCGCCGTGCCGCTGCCGGTGAATCTCTACTCGCACTCCGACCAGCAGACCGAGTGGCAGAACGCCATTCCGCAAGGCGGCGCCACTACCGGCTGGGGCGGCCGCCTGGCCGACAAAGTGGCCGGCGTTTCCTCCGGCGTAGTGCCGCCGGCTATCACGGTGGCCGGCAATGTGCTTCAACTGATCGGCCAAAACACGCAGCCTTCGCAGGTCAATACCACTAACTTCGGACTGGTAGCTCCCGCGACCGATCCGGGATCGGCCGCCGTGCAGGGCCTGCTCGGGCTTTCGAGCGGTGTGGTGCTGGTGCAGGCGGCACAAAGTTCGCTACAGGATGCCGTCGGCGTGGCGCAAGCCGTCAACAGCGCGGTGAGCGGCAGCAGCAGCCTGGGAGTCACGTTCCCCACCAGCGACATCGGCACGCAGCTAGGCCAGATCGCCAAGCTGATTCAGGTGCGCGGCTCGCTGGGCGCCAGCCGCCAGATATTTTTCTGCAGCCAGGGCGGCTACGACACGCATTCGAACCAACTGCCGCAGCAGGTGACGCTCTACGGCAACCTGGCCGCGGCGCTCGCGGCATTCGACCAGGCCATGAGCGCACTCAACGTGCAAAATAGCGTGACCACCTTTACCGAATCCGATTTCGGGCGCACCTTCCAGCCCAACGGCAACGCCGGCACGGATCACGGATGGGGCAGCCACGCGCTGATCATGGGCGGCGCGGTCAACGGCGGCAGCCTGTACGGCACCTTCCCCACGCAGCAGTTGGGCGGTCCCGACGATTCCGGGACGCGCGGCACATGGGTGCCCAGCACCTCGGAAGATCAGTACTGCGGCGCGCTGGCGAAATGGTTCGGCCTGGCGCAATCCGACCTGGATTACGTGTTTCCGAACCTGACGAATTTCGCGTACCAGTCGCCGGCATTCATTTAGGGGCGGGACTTAGCGGGGTCCAGAAAAGGGGTCGGAGACCGCTTGCTCACGCGCGCGGCTCCGAAAGCGAGGACTTACAGAGTCGCGACCGTGAGGGAGCGGTGGTCGCGAGTACTATGCCGACAAGGTACCGCGCGGCCTTGTCTGCCCGGCGAATCCGCGGCCTAATAGGCGCGTGCTCCCACTGTTAGGTTTGCTCTTCTCCGCCATGGCGGCGCATTCGCCCGCCGCGGTCTCCGAACCGGCCGTCCACGCGGCCGCCGCAGCGGCGCATCGCGCCACGGTATCCGCCTGCGATTTGGTGACCCGCGCCGACGTAGTCCAGGCGCTGGGATTCGCGGTCGAGCAGGGCCGCGGGCACGATGAAGCGTTCGCATCCACGTGCGACTACGCCGCGCGGCACGGGCAGATATCGGTCACTTTCCAGCGGCTGGGGAAGACGCTCGACGTCGAAGCCGCGATGGCGGCGCTCCAGGCCTCCATTCCGGACTCATCCGTGCGCAAGGCCCGCGGTCTCGGCGCGCGCGCGTTCTTTCTGGATATCGCCGGAGCGGGCACGCAGCTCTACGTGATTCGCGACGGCTCGGAATACCTCATGGTTTCGGTATTGGGATTGGGCGAAGCGGCGCAGGTCGCGCCTGTCGCCGAAGCGATCGCGCGCAGGGCCCTGGGGCGGCTCTAATAGGTTGCTGAAAAACGGCTGAAATGGTCCAGCCGCCGATGAACGGCGATAAACGCCGATTGAAGACAAAGTACTTATCCGCGTTCATCTGCGTTGATCGGCGGCCTATTTGCCTTTTTCAGCAGCCTGCTAATAGAGCGACGAGCGGAGGCCGGATCGGACGCGGGTGCGCACGCGGAGCGGGCATTCGGCATCTGAGGACTCGTTGCGGGCGGCGCGCCGCCGCATCTCCGTACTCAGACCCAGCGCCGCGAAGGCGGCCACGAGATACGAGAAAGTGGCCGGATCGATCGCCGGCAAGCCTGCCTGAACCGCCAAAGATACGAGTAAGTGGAACATGAGTCATCCCGATTATCGGGGTTGTTGCAGGCACAGTTCAATGGTGGTTCGTACCGGCAGGACTACGGAGAGAAGGGCGGAGTACTAGAAGTTACAGCTACGTTCCCGCGAAGACCCTCTCCGTTCGGACGAGCTACTTGCCGCAACACTTCACTTCTCAGTTTTTGCGTTTCGTTCACATGCCTGCCGATGGTCGATTCGTGGTCCCTACGCCCACGTCCCCAAGCCGGCGATCTTCAGGTGTCTACTGACACTTGTGTTCAAATACCGCCTCGGCCGCTTGCTAGAATACCAACGGTGAGGACGTATGCGTCTGCCATGGTGGCTCACGTTTCTTCCCGCTTGTTTGGCGGCCCAGACAGCGGTGCCGGCCGACCCCGCACATCTGCTGCGGGATTTGCGCACCGCGATCCAGGACGATTCTTTTGTTACCGCCGCCGAATTGGCTGGCAAGCTCGATGAGGCTGTTCAACAACGATATGGCGCCTGGTTAATTAGAGACGCGGATCAGCGGATCGACGAGGCTCTCGCCTGGCTGCCGGCGGATACCGAGAGCGTTTGGGTGAATCAGCAATCCTTCACGATTCGGCCGGAGCAGGGCATCGACCTGTTGTGGGCGCGTCCTAGCGAAGCGTATTCCGTGGACCGGTTAGCGGCACTCGACGATGGGCGATTCTACCGGGCTCTCGGGGATCGTAAAGTCCGGCTGGTAGTCGCTGGGGCAAGAAACATCCGCGGAACGGTGTTAGCCAGCGTCCCCGCGCCTGTTTCCGCACAAGACGTAGCGTACGTCTTCTTCTTTGCCGGGCCGATCGATCTCGCGGCGCCCGATGAGTCAATCCAAGGACGTCCGGTCTGGCACGCAATAGCGAAGATCGATGCGGGCGAGGCTCCCCAACCGGTCAACAAGCGGGCGCAGCGTGACGATGAGAATTGGCTAGCATTGACGCGCCCAGACGTGATGATTCTGACGAATCGGCGCGCGCTTCTCGCCGAGGTTTTGGAGCGTACGGCAATGGGCTCGAAGACGCGTGCGATGCCGGCCAATTTGCCGGAGTGGGCCTACGTGGACCGGAACGCCTCGTTTTGGGGGTTGCGGCATTATACCGATGGATCGAAGGCCAAGCCGGGCGAGCCGAGCTTCGGGGCCGCGGATCTTCCCCACCATCCTGATGGCAAAGCTGTTGGTACGGCGGTGCGCTTCGACGCTGTAAAGCAGCAGTTGGAAGTTGTCTTTTTGAGTCCGGCACCATTATTGCGGCGGAAAGGCGAGGCGGACCCGATAGGGCACGAGTTCCAGTTGGACCAGCCCGAGGCGGGAGTCTGGCGCCTCACCTCTGACGTTCGGGCGCGAGGACCGTTTCCGGTGCATTTCGCATTGATCATGCTTGGTTTTGGGATGTATCGATGACCCGTCTTTTCAGCCTGTTGTTCATTCTCGTCTCGACAATGGCAGCGCAGTCGCCGGTCAAAGCAGACTTACTCGGGCTTACCAATGAACTCGATACTGCCATTCAGTCCGGCGACTGGATCAAAGCCGCGGAGCTGAGCCGCGTGTTGAAGGCGGCAGCGGAGGACGTACGCAATCGATCCATGGCTTCGGCAGGAAGAGAGCAGGGTGATTCGATTCTGTTGTGGCTACCGACCGATACCGAGACACTGTTAGTGGCGCAGCAGCCATTCCAGATTGCGATAAACGACCAGGCTAAGGCCGTCAGCGCGATCGAGATGGCGCAGGGTTTTGTCCTTGGCCTGTTGGACGCGGCGGAAAAAGGAAAGTTGTCCAAAGATCTGGTGGGTCGCACGTTGCGGCTAGCGGTGTTTGGTGCGCGCCGATTTGGCGAAGAGCCGGAAGACCAGCACGCGGCCGAGCAGCGGGGCGCTCTGGGAATGATCCCCTACCAGGGATGCGCGATTTACTCATTCGCCGAGCCGCTTGCGCAACCAATCCTGAGCAGGCCGCCCGACGACACGATCTTGGGACATCCCGCGTGGGTATCCAAGGGTTCACAGAGCGACCAGCCGGACCGGGATGAGTATTTCGTCTCGATGCTCCAGCCTGACCTGATGCTGGTGTGCAACAGCCGGGCATTTTTTCAGGAGATGGCGGCTCGCATAGGACTATCCCCGCAGCAACGTGCGCTACCGGCCGATCTGCCGGAATGGAAGCTCGTCGACCGATCCGTGCCACTTTGGGGGATCACCCATTACCGCAACAGCATGATCGTCGACAGCCTTGCGCCGGGGCGTGGGAGTCTTGGGGCAGTTGGTCTTACCGTCGAATTCGGCCTCGACGATGACATGGTACTGGCTCGCATGATCGCCAAGTCCGACCCGTGGAAGGGAGTCGTTAACAGCCCCGATTTCCATGGCGCGGCGAGGTCTAGCGAGACGGCTGGCGGAATATGGGAACTCAGGATAGCCGGCAAGCCGGACGCCGCCGGGTTCGCGGCCTTTGTCCTGATGGCGGAGCTTGGCTTTGTGATTCTCCTTTAATCTGCGGGCCGCCCAGAGCATCTCCGGCGCGATCACCCCGTCTTGCCTCGCTTGCTTCCGTAAGCGTTGGCCGCACGGAAAATATTCGTCGTGGCAGACGCCCGCCCGCTTCCGCCAATGGGAAGCTTGCTGTTTTTGCCTCCAGAAACACAAGGACGGAATTCACAAAACCCACGATCCGTTGAACCGGGAGCTTCGATGCGCGGGAGTTCACCGGGCCTGATCACGGCTGCTGCAGGACCCATAGTAAAGCTGGGGTGGACGGGTGGAAACCTTCGAAACGATTCCTATCGAGATAGGACGCGAAGAGGACGGTCGTTGGTGGGCCGACATTGAGTCCATGCCGGGGGTCATGGCGTATGGCGACACGCAAGAGTCTGCTATTGCTGCCGTGCGCGCTCTAGCATTGCGGGTTGCCGCCGATTGCATCGATCACGGCGAGGAACTGCCCGCACCGCTCGCAAAAGCCTTCTGCATCGCATGAGCCGTTGGCCCTCGATCAAGGCGAAGCAACTCTTGGCGGCGCTACTCCGCGTAGGATGGACGGTGATTTGGCAGAGTGGCTCCCATCGCCGGCTCGCGCGGACAGGCTGGGCCAACTACACATTCGCATTTCACGACGCAGATGAGATCGGCCCCGCGCTTCTCGCTCGTATCGCCAAGAAAGAACCGGCCTGAGGCGCGATGATCTGTAAGCTTCTACTCTTTGCGGCTCAATTCTTCCTTGACGCTCGCCGGGAGCTTGTCCGCATTCGCCAATAGCTGGCTCACCTGCCACATCTGGGTGTCGGTGAGGGTTCCCCGGAAGCCCGGCATACCGGTGAGACGGATTCCGTTCTGCACTTTCCAGAAGGTTTCGCCCACCGAATCGTCCGTGACGCCTTTGCCGCGGAAAAGGTGCGGCGGTTTGGGAAATTCGCCCTGGGCGATGTTGCTCATCTCCTGGCCGGGCAGGCCGTGGCAGACCGCGCAGTTCTCGCGGTAAACGGTGGCTCCGCTCTTCAAGTTTGGCTCGCTGGCATCCACGGGCGAGGGCCGGTCGGCCGCCTTGGCGACGACCGCATTCAGCGCGCGATGGGCCAGATAGCGCTCAAAGAGCATGGGCTTCGACGCGGTCGCGACGGGGGCCATTCCGAATGCGAAATAGCAGTAGGCGCCCGCGGCGAGCAATACCAGCGCCGCAATAAAACCGATGACTATGCCTTTCCAAAGTCCCATGCACGCATTCTCCTCAATCAGAATATCATCGGCTCCGGGGACGCGACGCAGCCGCGCGACACGACATGACCTTCAGGGGGAGGCGTGGCGCGCGACCCGCTGTGATTTCCCCTTAGACCGGCTTCTCCGGCCAGGCGTGCTTGGGATAGCGGCGCGCCAGCTCCTTGCGGACCTGCGGGTAGAGGCGCTGCCAGAAACCCGCCAGGTCGCTGGTCACCTGTACGGGGCGATGGCTGGGCGCGAGCAGTTGCACCACCAGCGGGACGGCTCCGCGGGCCACCGCGGGGGTCTCGCGCATGCCGAAGAAATCCTGCAGGCGGGAGGCGACCCAGGGGGGCTGGCCGGGATCGTAGTGCACCTTCACCGGACGGCCGCGAGGCAGGGCGATGCGCTCGGGCGCGATTTCGCCGAGCAAGCGGCGCTCGGCCGGCGTGAGCTGGCGTTCGAGAGCGCGCAGCAGGCCGCCTCCGCGCGCGGCGGCTTCGAGTTCCGCAAAGCTGCGCAGACCCTCGGCAAGCGACGCCAGCGCGCGCGGCACGGCATCCGTGGCAGGCGGCGCGACCGCACCGTGCGCCGAGGCGAACGTGACGCGCGCAAGGTAGGCATCCACCTCTTCGGGCGGGGCGAAGCGCGCCAGGCCGGCTTCCACGGCCTTCGATGCCAGCAGCGCGGCGGCGTCCGGGGAACTGGACACGGCGCGGCTCTCTTCGATGGCGATCTGGTCGAACATCAGGGCGCTGACAGCCTCCACGCGCTCGGCCGCGCGGTTCCATTCCAGGCGCTCGACGGCGCGCACGCGCTCGGGAAACAGGTCCAGCAGCCACTCCGGGCGGATGCCGCTCGCCAGGCGCACCAGCGGGGCCTTCTGGTCCTGGCGGTCCTCGGCCTCCACGGCCACCAGGAAATCGCAGCCGGCCACGGTGCTGGAGGGAGCCAGTTGGGCCGGGCCGCCGGAGGCCAGTTGCAGCTCCAGGCCCTGGCGGCGGCGCGCCACGCGATCGGGGAAGGCGGCCAGTACGGAGATGAGCAGCGCGTCCTCGTCATGGCCGCGCTGCCGGGGCGGGTCGGCCATGCGGCGGATCTGGCGCACGGTCTGGGCGGTGCGCGGCTCCCAGCGGGCTTCCATGAGGGCCAGCAGATCCGAGCGCGCGGGCTGGCCGCCGCCGGCCGGCAGACGTTCGCCGGCGCTGAGCAGCGCGGCCACCGTGCAGCCATCTTCCGCCACGCCGCGGAGGCGCGCTTCCACCATCAGGCGGGCCAGGCGCGGATGCACGGGGTAGCGCGCCATTTCGCGTCCGACCGGCCCGAAGGCCCCTAGCTGGCGCAGAAGGGTGCGAGCCTGCTCAACGGCGGCGGCGGGAGGCGCGTCCAGCCACTCGAGCGCGTCGAAACCACCGGCGCCCAGCGCTTCGAGCAGCAGAGCGGCGGGCGCCAGATCGGCGCGCGCGATCTCGGGGGTGTCGTGCGCAGGCCGGCGCACGAAATCCTCCAGCGGATAAAGGCGGATGGCGCATCCCGGACCGGTGCGTCCGGCGCGGCCCGCACGCTGATTGGCGGAGGCCTGGCTGATGCGCGCCACGTGCAGCGTGGGTAGGCCGGACCACTGAGAATGGCCGGCCACGCGCGCCAGGCCGCTATCGATCACCGCGCCGACGCCATCGATGGTGATGGAGCTTTCGGCGACGTTGGTGGCGAGGATCACCTTGCGCTGCTTCGAGGGCAGCACGGCGTGGTCCTGCTCCTCGGGAGATTGATCGCCGTGCAAGGGCAGAAGCAGCCAGCCGTGGCGGGCGGCCAGCGCGGAGCAGCGGGAATGCGCGCGTCGGATCTCGGCCGCTCCCGGCAGGAAGACCAACGCGTGACCCGCGATGCCGCGCGCGGCCAGCCGCTCCAGGGCGCCGGCCACCTCCTCCTCCAGGCTGGCGGCGGAGTGCGGCGTGTACTCGATTTCCAGGGGATACTGGCGGCCCTCGGCGCGCACGACCCGCGCATCGCCCAGGTAGCAGGCTACAGGCGCGGCATCCAGCGTGGCCGACATCGCCACCAGGCGCAGGTCCGGCCGCGTGGTGCGCTGGAGGCGCCGCAGCAGCGCCAGCGCCAGGTCGCCTTCCAGATGCCGCTCGTGGAACTCGTCGAGCACTACGGTGCCCACGCGGTCCAGGGCCGGATCGGAGAGCAGCCGGCTCGTGAGCACGCCCTCGGTCAGGAAGCGCAGGCGCGTGCGCGGCGAAGCTACCTCCTCGAAACGCACCTGGTAGCCCACGGTTTCGCCGAGCGGCTCGCCGCGTTCGGCGGATACGAAGCGCGCCGCCAGGCGGGCAGCCAAGCGGCGAGGTTCGAGTACCAGCACGTCGCGGCCATCCAGTTCGAGCAGGGCGGGCGGGATGCGTGTAGTCTTCCCCGCCCCGGGCGGCGCCTCGACCACCAGCGCGCGGGCCGTGCGCAGGTGAGCCAGGATATCCGGGACGAGGGCGTCGATGGGGAGCGTCACGCTACTGGCGCCATTCGGCGATCTTTTCCCGCACCTTGGCGGCTTGGGGATAGTCGGGGTGATGATCGAGAAAGTCCTGCAACTCGTCGGCCGCCGCGCGCTTGTGGCCCTCGCGCAGATCGATCTCCGCCAGAGTGAGCTGCGGCTGGGAGAAGTGCGAGGGATCCAGGCGCCGGGCCGTCTCCAGGTACTTGCGCGCCAGGTCGTAGCGGCCCAGGGAAAAATAGGTGAGGCCGAGCTGGGAATTGGCCAGGGCGTCATTCGGGCGCGCCAGGACAGCGTGCACGTTGCGGTCAATGGCTTCATCGAACTTGCCCAGTTGAATCAGCACGCCGCCCAGGTTGACCAGCGGCTCGAAAGCATCCGGCTCGGCCGCGAGCGCCGCGCGGAAGCACTCCTCGGCTCGCTCCAGATGGCGCTCCTTGTATGCCAGGGTGCCCAGCTCGTTCCAGGCGGCTGCGAAACGGGGCGCTATCTCGACAGCGCGTTCCAGATGCAGGCGGGCGGCCTCGGCATCCGGCTTGGCCAAGTCACCGCGGGCCTGCGCGTATTCATGCAGGGCTTTTTCGGGGATGGCCAGCTCTCCGGCCGATACGCTGGCGCGGCGGCGGGCGCTGCCGGCCTCGAAATCGGAGGGCTGGAATCGCAGCATGAGGGCCACGCGACCTTCGGAATCGGCCGTACCGGGGCCCACCTCGACCGTGGCGTGGGCCTCGCCCTGGACAGGGATATCTATTGTAATGGTGTAGGTTCCTGCTGATATCTTATTGAAACTAAAGCGCCCGTTTTCATCGCTCAGAACCTCGGCCACAAACGGGCCGTTGACCGCCGCGAGCGCTACCGAGGCGCGCGCTTCGGGGCTGAAATGGCCGCGGACCTCGTAGACCGGGCTGGCGCAGGCGGCCAGCGCAGTCAGCGCAAGCAATTGGGTCAAACGAACCATTACCGTCTCGATTGTACTCCCCTCAAAGAGGACATCTATGCTCCCGCATAGTTTTCGTTGAAATACTCAACAATTTCAGATATCTTCGTCATGGAATGAGCAAGGGATCATCAGTTTCGTCTTTCGCGGTCGAAGAAGAAGACATCGAAGTAGAAACGGAAACCTTCGGACCGATCAAACTATACACGAGCACGCAGCATCCCGGGCAGTGGATTGCCCATGCCATCGGCCTCGGCTGGGTCATGTTCCCAGCACGCGCCAATGGCTGGGACGACCGCCGCCCCGCGCGCGGCCTGGACCCCATGCATGTGCGCCAGGTGCCCCAATGGCATGCCCTGAACGCGGGCCTGCCGGGCACAATCCCGGACTCCGGCAGCGGGAAAGCCGCGTAAGAGCGGCCCCACAAGATACTCTTCCGCGAGCGCCGGGATTCACGGCATAGTAGACAGAATCACGGCATACTGGACGTATGCCCGTCGACGTGCCTCCGGCTGCCTTGCGAGTTAGCCGGCTCCGCAAAACTTACAAAGACGTGGTGGCCGTGGACGGTCTGGATCTGGAGGTGCGGCCGGGCGAGTGTTTCGGCCTGCTGGGTCCCAATGGCGCCGGTAAGACCACCACCATCGAGATCTGCGAGGGGCTGACGGCCGCCGATTCGGGCGAGGTGGAGGTGTTGGGCCTCGATTGGTCCCGCCACGCCGCCGAACTGCGTCAGCGGCTGGGCATCCAGCTTCAGGAAACCCAGCTCTCCGATAAGCTGACGGTTTGGGAAACCGTGCGCCTGTTCCGCAGCTTCTTCCGCCAGGGACCGCCGGCGGGCGAGATCGTCGCGCTGGTGCAGCTCGAGGAGAAACAAGATGCCCGCGTGGGCGACCTTTCCGGCGGGCAGAAGCAGCGGCTGGCGCTGGCCTGCGCGCTGGTGGGCGATCCGCACCTGCTGTTCCTCGACGAGCCCACCACGGGCCTCGATCCGCAGGCGCGCCGCCAGGTCTGGGACCTGGTGGAGCGCTTCCGCCTGGCCGGGCGCACCATCCTGCTGACCACCCACTACATGGACGAGGCGGAAAGGCTGTGCGATCGCGTGGCCATCATGGATCACGGCAAGGTGATCGCGGCGGGCGCGCCGCGCGAACTGATCGCATCCATCGGCGTGGAGCACCTGGTGGAGTTCTCGGCGGCCAGCGGAACACCGGTGGATATGCGCCTTCTGGAGTGCCTGGAAGGCGTGCGCGCGGTGCAATCCGAAAACGGCACGGTGTGCTTGCAGGTAACCCAACTGCACCGCGCGGTGCCCGCTCTGCTCGATGAACTGGGCCGCCAGGGCGTCCCCTTGACCGAGCTGCGCACGCACTCCCCAACCTTGGAAGACGTTTTCGTGGCGCTCACCGGGAGGCGCCTGCGCGATGAGTGAAGCAGCCGTCGAGGAGCGGCGCACGCTGGCGGACCATCCGCTGATCCAGCTTACGCTGGTGCGCTTCCGCGAATTCGTGCGTGAGCCGGAAGCCCTGTTCTGGGTCTTCGTCTTCCCCATCCTGCTGGCGGCGGGGCTGGGGCTGGCGTTCCGCAATCGTCCGCCGGAGGTGCTGCCGGTGGGCGCGCTGACTTCGGAGCTGGCGCGCGCGCTGGGCACCGAAAAGGGCCTTAGCGTGGAGCAGCTTTCCGAAGCGGCCGCCGCGCAGGCCCTGCGCACAGGCAAGCTGGCGCTGGTGGCCGCGCCCGGCCCGGACGGCACCGTGATCTTCCGCTTCGATAACACCAATCCCGAGGGACGCACTGCGCGGCTGCTGGCGGATGGCGCCATCCAGAGAGCCGCGGGGCGCGCCGACCCGGTGGGCGCACGCGACCTGCCGGTGCGCGAGCCGGGGTCGCGCTACATCGATTTCCTGATTCCCGGCCTTCTGGGCATGAACCTGATGAGCAGCGCCATGTGGGGCATTGGCTTCTCCATCGTGGACGCACGGCGCAAGAAGCTCATGAAACGGCTGGTTGCCACACCCATGCCGCGCGCGTATTATCTGCTCTCGTTCCTGCTCTCGCGGCTGGTGCTGCTGGTGATCGAGGTAGCGGCGCTGGCGGGCTTTGGGCGGCTGGTCTTTGGCGTGCCGGTGCGAGGGTCGATAGCGAGCCTGGCGGCGCTGTGCCTGCTGGGTTCGCTGGCATTCAGCGCGCTGGGGCTGCTGATCGCTTCGCGCGCACGCACCATCGAAGCGGCCTCGGGCCTCATGAACGTGACCATGATGCCCATGTGGATCGTCTCGGGCGTGTTCTTTTCGTCGCAGCGCTTCCCGGAGGCGCTGCAGCCGGCCATCCGCGCGTTGCCCCTGACAGCGCTGATCGAAGCCCTGCGCACCAACATGTTGCAGGGCGGGAGCCTGGCGCAGGTGGCTTCCCAGATGGGCATCCTGGGCGTCTGGCTGGTGGTGTGCTTCGCGCTGGCTTTGAAGCTGTTCCGCTGGCGCTGAACGGGCGCTACGCTCCATCCTTAGGCGATAGCTCCGGCTGCGGCGTCTCAGACAGAAGGTTCTCCAGCCTGGCCAGACGGGTGCGCATGGGCCGGATGTCCTCTTCGCCCAGCTTTTCGGCGCAACCATTCACGATCCGTTCCCCTCGATCATAGAGTAAACGCCGGATCTCCCGGTCAGGCGTGGTAAGTGCAATGTCACCCAGGGCCCGCAGCAAGCGCAGACTCACGGCCGTATCCGACTTGGAATAGAGGCGTATCTGGTCGAATGCCGAGTGCAGGAGCGGCTCGAAGGAGATCCAGGGAATAATGACGCGCAGCACGCCGGGAGGATCAAACAGCAAACTCGCGGTTGGCTCACGCCCCGCAAAACGGATCAGGACACGGCTCAACTGGTCCACGCAGCCGACGGCCGTCGTGGGGTCGTTCACCGCGGGCGAGATGGCCTTGAGTGCGATATCGACAATCTGCAGGATTC